>CACGGY010000010.1 GCA_902572675.1 uncultured Prochlorococcus sp. | reverse complement strand
ACTGCATTATTGAAAGACTCCAGGAGTTTGATTTTCCTATTATTTTTGACCTCCCCATAGGCCATATTTCAGGGAATGCATGCATCCCGTTAGGGTATGAAGCCACCTTAAATGGTGATAAAGGCATTCTTAGTATCGATAAACCTTTATAACTAGGAGTTCTTCACAAAAAGTTTTGCTATTTTCAAATCTATAGGAGATGTAATTTTTATATTTGAATAAGTTCCTTCAATAATCTTTACTTTCCAATTAAGCATTTCGAATAATGAGGCATCATCTGTGACTTTCCAGTTTTTATCAATTGCCATCGTATGAGCTTTTTTTAATCTATCTACTAAAAAGCCCTGAGGAGTTTGCGCTGCCCATAAATAATTTCTATCTGGTGTTTCTTTAATAAAACCTTCATTATCAACAAACTTTATTGTGTCAGTAACTTTAGTAGCCAAAATAACAGCTTCATTTTCGTCTAACTGCTTTGCACATTGGTCTATCAATTCAGGATTAATTAGACATCTAGCACCATCATGTATTAAAACTTTTTCAGCATCTTTTGGCAGCGCTTTTAAACCATTAAAAACTGACTTTTGTCTGGTTTCACCACCATTAATCCAATGAACTTTATCGGCAAAATCCTTTGCTGAATTTAATAATAACTCTTTATCTTTCGGTTGCCCAATTATTCCAACCCAATTTGTTGAGCTTGCAGAAAATACTGATTTAAGTGTCCAATAAATCAAAGACTCTCCCTCTAAATCAATAAGTAATTTATTTTTTCCAGCTTTCATTCTGCTACCACTACCTGCAGCTGGTATTAAAAAGTGCACGATAAAAGGTATTAATATTTTCAAGACAATTATAAATAAAAGCAATATCTTTACACAAATAGTACTACGATTGAAAATTATAAAATCTCATAATGTCCAATACAGATTCATTATCAGGCAAAGTTGCATTAATCACTGGAGCTAGCAGAGGAATTGGTAAAGAAATTGCTTTAGAACTAAGTCGCCTAGGTGCAGAAGTTTTTATTAATTACTCTTCATCCGATGAAAAAGCTGAAGAAGTTATAAATTCAATTAAAAATTCGGGAGGTAAAGCTCATAAATTAAAATTTGATGTATCAAAAGAAGATTCTGTCAGTTCAGCTTTTGAAGAAATCATAAAAATTAATGGCACCATTGATATCCTTATTAACAATGCTGGTATTACTAGAGATGGACTATTGATGAGAATGAAATCAGAACAATGGGATGACGTATTAAATACAAACTTAAAAGGAGTTTTTCTTTGTACAAAATATGCTTCAAAATTTATGATGAAAAAAAGAAGCGGTAGTATCGTAAATATTTCATCTGTTGTTGGATTAATTGGTAATCCCGGTCAAGCAAATTATTCTGCAGCCAAAGCTGGAGTTATTGGGTTCACGAAAACTTGCGCTAAAGAATTTGCTTCAAGAGGTATAAACGTAAATGCAATAGCTCCAGGATTTATAGAAACAGAGATGACTGAAAAACTTAATACTGAAGATATTCTTAAAGTTATTCCTTTAGGGAAATTAGGAAGTTGTTCTCAAATTGCAAACTTAGTGTCATTCTTAGTTTCAAGTAATGCTGGAAGTTACATTACAGGACAAACAATTAGTATTGACGGTGGCATGAGTATTTAGTTATGTACTTTCGTAAGGTTGGCCCAATTCATCTCTTAACCTTCTAATTTTTTGTAAGAGTTTTAATCTTCGACTTCTAGCAGTTAATGTCAAGAAAAACCTAAGAGGAAAATATATTAGTGTCATAGCAATCGCGAGGATTGCTGTAAGAGTAAAAATAAGATTATTTGTTTCATCCATACCTTAAAGATACTCTTATTTGAATTAATTTGTATGACTCATTAAAAGAAATTCGGCTTTCCCCACTTAATTAAATATCCCTTAAAAATGATTCTATGGGAGATTAGAGTAAGAGAAATGACCCAGTAAACATGGCAAAACAGTTGAGTTTTTCTAATGAATCAAGAGAAGCGTTAGAAAAAGGTGTAAATTTCGTAGCTAATGCAGTAAAGGTTACTATTGGACCGAAGGCAAAAAACGTAGTAATAGAGAGAAAATTTGGTTCGCCAGATATAGTAAGAGATGGATCCACTGTTGCTAAAGAGATTGAAATTGAAAACCCTATTTCTAATTTAGGCGCGAAATTAATAGAACAAGTTGCATCTAAGACCAAAGAGAGTGCTGGTGATGGAACAACCACAGCAACTATTTTGACTCAAAAGATGGTTCAGGAGGGATTAAAAAATATTGCTTCTGGTGCCAGTCCTATGGAGTTAAAAAAAGGTATGCAGGTAGGCCTAGGTTTTGTTTTAGAAAAATTAAGTTCCAAAAGTATTTCATTAAGTGGTTCTGATATCCAAAAAGTTGCAACAGTGAGTGCTGGGGGTGATGAAGAAATTGGATCTATAATTTCAAAGGCAATGGATATTGTTACTTCAGATGGTGTAATAACTGTCGAAGAATCTCAATCACTAGATACAGAATTAGATATAACTGAAGGAATGTCTTTTGATAGAGGCTATAGTTCCCCATATTTCGTAACAGACCAAGAAAGACAAGTTTGTGAACTTGAAAACCCTAAAATATTAATAACTGATCAAAAAATTTCAACTTTAGTTGATCTGGTTCCAATACTTGAAGAAATTCAGAAATCAGGCTCACCTTTTCTAATTCTTGCTGAAGATATCGAAGGAGAGGCTTTAACCACCTTGGTTTTGAATAAGAATAGTGGAGTGTTAAATGTAGCTTCTGTAAGAGCTCCGTTATTTGGCGAGAGAAGAAAAGCTGCCCTTGAAGATATTGCTATTCTTACTGGAGCTAAGTTAATTAGTGAAGATAAATCGATGACACTTGATAAAGTATCGATTAATGATTTAGGCAAAGCAAAAAAAATAACTATCACGAAGGACAAAACGACAATTGTTGCCTTCGAAGACACTAAAGATTTGGTTAAAGCGCGAGTAGAAAAATTAAAGAGAGAAGTTGAAATAACAGACTCAGAGTATGATCAGGACAAAATCAATGAAAGGATTGCAAAACTAGCTGGAGGAGTAGCACTTATCAAAGTTGGAGCTGCAACAGAAACAGAGATGAAGTACAAAAAGTTAAGAATCGAAGATTCCCTTAATGCTACGAAAGCTGCTATTGAAGAGGGTGTAGTTTCTGGAGGAGGACAAACTTTAATTGAAATATCAGATGAACTTTTAAATTTAAGTCAAAAATCTTCCGATGATTTAAGAACAGGGATAAATATAGTAAAAGAAGCCCTTTTGGAACCTACTAAACAAATTGCAAAAAATGCTGGTTTTAATGGTGATGTAGTTGTCGCTGAAATTAAAAGACTTAACAAAGGCTTCAATGCTAATTCAGGTAAATATGAGGATTTAAAAGATTCAGGAATATTAGATCCAACTAAAGTAATAAGATTAGCTCTTCAAGATTCAGTATCTATTGCAGCTATGCTCCTCACAACAGAAGTTGCGATGGCCGACATTCCAGAACCTGAAGCCCCAGCTCCTGGAGGACCAGGTGGAGATCCCATGGGAGGCATGGGTGGTATGGGTATGCCAGGTATGGGCGGCATGGGCATGCCAGGTATGGGCGGCATGGGTATGCCAGGTATGGGCGGCATGGGTATGCCAGGCATGATGTAAAAAGCTAACTAGCTTTTTTATCTTTATTAATCCATTTTCTTAAATTTTTAATATTAGGTAGTGGTAATTTTGGGTTTTTAATATATTGATTTATTTGATTAGAATCTTGTTTAATATTGACTAATTGATTGTTGTTAGAAATTTTTAAGTAATTTGACTCACTATTTGTTTCTTCTGAATTTTCTATAGTTTTTAAAGCTTCAAGCATAATTTGTTCTTGATTTTCTTCTTCATGATTTTCATCAATTAAAGTTATTTGTTCTTGATTTTCTTCTTCATGATTTTCATCAATTAAAGTTAATTGTTCTTGATTTTCTTCTTCATGATTTTCCCTTTGTGCTGGGCTATGTATTAACAAATCATTTAAAGAATCAATACCAAATCTATGCACCCACTTAAGAACAATATTTTCTTTAAGCAAAATATTATTTTCTGAAGAGGCTTTTTTAAAAACTTCTATTAGATGATCTTTTAAGAGCATAAATTTATTAATTTAGCTTTCTATTTAACAGAGGCCTTATGATAATCAAGGAAAAAACTGTTAAAGAAAATAAAATTGATATACAACTCTTACAAGTTAAATCACCATATGGGGCATGTAAAGCCACTAATTCTAAATTCATAGTTTGTGTATAAGCAGTCCTAATAGGTTCAATCGCAAAAGTTAATGGATTTAATGAAGCTAACCACCCAAGCCAATTTGGCATGAAAGAGATTGGAGCTAAGGCAGTGCTTGCAAAAAGAAGAGGTAAATTTATCACAAATATAAGAGCGATTAATTCAATATGTCCGGGCAAAACAAACGCTAAACATAAACTTATTGATGTCACAAAAAGAACTAATAGGATTAGTGTTGTAAACACAATTCCTAAACCATATAAGTTTGGCCATCCATATCCCAAAGTGTATGAAACAACCATTATTACAATACTCTGAACAAAGCTCAGGATTGTTATGTAAAAAAAAGAAGATAAAACTATGGATAATCTACTGGTTAAAGGAGCCACAAGTAATCTATTAAGGAATCCAAACTCTCTATCAAACATTAAAGGAAGACCAGAATTTAAGGCTCCGCTAAAAGCAGTAAAAACAATAAGCCCTGCTCCTAAAAAATTCCCATAAGAATCAACTCCTGGTAAAAAACCTTCAGGAGCTTTAGAGAATAATGCCCCAAATAAAAAAAGCCAAATTATAGGTTGTAAGATTCCAGCTAAAAGAGTTGATGGTCTTCTTTTTAATTGAATAAATAATCTCTTTGTTAAGGCAAATGTTTCTTGATATAAAAAAAATAAATTATATTTTTGTAATTCCATAATTAGCAGTAATTAATTCTCATTATAGTTAGTTAACCAAAATTTTTTTATCGCATTGATTGCTTTGATTCTTTTTTAAGGTCTCTTTTCCCTGCCATAGAAATTTCGGCATCCAATAATGTTTTCCCCGTTGCCTGAAGATATACATCATCTAAGCTGGGATGACTTTGGGTAAGAGAAAAAATTTCAAACTTTGAGAAGGCCAATTCCACTTTGAGCTTCGTAAGTAAATCTTTTTCCTTATCTGCTACAAAATTTATCGAGAAACCTTGAGCTTCATTTATGATAATCTGACTAATTCCATCTATTGAAGATAAAATTTGGCATATATTTTTTGCCTCTTCCTGATTACTAAATTCTCTTACTTTCAAAGTTACTCTATCTCCTCCTAATTTATTTTTCAGATCTGTAGGAGCCCCTTGTGCTATAACTCTTCCATTATCAATTATCACTAATTTATCTGCTAATTTATCTATTTCATCAAGATAGTGACTGCTCAAAATAATAGTCATTCCCTTATTTCTCAAATCTTTCAAAAGTTGCCATATGATATTTCTACTTTCAATATCTAAACCAACTGTAGGTTCATCCAATATTAATACTTGGGGTAAATGTAATAATCCAGCGGCAAGATCTATTCTTCTTTTCATTCCCCCTGAATAAGTTCCGCACTTACGATCAATCCAATCATTCATTTCTAATTGATCTATTAATTTATTTATTCTTTCAAATTTTTTGTTTTTGTTGATGTGATATAAATCTGCTTGAAAATCCAAAAGCTCTCTTCCAGTTAATATTTTATCAAGTGCAATGTCCTGGGCAACATAACCAATTAATTCTCTAATTTTCCTTGAATTTTTTATCAGATTAATATTATTTATTAAAACTTCTCCACTATCAGGCTCTATTAAAGTAGCGAGTATTTTTATAAGTGTTGATTTGCCAGCACCATTTGGACCTAGTATTCCGAATAATGTTCCAGCTTCAATTTCCATTGATAAATTTTTTAAAGCCTTGATTTCTGAATAAGATTTTGAGAGCCCTTTAACTTTTATATAATTCATCAAACTTACTTTTTCTTATAAAACATTTTACATCTAATTTAATTACTAAGCAGGGATACTATAGATAAAAATATTTGCATAGATTGCTGCTCAAATTCTACGGATAGTTGGGTTCTGGAAATTAATAACAAAAGACAAATACCAAACATATAGAGAATAGACCACCTAAAAAGAGACTTTGCTCTTGAAAGATCATCAGGAGATTTCTTTAATTCATTTATTAATTGCAAAAGTCTTCCATTAAATGGCAATAACATAATTCCGTATAATAGACCCCCTTCAGGTAAAGCAAAGACTCCCATAATACTCATCAAAACTGTTGCCCATCCGTAACGAGAAATCGCTTTAGCAGTAAAAACAGATCCCTTAACAGAAGGAAGCATAGGAATACCAACAGATGCGTAATCATCCTTCAATAAAATTGCAAGTGCCCAAAAATGAGCTGGAGTCCATAACATTACTAAACCAAACAACCACCAACCACTTAGGCCTACATGCCCTGTAGCAGCAGATGCACCAACTAAAGGTGGTATCGCGCCAGCAACTCCTCCGAAAACAATATTTTTGGTTGTACGAGGTTTCAAAATAACTGTATATAAAATTACATAGCTAAATAAGCCTAGAAGAGTTAATCCCGCAGCCAAATAATTTACACCACTTACTAAAAGCATCGAAGCTGCCAAAGTACATGATACGGCAGCTAAAAATACAGTCTCAGATGACAATTTTCCTGCTGGCAAGGCTCTTTTACTAGTTCTTGTCATCCTTTTATCTAATTCCATTTCCCACAAGCAATTAAGAGCTCCTGCTGCTGCTGCTGCCAAAGCACCGCCTCCTAAAGTGCAGATAAGCTTAGGTGAAGACAAAGGCCATTCCTCTGTTAAGGCCATTCCTCCTAAAGTTGTTGCCAGTAAAAGTGGAATTAATCTAGGTTTTGCTACTTCAAGCCAAGGTGGCAAAGTTAATCTTTTTCTTGAAGGTACAACTTCATCCCTAATTGAAGATTTATATTTCAAGTTTTCTAAGTTACTACTGTTCATGAATTGACACCAACCATTTGAGAATTTAGGGAGTGGTTTAGACCTTTTTTGGTAAAAGGATTTCTAAAAATTAATGTTGTTAATATCGCAATAAATAAAGAGGCGTTAAGTTGATGACCGATAATAAAAATAGGTTCATTTAAGTTTGTTTTAAGACTTAAAACACCCAAAGCAATTTGGGAAAACAAGAGAAAAATAAGTGCTGAGAGATATTTCCAATTTTCATTAAGTAAATTTCTCTTATAAATTGCAGTAGCAATAATTAATAGAATTGAAAAAGCAATTGGAAAAGCAAATAATTTATGAGTATTTAGAATTAGACATTGTTTATTAAAAGATAAGCAAATATGTGCTGACCAAGTAGATGAAAGCCTTACACCAATAAAAGATTGAATCAGAGTAAGTAAAAGAGGAACAAACAATAATAATTTCCACCAAATTAATGGCTCTTCTATGTCATCATTTTCTAAATTTTGATTTATTGAAATTGTTGTGATGAGAAGTAGAAAAGCTATTAAAAGATGTCCAGTAACAGTATATGAATCAAGCAGGTTTATTACTGTTAAAGCTCCAAAAGATCCTTGGACAATAACGAGAAAAAGTAATAATGAATAAGTTTTAGGTAACCAATTTGGAATTTCATTTTTCCAGATTATTGAAAGGGTAAATTTAAAAAGAATTAATATTCCAACCAGAAAAGCATCTAGACGATGAAACCACTCTAGAAATACTCTTAAGTTCATATGATTAAAAGGCAAAAAAGATCCATAACACAATGGCCAGTCTGGGCAGGCAAGTCCGGCCTCCATGACTCTGGTAGCACCTCCAATTACGATTAGTGCGATGAGTGCGAGTACACTATGACTTCCCAACCTTTTAAAAACTGTCAGATATTTTGATTTATATAATTGGTTATTAATCAAATGGATAAAACCTATTATTATTTTGCATAATAAATTAGATTCAAAATCCAAACATTAATTAAAAATTAATATCTTTAATTTAAAAAATAATTTACTAATTTAATCTTTTTTCCCTGACAATTAACTCTAAAAAGTTATTAATAATACGCCTTTTATTTCATAAATCTTAAGAAGTTGTGAATTTAAATGTTTTTCTTTTAACAAAGGATGCAGGATTAAAAAAATTGAATATCTTGAGGATATAAATACAATTTTTTAAGGAATCAATTGTTAAATAAAAACATTTATTTAATACTAATTATTTCTCTCGTTTTTGCTATATCTTTTTGGATTGGTTTTAATGTAAATTTGCTCCCAGCGGAAGCAAGTATTAATGCACCAATTTACGATGAACTTTTTAAAATTCTTTTCATTATTGGATTAATTATTTTTATAGGTATGACAATAGCAGTTATTTATAGCTTATTTAAATTTAGGAAAAGAAATGATCAGATAGGCGATGGTATAGCTTTAGAGGGAAATTTAAGCTTAGAAATTGTGTGGACAATTATCCCTTCAATAATTGTTTTATTAATAGGTCTATATAGCTACAACATCTACGATCGAATGGGAGGGATGAAAGAACTAAATCATAATCATGAAATGATGAGTTCTAATACTGAAAAAATATGGGCTGGAATAAGTCAAACTTCTGATAATGAAATAGCTATAAATAATTTATCAATTGAAGTTTCGGCTATGCAATTTGCATTTCTATTCAATTATCCCAAGGGCAATTTCATATCAGGAGAACTTCACGTTCCTGTTGATCAAAAAGTATCAATGAAAATGGAATCCAAAGATGTAATTCATGCTTTTTGGGTACCAGAGTTCAGAATTAAGCAGGATATTATTCCTGGACAACCAACTATCCTAAATTTCACTCCTACAAAAGTAGGAAAATATCCGATAATTTGTGCAGAATTATGTGGCCCATATCATGGAGGAATGAGAGCCTCGATAGTTGTTGAAGAAGAATCTGATTACAACGAATGGTTTAACAAAAATAAAAAACCCGAGGTAAATTTATGACAATATCAATTGATCCACAAAAAACTAATAATGAAAGTCTTCAACCCAAAGGCTGGCTTAGATACTTTAGTTTTAGCCTTGATCATAAAGTAATTGGGATTCAATACTTGGTTTGCGGTTTTCTCTTCTATTTAATAGGAGGAACTCTAGCGAGCGCTATAAGAATTGAACTGGCCAGCCCAATGTCTGATTTTATGCCAAGAGATGTTTATAACCAAGTTTTAACTTTACACGGAACAATAATGATATTCCTTTGGATAGTTCCTGTAGTTAACGGTGCTTTTGGAAATTATTTAATTCCATTTTATGTAGGTGCGAGAGATATGGCATTCCCAAGATTAAATGCAGTAGCTTTTTGGTTAATTCCTCCTTCAGGTTTGATGCTGGTAGCTAGCTATTTTGTTGAGGGTGCTGCTCAGGCTGGATGGACGGCTTATCCTCCTTTGAGCATAACTACTCCTCAATCGGGACAAATTATTTGGATTCTGAGCGTTTTATTACTTGGAGGCAGTTCTATATTTGGTGGAATAAACTTTATCGCGACCATTATCAAACTAAGAAGGCCAGGATTAAAACTTATGCAGTTGCCAATGTATTGTTGGGCAATGCTTGGAACAAGTCTATTAGTTGTTTTGTCAACTCCTGTTTTAGCAGGCACTTTAATTCTACTTAGCTTCGATATCATCGCTAATACAGGTTTTTTCAATCCTGTTTTAGGTGGCAATGTCGTAGTTTATCAGCATTTATTTTGGTTTTATTCTCATCCAGCTGTATACATTATGGTCCTTCCTGCATTTGGTTTAGTTAGTGAAATACTTCCTGTACACGCTAGAAAACCACTTTTTGGATATACAACAATGGTTTTTTCAATAATGGGGATAGTAGTTTTAGGTTTAGTTGTTTGGGCGCATCACATGTTTACGAGTGGAACGCCCCCTTGGATGAGATTATTCTTTACTATCGCCACAGCATTTATTGCTGTTCCGACAGGTATAAAATTTTTCAATTGGGTTGCAACATTATGGGGAGGTAAAATTTCCATTAATAGTGCAATGTTATTCTCTTGCGGATTTATTATAAATTTTGTTTTTGGAGGTATTACAGGAGTTGCTTTGGCACAGGTACCTTTCGATATTCACGTACATGATACCTATTTCGTTGTAGCCCATTTTCATTACATAGTTTATGGAGGGACTGTTTTTATTATTTTCTCTTCCATTTATCATTGGTTCCCCAAAGTAACTGGGAAAATGCTCAATGAAAAATTAGGAATTTTACACTTTATAATTACTTTTATTGGATTTAACTTGTGCTTTGCTCCTCAACATTGGCTTGGTTTAAATGGAATGCCAAGAAGAGTTGCAGAATATGATCCTCAATTCCAGTTCGTTAATCAAATTAGTAGCCTTGGGGCTCTTTTGATGGCTATAAGTACAATTCCTTTTTTAATTAACGTATTCCTTAGTGCGAGAAATGGAAAAAATGCTGGAGATAACCCTTGGAATGCTCTTACACCTGAATGGTTAACTTCTTCTCCACCTCCAGTTGAAAATTGGGAAGGAGAAGCTCCATTAGTGGAAGAACCATATGGTTATGGTAAAGAAATTTCTGAACAGAAATAAAAACATATGACAACACTAGATAGCTCAAAAGAAATTCAAAAAAATAATTCTGAAGTTAATGAAACACATCAAGACTTCAGAATGTTTGGTCTTATAACTTTCCTAATTGCCGACGGAATGACTTTTGCCGGATTCTTTGCTGCTTATTTAACTTATAAAGCAGTAAATCCATTACCTGATGGTGCTATTTATGAATTAGAACTACCAATACCTACACTCAATACAATTTTGTTACTTGTTAGTAGTGCAACCTTCCATAAAGCAGGCAAAGCGCTTTTAAAAGATAAAAACTCTGATTCCCAAAAATGGTTGTTTATCACTGCTTTTCTTGGAATTATATTTTTAATATGTCAATTATTTGAATATTTTCATTTACCTTTTGGATTAACCGATAATTTATTTGCAAGTACTTTTTATGCTCTTACTGGTTTTCATGGATTACATGTCACTTTAGGCACTTTAATGATTTTAATTATTGCTTGGCAATCGAGAATCAATGGTGGAAGATTAACTAGTAAAAATATGTTTCCATTAGAAGCTGTTGAATTGTACTGGCATTTTGTAGATGGAATATGGGTTATTTTATTTATTATCTTGTATCTTTTATAAAAAACTAAATTTAAAAATTAAATATATTTTTTATTAATTTATATTGCCACAGTTCTCCTTTTTAGTAAGAATATATAATTAGAAATTTGTCAGATAATGCTTGAAGGAAAAGAACTTCTTGAAAAAGCAAAATTATTAAGTAAAAAATCTGAAGATGAGATAGCAAAAGGTTGTGGTTACGTAGGTCCAAGCGGAAGAATCTTAAGAAAAAGTTTTTATAGGGCGCTTATCGAAGCTAAGGGTTACAAAATAGGAAATGGTCGTCAGGGGAAAAATGGTAATAGAGTTTCAAGAGGCAGACAGGCAGAATTCAAAACTAAAGTTCATGGCAATGGGAACCTATTAATTGGTCATGCCTACACCAAAAAATTAGGTCTAGAACCTGGTCAAGAATTTAAAATCGATCTTAAAAAAGAGTCAAAAACAATTTATCTGATTCCATTAAATTAAAAAATATAATTTACCAACCGTTTTCTTTAAGCCATTCCGAAGAAATATTATTTGAAGATAAATCTTGATTACTATTTTTATTGAATAAAAGTAATTTCTCTACATATTTAATTAGTGCATCCGCCTCAAGGTTTACGCTGTCACCAACATTTAATTTATTCAGATTTGTGTTATGCCAAGTATGAGGAATTATCGCAATTGTAAATATTTCTCCTTCCCGCTCATATTTCGCAATTGTAAGACTTATACCATTTACACAAATGCTGCCTTTATTAACTACATATTTCGAAAAATTATTATTTTTCCACTTTATAGATAAAAGCCAGGATTTCTCTAGTTTCTCTATATTCTCAACTGTTCCAAGGCCATCAACATGTCCACTGACTATATGCCCTCCTAGACGGTCAGAAACTCTAAGAGCCGGCTCCAAATTAACAATCTGATTCAGGTTCGACTTTACTCCTAAAGTTGTTTTTTTTAATGTTTCCTCACTGACATCAACAGTAAATTTGTTTTGAAAAATCTCTTTAACTGTCAAACAAATTCCATCAACAGCTATGCTGTCTCCAATCGCCATATCAAATAAGTTATCTAGAATTTCAATTTCTAAAATATTTTTTTCTTGTTTTAGTTTTCCAATTGATTGAATTATTCCTGTGAACATAGATTTAAGAAAAATATTTTTGCAAAATTTTGTGTTTACTGTAATTTACTTTATATCATTTTCAATTATAAATTAAAGAGTAAAAAAAAAATTGATCATATTTAGATGATTATTAATTCACAAAAAAGATCATTTGGTAAAGGGGCGAAAGTGAGCTTATTCACTTTAGGGACAATGCGAGCAACTGAAAGTCTCGAAAAAATGTATAGCATAATAAAAAATGCACATTATGTAGGAATAAACCACATAGAAACAGCACCTTCTTATGGTGATGCTGAATCACTTATTGGAAATTCAATAAAAAAATTGGCAATAGAAGAGAATATAAAAGAAAAAAATTGGGTGATTACTTCCAAAGTTTTACCAAAGGGTGATTTTGACTTTTTAAAAAATAATTTTAAAAAGTCACTTAAAAATTTAAATCGCGAGAAAATTAATAATCTTGCAATTCACGGACTCAACTTAAAAAAACATCTAGATTGGGTTCTCGCTGGAGAGGGTAAGAAATTCATATCTTGGATACTTGAGAAGGAACTAGTTGATCAAGTCGGTTTTAGTTCTCACGGAAGTTATTCACTAATTAAAGATGCAATTAACTGTGAAGTTTTTACTTTTTGTAGTCTTCATTTGCATTATTTAGATCAATCTAAGATTGCTTTAGCAGAGGAAGCTATAAAAAAAGGTATGGGAGTTTTAGCAATATCACCTGCAGATAAAGGCGGCAGATTATATTCTCCAAGTGATATTTTGATAGAGGCCTCTAAGCCTTTTCATCCATTAGAATTAGCGTATAGATTTCTTCTGGCAAAAGGTATTACAACTTTATCCTTGGGGGCGACAAACAAAAAAGATTTTGAATTTGCGCATAAACTTAGAAACTCATTCGAGAGGCTTACAAAACTTGAAAAAAGCGCCCTTAATAAAATTGAGGAAGTTTCTAATGAAAGATTAAACTCAACCAAATGTGAACAATGTAGATCTTGTCTTCCATGTCCAAATGAAGTGCCTATTCCAGAAATACTTCGTTTAAGAAATATATCTGTTGGTTATGGCCAATTAGAATTTTCAAAAGAAAGATACAATTTAATAGGAAAAGCTGGCCACTGGTGGGAAGAAAAAAATTCCTCATTTTGTCAAGAATGTAATGAATGTGTTCCTAAATGCCCTAGTAAATTAGATATACCCAATTTATTAAAGGAAACTCATAACTTATTAATTGAAAATCCTACAAAAAGATTATGGGGATAAGGACTCATTCCAGATATCTTTGAGATTAATTTTTTGTTCATTCGTTAAGGCAGGGAAAGACCAACTATTTTTCCAACATTTCTCAGAGGGTCCTGAGATGGGGAGCAATTCAGTTTTATATTTACTTTGCGAATAATCACTATTGAATGGAAGATACCAACCCTGGCTTACTAATTTATCTACTATTGATTTATTTTCTAAAGATTTAATCCACTTAATTAATATTGCATTATTTAGATTTGATCGACTAAGTAGAAAATGCCACATCAGAGGTACGCCTTGGCTTGGGAAAACTAAAGAAAGCCTTGGATCTATTTTTAAATATTTTGAACAAAGACTATAAGGAACTATTGCGACAATAGCATCAGAATTAATCAACCAATTGAGCATATTTTTATCATCAAATAACATTGCTTGGCTTTTGAGTTTTTTTAAAGAATTAAATGAATTAATTTTTTGAGCAATTGACAATATTATTCTGGGACTTTGTGGAAAAATAATTTTCCCAGTTAATTTTTTAGAAAGGAGAAAATCCCAAGATGTTCTTGCTGAATTTATTAAGTCTTTATTATTTTTAATGATAATTGTATAGGGTACTACGCCAATAGGAAATAATTTACTCCTCTGATATTGATTAAAGCTTCCCAAAAAATCTATCGATCTCTTATCCAAAATTTCGAACAGTACATATTCATTTATTTTTTCAAATTCTGAAAAATCTATACTAGAAATCCATCCATCATTTATTAAAGTAAAGTCAGAATTTAAAATTGTGTTTCTATTTTTTTGTAGCCGAATATTGTCAAAATTAATTTTTTCATGCTTCCAATCTTTTGGAATCGTATCTTTAAAAGATTCTGGATAAAAAGAATTTTGTAATGCAATTTTTACTTTATTAGGTAGATTACTGCAAGAGTTTAAGAAAAACAAAAGCGAAAGCTTACCACAATTTAAAAATTCTCTTCTGGTTGCAAATTTTGAAAACATTCAGCAATCCTTCTCTAAAGAAATTTGACCTATGCCCTTCATCATTTCCAGATTTTGTTGACACAATGAAACTATTTCTTCATTTTTAAATCCATCTAAGAAAGCAAGCAATGATATTCCACCAGCACCTACACCTTCTTTTACATGACCCAATTCATAATCCCTCAATTCTTTGTATTTTGAAGATTTGAAATTTAAAGGACTGGCTAAACCTAATAATTTGACATCATATTTTTCATTAATTAGATTTACTAAATCATTTAGAGAATTATCTTTAACAAGCCACCCAGTTGTCGCAATAAAAACATCTTCAATAAATTCATCTTTATTTTTTTCATCTAAAAATTCTAATACAAGCAAAATGACCGCTAACATCTGACTTCCTCCAGACAAAATTACAGGTTGTTTTGCTAACCTGGCACCAATTAGAAGACCCATTGAAAAAGCTTGGAAAGGATCACCTACCGCCGCGACAACATCAAAAGAGTCGAAATCAGCCTTGAAATTTGCATTGAAAAGTCCTCTTTCAACTACTTGTCTTCTTAATTCTCTTGGAGCTTTAAATAAACTACTCCCTACTAAATTAGATACCTGCAAACCAAAAGCTTCCATTACTGCCTGAGCAGTTGTGGTGCCCCCCGGTACAGATTCAGAAATTAAAGCTGGTTGTTTTAAGGATTTGCCTATCGCAAGACCTTTTTCATAGAGATTTAAAACTCTCTCTTTAGTCATCGATTTACCAGTAGTAAGACAATTTGATGGGCCCAAATTTCTATCTTCTACAACCAAATGATTAAAATAAGGCTTTGCTCCTATTCCCAGAGGAACAATAACTGGATAAATATTTATAAGCTTTGAACAAACATGACTGATTAGGGCAGGAGTTACTCCTGCATTGAGAAGAGGCAATTTATATTTATGATCTTTTGAAGCACCCTCAAGCAAAAATTCGGCATCAGCGAGCGCAGTTGTTCTCCTTGATTTTGGATTAATACCTGCTGCTGAAATTCCTGGAATTTGAGACGTATTAGTGCCAGCAATTATAAGAAATATTTTTAAATTTTTAATATTCTTTTTCAGTATTTCTATCTTATTAAGTTGTCTTTTTTTATTGGATTCATTACCAAAAAAATTTATCCCTAATTCTGTACTGTACATTCTTTTTTTTTAATTATTAAAATCAACTAAGCTATTTAATAATCTTGGAGGATCTGGGATGGTTAATTTAAATTTAGGAAACAGAGAATAGGCAACTACATGTACAGTTAAAACATAGACTATTTCTTGAAAAATTATTAATAAAATTGCACCTATTTGTATACTCAAAATTGAGGGATATAAAGGTAAATTAAATAATCCAATGAACTTTTCTATTAGACCATAACTCGCTCTAGTAATTAACACCCAAAGATTATCTCCAACCAACGTAGATAATGCTATTACTCTTATTAAAAAGCCAAGGGTGCCAATAACAACTCCCCCAGTTAAACTAAGTTTCCAACTCTTTTCTTTAAACCAACACCAACCTAACCAAAAAGCCAAGATCCCATAAGGAAATAAAAATAAAGTTCCTCTAACAGGACCCATAATTATGAATAAAAGTAAAAATTGTATTAAAAGTCCTTCCAATGCAATTTTAGTTCCTCTTCTCAAGTGCAACAAGATGATTGGGAGGGGTAAAATCAACCTTAATAAAGCTCCCCCAATTGGCAGATAATATAATGCAACCCATAATAAAGACGAAAGAGATGCTAAATAAGAGGTCTCGACAATATTTAATGCTTCATTTTTTGTTGTTATTTTCATTTTTTGTTGAATTTTTTTAATTAATTTTTATTCATACTTTTACTTTTGGAATCTAAGATACGTTCAATCTTTTCTATTTCAAAATTTACCTCAGAATTACTCAATATGGAACTCAACTCTTCAGTGGGATCTTTTGGATCTACATCTTTTAAAATGAATATTATTTTGTAAGATTGAAGCTCAACTTTTCTTTTTTTTGAAAGATTCTTAATTTTTTTATTTTTTTTATCATCAAATTTTTTGTTTTCTTTTTCTAAATTTATATCGTTTTTATTTTCTGGAACATTTTTTGGCTTTTCTACTTTTTTAATTTTTTTATTTTTTTTATCATCAAATTTTTTGTTTTCTTTTTCTAAATTGATATCGTTTTTATATAAATAGTTATTTTGTAAATCTTCATTATTGCCTGTTTTTTCTAAATCATTAAAACTACTTTCAAGAAAATTTCCAATCCTCCCTCCAGAGCATGATTGCAAGAAAATTAAAAAAATTAATAAAAAAAGTTCTTTTTTTTTTAAAATCATATTTTTTCTAACTTTTCTTTTTCCTTGTAGTTTTTTTATTACTAATCTTTGTTTTTTTTAAAATTGCGCCTTTTTTATCTTTTAGTTTTTCTTCTAAAAGAGATACTGCGTCATCCAGGGTAAATTTTTCTATATCAGTATCTTTGGCAATCGAAACATTAGTTTTTCCACATTTTAAATAGACGCCATATCTTCCATTTAATATTTGAATTTTTTCTTTAAATTCTTTCGGATTTCCAAAGTCTTTAAGTACCTCTTGACCACCTCTACCCATTTTTGGCATCGCAAGAATTTCTAATGCTCGTTTAATATCAATTGTAAAAACATCATCCTCTTTCTTTAAGGATCTATTTTCAGATTCATTTTCATTTTTAATCCATTTAATATAAGGACCAAATCTTCCTCTATCAGCCTCAACAACTCCTCCATCAGGATGAGCTCCTAACAATCTAGGCAAACTTAAAAGGACAAGAGCCTCATCTAGGGTTAGATCATCAGTTTTCAACTCTTTGGGTAATGATGCTCTTCTTGGTTTAGCTTTATCTTGATCATTATTTCCCAACTGTACGTAAGGTCCATAAGGGCCAAATCTTAAAAAGACTTTTTCCCCAGTTTTCGGATCAGTTCCAAGATCTGATGGGCCACTTAAAATTTGATCAACTTGCTTTATATCTAAATCTCCAGGAGTAATATCCATTGGAAGGTTCCCTTTAGCCTGAATTTCATTACCAGATTCATCAATTTTTGTACCCTCAAGCCAAGGTCCGTTCGAGCCAATTCTGACTACGCAAGGAAGGTCTTCGAAATCAACTTGTCTATAAGCTTTACCATCAATATCACCCTCTGTTTTCTGTACTTTTACCTCAAGACCATTTTTACCTTTATAGAAAGTCTCAAGGTATGGTAACCACTCAAGATTACCTGAAGATATTTCATCCAATGAAGATTCCATTTTTGCAGTAAAAGTTGTATCAACCAAATCAGGAAAATGTTCTTCTAATAGGGCAGTAACAGCAAAAGCTGTAAACGTTGGAGCCAAAGTATTGGAAGATATATTTGCATAACCTCTATCCACAATTGTCCCAATAATGCTTGCATAGGTAGATGGTCTTCCAATCCCCTCTTTTTCAAGAACTTTAACTAATGCAGCCTCTGTATATCTTGCGGGCGGTTTAGTTTCATGAAAAGTAGATTCCTTATTAGTAACTTCAAGACTTATTCCGGTAGTCAAGTTTGGAAGAATAATTTCCTGTTGTTCAAGGGATGAGCTTGGGTCATCACTTCCCTCGACATAAGCTCTGAAGAATCCTGGGAAATCAATACTTTTCCCACTCGATTTAAATAATCCATCCCCCACACTAATTTCAGCATTAATCATTGTTAGCCTAGCTTCCGCCATTTGACTAGCTACAGTTCTTTTCCAAATTAAATCGTAAAGAGATAAGTCTCTACCAGTTAGATTTGTTTCCTTTGGTGTTTTAAAGACCTCACCCGCAGGCCTAATTGCTTCGTGTGCTTCTTGAGCATTTCTTGCAGTTGAATTAAATTGTCTTGGTGAGTTAGATAAATATTCTTTTCCATACATAGAGCTGACACATTCTCTAGCAGCTTTTGTAGCTTGTTCGGAAAGATGGACCGAATCAGTCCTCATATATGTTATGAAACCTCTCTCATATAGACCTTGGGCACATCTCATTGTTTCTCTTGCAGACAAACGAAGTTTCCTATTTGCTTCTTGTTGTAATGTGCTAGTTGTAAATGGAGGAACTGGCTTACGAGTGGATGGTTTTTTTTCGATTTTTGAGACTAACCAATCCTCTGAGGAAAAAGTCTTCAATAAATCATTTACTTGTTCTTCTCCAATTATTAAAGATTTGTTTCCTTCTTTTAATTTACCGGTTTGTTCGTCGAAATCGGAACCGTTAGAAATCCTTTGACCGTTTAAACTGAATAATTTAGTTTCGAAAGTAATATTATCTTTTACTAGAGAAGCTTTAATCCCCCAGTAACTACCTTTTTTAAAGGATCTTCTTTCTTTCTCTCTCCTAACAAGAAGTCTTACAGAAACGGATTGAACACGACCAGCAGATAGTCGGGGGGCTACCTTCTTCCAAAGTAAAGGAGATAATTCATATCCAAAAAGTCTGTCCAAGATTCTTCTTGTTTCTTGAGCCTGAACAAGTTCCATATCAATTTCTCTTGTTTGGTCTAAAGCTTTATTAATTGCCTTTTTTGTAATTTCATGAAAAACCATTCTCTTAGTTGGTATTTTAGGCTTAAGTATTTGCATGAGATGCCAGCTAATACTTTCTCCCTCTCTATCTTCATCAGTTGCCAGTAATAGCTTGGTCGCACCTTTCAACGCATCTTTCAACTCTTTAACAACCTTTTTCTTATCTTTCGGAACTATATAAAGTGGTTCAAAATCTTCTGTTGTATTAACTCCTATCCTTGACCATTTTTCCTTTTTAACCGCAGCAGGTATTTCAGCAGCTCCTTTTGGAAGATCTCTTACGTGTCCCATTGAAGCGAGAACTTCATAGTTAGAAGGCAAAAACTTTCTTATAGTTTTTGCTTTGGTGGGACTTTCAACAATAACGAGTGTGTGATCCAAGGTTTATTTCAAAAATTGGTGTTTTTGTTCAGTTAGGGCATATTATGATTATTTGAAGCTTTTTCAAGTAATTTCTTCTGAAAATTTCAAAAATCATACCCACAAATTATAATCAAGTTAAGATTAACTCTTAGACCCTTACAATCAAACATCTAATTTAATCCAATTTAATAAAGTGCCCAACGAAATCTTTACAATTAACTTAAATGCTCAAGCCATTATTCCAGAGGCTTTTATTTTACTAGGTATCGTTGGAACACTTCTTGTAGATTTGGCTGGAGAAAAAACTGCATCAAAATGGGCACCAATAATTTGTTATTTATCAATTGGCAGTTCTCTTGTTAGCTTGGCATTGCAATGGAGTAATCCGGTAGAAAGCGCATTCCTTGGGTCCTTTAATTCAGATAATTTGGCAATCGCATTTAGAGCAATAATTTCTTTATCAACCTTGGTATCTTTACTTATAAGTTGGCGGTATACAGAACAAAGTGGTAGCCCAATTGGCGAGTTTGCTGCGATAGTTCTTTCGGCCACCCTTGGAGCAATGCTTTTATGTGGATCTACTGACCTTATTAGTGTATTTATATCTCTTGAAACTTTATCTGTAGCAAGCTACTTACTTTCTGGTTACCTCAAGAGAGATCCAAGAAGTTCAGAAGCAGCCTTAAAATACCTCCTTGTTGGTTCAGCTGCTGCTGCTGTCTATTTGTATGGATCCTCGTTTCTTTATGGATTAAGTGGTTCAACAAACTTAGCGACAATAGGTTTAGAGATTATCAATAAGCCATCCTTCATTACTTCATTAGCACTTGTATTTGTCTTATCAACAGTTGCATTTAAAATTGCTGCTGTTCCATTTCATCAATGGACTCCAGACGTATATGAGGGTTCTCCTACTCCCGTAGTAGCTTTTTTATCTGTTGGTTCAAAAACAGCAGGCTTTGCATTTGCAATAAGAATATTAAGCACAACTTTCTCCTCTTTTGACGAGGAATGGAAACTTTTATTTACTATTTTGGCAATATTGAGCATGGCTCTAGGAAATGTTGTAGCTCTAGCTCAAACCTCAATGAAAAGGATGCTAGCTTACAGTTCTATTGGACAAGCAGGATTTGTAATGATTGGAATAGTATCTGGCACGCAAGATGGTTTATCAGCTGCTGTTTTATATTTGGCTGCATATTTATTTATGAATTTGGGTGCATTTTCTTGTGTAATACTTTTCTCACTAAGAACTGGTTCCGACAGAATTCTTGATTACTCAGGACTTTACCAAAAAGATCCTCTCATTACATTAGGCTTAAGCCTTTGTCTTCTATCTCTTGGAGGTTTACCTCCAATGTTGGGATTTTTTGGAAAGATATACTTGTTCTTTGCGGGTTGGGCAAATCATCAATATCTACTAGTAATTGTTGGATTAGTAACTTCAGTTATATCTATTTATTACTACATTTCAGTGATAAAAATGATGGTAGTTAAAGAACCACAGGAAGCTTCTGAAATAGTCAAATCATATCCTGAAATTAATTGGGGTATTGTAGGATTACCCCCCTTGAGAATTGCACTTTATACTTGCGTGGCGGTAACTGCTCTTGGAGGAATCCTATCTAATCCTCTTTTTAAATTAGCCAATACAGCAGTTTCAGAAACTCCTTTCTTACAAGATATTATTGCTACAGCAAACAATATTTCCTAGAAAAATTTTCCAATAAATGTCTAAGAAAGTCGCGAGTTTAGAAAATATATCTAAAACATATGGGCAAGAGGATCTAACTGTCAAAGCCTTAGACAGCATAAATTTAGAAATTTTTAAAGGTGATTATTTAGCGGTAATGGGAGCAAGTGGCTCAGGCAAAAG
>CACGGY010000009.1 GCA_902572675.1 uncultured Prochlorococcus sp. | reverse complement strand
AAATATGTGAGCAAGATAGCAAAGTTGTTGGTATTACAGCTGCAATGGCTACAGGTACTGGTTTGGATATATTGCAAAAAAATATCCCTGATCAATATATCGATGTAGGAATAGCAGAACAACATGCAGTTACTCTTGCGGCAGGAATGTCTTGCGATGGTCTTAAACCTGTTGTAGCTATTTATAGTACTTTTCTTCAACGTGCTTTCGACCAATTAATTCATGATGTAGGGATACAAAATTTACCTGTATCATTCGTACTTGATAGAGCTGGAATAGTTGGAGCTGACGGTCCCACTCACCAAGGTCAGTACGATATCAGTTACATGAGATCCATACCTAATTTTGTATTGATGGCTCCAAAGGATGAGTCTGAATTACAGAGAATGTTAATAACTTCAATAAACCATAATGGTCCTACAGCTCTAAGAATACCAAGAGGCTCTGGATTAGGAGTGGCTGTAATGGATGAGGGTTGGGAACCTTTGAATATAGGCGAAGCTGAAATACTTCAAGAGGGAGAAGATATTTTAATTATTGCTTATGGTTCAATGGTCGCATCAGCAATCGAAACAGCAAAAATATTAAAAAATATGAACATTAATGCTTGCATTGTTAATGCAAGATTCGTTAAACCTCTCGATAATAATCTTATTATGCCTTTGGCAAGTAGGATTCAAAAAGTTGTAACCATGGAAGAAGGAACCTTAATAGGTGGATTTGGTTCCGCAATAGTTGAATTATTTAACGATAATGAAATAAACATCCCTGTATACAGAATAGGTATACCTGATGTTTTAGTTGATCATGCTTCACCTGATCAGAGTAAAGAAAAACTAGGACTTATGCCTGATCAGATGGCAGATAAAATTGTTAAGAAATTTAAGTTAGTTAATTAAAAATTTAACAAATAAATATTTAATAAATAAATATTTATAAAACACCTCTTGAGGCTAATCCTAAGATCGCTCCAATTCCGAAAATATGACCTAGGCAATTAGCACCTACAACTGATGCGTGACTTAAACCACCATAGAATTTTGAATTAGGTATTTCAAAACCTTCATTAGGTTTTCTTATTGTTGCTCTAGCAATTGCATAAGCAAAAACATTACATGCAATCATTACGACGGCACACTTTGGAGACCAAGAAAAAGTTGCTGGATCTGCAGCTGCAAATAATGTAGTAAACATAAAAAATCGTTATTTTCATATATTCTCTAATACTTTTACCTAAAAAACACAAAATTGTAAAAGGTCTTAAGAGTTGTTTACTTCTAAGCTATTTAACAACTTTATAAATCCGAACAAAATAACAAAATCACTTAGAGTTAGGAAGGATTCTGCAAAGCCATGTAAGAAGTCAACCTCAACAAGGGTTTTATCATAGTAATTTAGTGTGAAGATAGATACCAATATAGTTATGAATACGAATAAAACAGTTAAGGAAAAACCTGTTTTTACAAAAATATTTACAGATTTGATTTTATATAAGTAAAACAAAAAAATTGCATATGGAATTATTGATACTGCGAACAATAATGTGTTATCTATTGAACCTAATTTTTCTATAAATTTAAAGAATAAATCATTCATAAGTTTCTTTTCCTTTAAAAATTATTATTGCAGCTAAGGCTAATGTTGAATTTCCAATAAATGTAAATAATCCTTGAAGTGATACTAGACCATAAAGATTTTCTTGGTTGTCATAGATATGCCAGGTGATCGCACACATAGCACCTATTAAGTTTGGAATCATAGCGAGGCTTAACCAAAAAAATAAATAATATTTTTTATATGTAGAAATTTTGTTTATGACTAATATGGCAAAAATCCATTCTATTACTGATGAGATATGTATTAACCATGTTCCAAATGATAATTCGTGCAAAACTTTATATTTTTTTCTTTAAAACGTTGAGAACTTCTTTAGCATGATTTATAGGTAAAACACTTATCCATCTATAAGAAATTTTTCCATCTGGAGAAATCAAAAAAGTATTTCTATCTGAGAATGGAGGAATCCAGGAACCATATTTATCACTAATAATTCCGTCAGGATCAGATAATAAAGTGTAGTTTATGGATTTCTCACTGCAGAAACTTTCATGAGAATCTTGATTATCAGCGCTAATCCCAACAATTTCGGCATTATATTTTGAAAAATCTTTTTTTAATTCCGAAAAACCTTTAGCTTCAAGAGTGCAGCCTGCTGTAAAGTCTTTAGGATAAAAATACATAACAAGCCACTGACCTTCAAAATCACTTAATTCCCATGTTTTTTTTGTTTTTATGTTTTTATTAAAACCTTCTAAATGAAAGTTAGGAGCATAATCACCAATTTCAGGGGCAAAATCAAAAGATAAGGCTGAATTACAATTAAATAAAAGAATAAATGGTATTAATATACTTACAACTAAATTTCTCATCAAATTTAGAATTTTTTTAAATCAACTCCATTTGATTTAGCAAATTTATCTAAACCTACTTTTTGTATAGACTTTAGGGCTTTGGTACTTATTTTTATATTTACCCATTTTTTGCCCTCTTCCCACCATAGTCTCCTTTTTTGAAGATTAACTTGTTGCAATTTTTTTGTACGAATATGTGAATGACTCACTGCCATCCCGTTATTAGCTTTTGCACCAGTCAGTTCGCAAACTCTTGACATATTAATGAGTTATATCTTCAAAAATTCTAACACATGACTTAATTTGTTGAATTAAGTAATTCTGAAATTAATTCGGCATTATTATTTTGTAAATTAATTATCTGTTCTTGATCTAATCCACCAACGGAAAGCTTAGCCATATCGTAAACATGATTTGCGATTTTAGATGCCAATGGATTCTCAATAGGATCTTTTTCATCAATAATTATTTTGTTGCCTGTAATTTTATTAAGACCAACAATAAGTGGATGTTCTTTGTTAATTAAGAGCACATGATATTCAGGTAAGCCAGGCATCTTTTGTTCCATGTAAGCTCCCATATCATTAATTCTTCTCATTTGTTCTGGAAGCAAGATCATCGCTGGTGGAGCATCTTTACTTGAAAGTGACTGCACTTTAACTGTTACTTTCTCATTGTTAAGGGCCTTAACTATCGTATCTCTAAGATTATCTGTATTTGATTTGCCATCCTTATCTACAATTTCTTTTGATTCTTTATCTTCTAGTTCATTTATTTCTGAATCAACTCTTTGGAATTGATAATCTTCATTTTTACTTTCCAACCATGGAAGAAATTGCGCGTCAATTAAAGGATCTGATTTAATAACTTCTTTATTATCAGATAAACAGATATTTAATGCACTAGATTGCGCAATCAAATCTGAACAGTAAATTATTTTTTTAGAATCAGTTAATTTATTCCGCTCTTTGTAATTTGCGAGAGTTGTGAAATATTTATCATTGGACTTGATGAGGGATTTATTTTCAATATCTTTAGTTACGTCTTTATCTGAATTTATTATTGTTTCGAAAATTATACTGTTATTGACTAAATCAGCAAACTTTTCATCTTCGATAGCACCAATTTTTATAAAAGCAGAGATTGAATCCCAAATTTCTGCATAAAATTCCGGAGAATTTTTTATCAAATCCTTCAGTTTATTAGCAATTTTTTTTGATATAAATGATGATATAGACCTTACTTTTCTATCTGTTTGTAATGCACTTCTACTAACATTTAGGGGTATATCTGTAGAATCAATAACTCCTCTTAGAGGTAAAAGGTATTTTGGTACTATCTCTTTAATTGAATCGCTTACGAATACTTGATTACAAAATAATTTTATTTCTCCCTTTTCCCAATCAGCTCTACCAGACAACTTTGGAAAATATAATATCCCTTGTATGTCATAGGGAAAATCTGTATTTAGATGAATCCATAAAAGTGGATCTCCTTGGAAAGGATAAAGGTATTTATATAGCTCAATATAATCTTCATCTTTTAATTCACTAGGTTGTTTTCTCCAGGGTGGATTTTTTTTATTAATTGTCTCGCCTTCAAGTAACACATCTATTGGCATAAAGTCACAATATTTTTTTATTAGTGATTTAATCCTTTCAGGCTCGATAAATTCTTTTTCTTCTTCAAGTAGGTGAAGAATCACATCTGTACCAATTCCCTCTCTTTCTGATTCCTCTAACGTAAAATTTGGCGATCCATCACAAGACCATTTGAAAGCTTTTGATTCCCCAATTGCAGATTTAGTTAATATATCAACTTTATCTGCCACCATAAAACTTGAATAAAAACCAAGTCCAAAATGACCTATGAATTCATCATTATCTTTTTTGTATTTTGTTAGAAATTCTTCTGCACTAGAAAATGCAACTTGATTTATGTATTTCTTAATTTCTTCATCATTCATTCCAATTCCATTATCGGAAATTGTTAACGTATTTTTTTCACGGTTAATTGTTATTTTTACTTGAGCCTCCTCAGTATTCTCGCAATCACCTGCCATTGAGGCCATTCTTCGTTTACTTATTGCGTCAACACCATTACTAACAAGTTCTCTTAAAAAGATTTCATGGTCAGAATATACTGCCTTCTTTATAATTGGGAAAATATTTTCGGTATTAATACGAATTTCGCCTTTTTCCATTTAATAAAAAATCGAACATATAAATCTTATTTCGTAAAAACTAGTTAATCAAGTTTAATTAGGAGTATTGTCCGAACATTGTACGATAAAAACTTAAATTAAATTTTTAAAGGTTTTATTTAACCCACGAAATCTCACTACAATTATTTTCTTTCATTATTTGATTTGCTTTAGCCAAGTCATCACATGGATTTAAATGTAAGACAGCAATATTTCCTCTTTTATGCTGTTCTTTTTGTTCATTCATAGCTTTTTCTAACAAATAAGAATCTTTAAAAATTAATAAAATCTTTTTTTTATCTGTCTTTTCTTCCCTAATTAAATTTCTTAAATTGTCTATTGAAATTGTAAATCCAATTCCATTTAAGATTTTTTCATTAGGACTAAAGAATCTTACTAATTCATCATATCTTCCTCCTTTTGCTATAACGCTTTTATCTTTACCATCATCCGCTATTAGTTGAAAAACTATTCCTTCATATAAATTCAAATGAGGTTGAAAAGTGGGATCAAGTTGTAATTTAACACCATATTTATTTGATATTTTTGATAATGTTTCAAATAAAAAATTTAAGTCATCTAAAGTTTTACTAGTGCCATATATAGTCTTTAATTTTTTTAATATTGCAATTGGTTCTCCTCGTGTAAATAATAGATCTTTAAGAATATATTTATCATCTTCATCTATTTCTATTTTAGATAAATTATCTTGATCAAAATTAACCAGACTTTTCTTAATTTGTTCAAAATTATTATTATATTTGTTCAGTATCAAGTCCATTATTTTTGTGGTACTAACTAGTAGACATAAATTACAACCATCTTTCAAATTAATATTATCGATTGCATCAAACAAAATATTAATAACTTCAATTTCTGGACATTTTGTATCATATCCAATTAATTCAATTCCACTCTGCAATTTTTCTTGTAAGTTAAATGAATTTTTATAATTTTGTTTTTTATCAAAGACCGTTCCATTTGTGAATAACCTTATGGGTCTTTTCTTATTTATTAATCTAGTTGATGACAATTTAACAATTGATGTTGTCATTTCTGGCCTAAGACATAATGAACTATTACTTACTATTCCTACAACTTGATTTTCGTCAATTACTCCACGGCCTTTTATGGTCTCTACAGTATTTATAAATGAGGGTGAAACCTCTTCATATCCCCATAGTTTATAAATACTATTTAAATTATTTATGATGTTTGAATTATTTTTTACATCTACTAATTTAATTTCCTTTATATCTGTCATTTTAATATTTAACTAACTTTAGGTATAGAGATTTTTTTTAAATGGAGAGACTTTATCAAGTTCGTTTTTTAATTCATTCTCAAGGCTAGGAGAACAAGCTAAAATTCTTCCTGAACTTAAATTAAATTCGCCTGATGGATAATCAGAAATAATACCACCAGCCTCTTTAACAATAATAGCACCGGCCGCTAGGTCCCATGCTTCTAGTCCTCTTTCCCAGTACCCATCTACCTTACCTGCCGCAACAAATGCTAGATCAATTGCTGCTGCACCTCCTCTTCTAACACCTCTAGTCTTATGAGTTAAGTAACAAAATTCAGCATAATTATTATCTTCTGTCTCAAATCTGTCATAAGAGAAACCAGTTACAAGTAGACTATCAGAAAGATTAGAAGGATTCGAGACTTTAAGTTCACTATCATTGCAGAATGAGCCTAAACCTATACAGGCTGAATATAGTTCATTTAAATAAGGTACTGATATAGCCCCTATAATTGGCTTATTTTTGTACACAAGACCAATAGAAGTACCAAAAAAAGGATAACCATGGGAATAATTTGTTGTACCGTCTAATGGGTCTATACACCACGTTAAATCTGATGATTTGATTAATTTTCCCGATTCCTCTGCATTTATAGATATGTTTGGTGTCTCTTCTAATAAATATTCTTTTATTTTATTTTCAACTTCCAAATCTACATTGGTAACTAAATCACCCTTCCTACCCTTTGATGATATTTTTTGAATTTTATTGTAATTTACTTTTAAAATTTCATTACCAATTTGAGCGGAAGTCTTGGCTATTTCATACAAAACGGATAAGTTAACTTGATTTGCAAGTTCCTCTATTTCAAATAATTCGATCATAATAGTTAATCTTCCTCAAATTCCCAAGGTGGCGCAACTCTTGTATTTCCCCTCCCAAAATATTGTCCAAATTGTAAATCGTATACTTCATCTTCATATGTAGTTTCAACCTCAAGATCAGATGTTGCTTTGGCAACACAAAGAAGTGCATATCCTTTGTCTTTTAAAGCCTGAGATACACCCATGGCTTCAGGTTGTTGCAAGGTACCAGATTTAATTTTAACTGCACAACTTGTACAGCAACCATTTCTACATGAAAATGCAAGCTTGAAACCTTTCTTTTCAAATTCCTTAAGTATATATTCATCACTATTAACCTTCTCATGGTACACCTTTCCGGTTTCCTTATTTTTAATAGTAACTGTGAAAGTCTTTTTCAAATAACTTTACTCAAAAATGGGAAGATAAAGGGTTAAAATGATTATCTTGGGAGAGGTGGCCGAGTGGTTGAAGGCGCAGCACTGGAAATGCTGTATAGGGGCAACTTTATCGAGGGTTCGAATCCCTCTCTCTCCGTTTTATATTAGTTTATATTGGTTGACTACATCAACAACATTGTTTTTCAAGAATGTTTTAAAATAGGTAGTAATCTTTTTGACAAGTTATAAATAATCTTATTTATTTAAATTAAGTTGAAAATATTTGATTTTTACTATTATATGTAAATATCTAAGATAAAAATTAATTTAATTATTAGTAAATTTTGCTTTAATTTAGCGATCTAAAATCATGGGGCAAATAGTTGGAATTGATTTAGGTACTACTAACTCTGTCGTCGGGGTTATAGAAGCTGGTCGTCCAGTTGTTATTGCAAATTCTGAAGGTTCTAGAACTACTCCATCAATAGTTGGGTTTTCAAAGGAGAGAGAAATAGTCATAGGTGAGCAAGCAAGAAGACAACTTGTTTTAAATCCAAAGAATACTTTTTATAACTTAAAAAGATTTATTGGTAGTGACTGGGACGAATTAGATGATACGAGCATTTCTGTCCCATATACTGTAAAAGCAAATAATGCTGGAAGTGTTAGGGTTCTTAGTCCAAATACACAAAGAGAGTATGCTCCTGAAGAGTTAGTCAGCTCATTAATTAGAAAATTAATTAATGATGCTGAAACATATCTTGGGGATACTGTGGAATCTGCTGTTATTACTGTTCCCGCTTACTTTAATGAATCTCAAAGACAAGCTACAAAAGATTCTGCAATATTGGCTGGTATAAAAGTAGATAGAATCTTAAATGAGCCTACTGCAGCTGCTCTGGCTTATGGCTTTGAAAAAAGTTCTTCAAATAATGTTTTAGTTTTTGATTTAGGGGGAGGAACATTTGATGTCTCTTTATTAAAAATTTCAAATGGAGTATTTGATGTTAAAGCTACATGTGGAGATACTCAACTAGGAGGAAACAATTTTGACTCAAAAATAGTAGATTGGCTTGCAGAAAAATTTCTTGCTAAATACGAAATTGATCTAAGAAGAGATAGGCAAGCTTTACAGAGATTAACTGAAGCTGCCGAAAAAGCTAAATGTGAATTATCAGGATTGCAAAAAACAAAAATATCCTTACCTTTTATTACTACAAGTAAGGAGGGTCCATTACATATTGAAGAGACCTTAGATAGAAAAATATTTGAATCCTTATCTCAAGATTTATTAGACAGATTATTAGAGCCAGTGCAAATAGCATTAGATGACTCGGGATGGAACGCAGAAGATATAGATGAGGTAGTTCTTGTTGGTGGCAGCACCAGAATTCCAATGGTTCAACAATTAGTAAAGACTCTTGTACCTAATGACCCCTGCCAATCAGTTAATCCAGATGAAGTAGTTGCAATTGGTGCTGCGATACAATCCGGAATAATCAGTGGTGATTTGCAAGATCTTCTTCTAAATGATGTAACACCTCTTTCTTTAGGTTTAGAAACTATTGGCGGTCTTATGAAAGTACTTATTCCTCGTAATACACCAATACCAGTAAGACAATCTGATGTTTTTAGTACATCAGAAGCTAATCAATCATCGGTTGTTGTTCAAGTAAGGCAAGGTGAAAGGCCATTAGCTTCTGAAAACAAATCACTTGGTAAATTCAGGCTATCTGGAATACCTCCAGCACCAAGAGGAATCCCACAAGTTCAAGTAGCATTTGATATTGATGCTAATGGTCTTTTAGAAGTAAGTGCAACTGATAGAACAACTGGAAGAAAGCAAACAGTTACTATTTCTGGTGGCTCAAATTTAAATGAACAAGAAATTAATTCGATACTTGAAGAAGCCAAATCGAAGGCCAATGAAGATAGAAAGAAGAGATCTGTAATAGATAGAAAAAATAGTGCGTTAACTCTTATTGCACAAGCTGAGAGAAGGCTTAGGGATGCTTCTTTAGAATTTGGACCTTACGGGGCTGAAAGACAACAAAGAGCTGTTGAATTAGCTATTCAAGATGTTGAAGAATTCATAGATGATGATGATCCTCATGAGTTAGAAATTTCAGTAAGTTCTCTGCAAGAGGCATTATTTGGTTTAAACAGAAAAATTGCAGCAGAAAAGAAAACTGATAATAATCCCATACAAAGCATTAAAAATACATTCGGATCGTTAAAGGATGAACTCTTTTCAGATGATTATTGGGATGATGATCCTTGGGATAATCAAATGAATAGAAATTATAGAAATTCGAGGTATGGTAATTCTAGGGACGATGATCCATGGGACAATGACTACTTCCTCTAAAAAAGACTATTTGTCGATTTTGGGTTTATCCCCTGAATTCGATGATAAAGAACTTAAAAAGGCTTTTCGAAGAGAAGCAAGAAAATGGCACCCAGATTTAAATAAAAACGATCTTAATGCAGAAGAGAGATTTAAATTAATTAACCAAGCATACGAATATCTACGTAATCCCAATATAAGAAAAAATATTTCGGATGAAAATAACCAGGATGATTACGAAAATAATAATTTCAAGACAGGTTTTCCTGATTTTCAAGATTATCTTGATTCATTATTTGGATATGAATACTCACCACAGAATTACGAGGAATACGATAATGAACCTTTTGAGGATAAATCAATTAATGCAAATAATGATGAATTTAATAATTATGAATACCCTACAACCTCTCCAGAAGAGCCGCCTCCAGTTAAACTCCACCAAGATATTGAGACAATTATTGAATTAACTCCTGATGAGGCCTTAAATGGAGCTTCAATTTTAATCGAGCTTGAAGATGAAACCGTAGTAGAAGTTGATACGCCACCTTTCGCTGGAGATGGGTGGCGATTAAGACTTGAAAATATCGCAAGAGGAGGTAAAGATCACTATCTACAGTTAAAAGTTCAAACCGAAAGTGGTCTTAGAATAGACGGTTTAAGAGTTCTTTATAAACTAGAGTTATTTCCTCATGATGCTCTACTTGGTTGTGCAGTAGAGGTCCCCACCCTTGATGGAAATGTCACACTTCAAGTACCACCAAAATCATCTACGGGAAGAATGTTACGTTTGAAAGGTAGGGGTTTAACTTTTGAAGATAATGTAGGTGATCAATATGTTGAAATCTTGGTAGTGATACCTGCTGATATTAATGATGAAGAAATTGCTTTATATACAAGATTACAAGAATTATCACTTTCTGATTCTTAATCAAATATTATATAAATAGAAAAATCGACACTTATGAACATATTTGTTCTTTTATATAATTCAGGAACAGATAAGGAAGGAATTCATTCAATCGAACTAAAAGGCAGAACAATTGTTCTTATGTTTGAAGATGAGGATGATGCAACAAGATATTGTGGTCTATTAGAAGCTCAAGATTTTCCTTTGCCAACAGTTGAAATGATCAACATTGAGGAAATAAAAGATTTCTGCATTAAATTAGATTATGAATGCAAATTAGTAGAAAAAAATTTTGTACCTAAAACAGCTGAGGACAGGTTGTTAATTTCACCACCACAGAAAAACCTAGAAGTTGAAAATTGGGAGGAAGACAAAAATAGTAAAAAAGATAACATTGATATTAATACCATTAAGGAAAACCTTGAAAAGTTGCTTTAGCTATTAAAATATCAGAATAATTATTAAACAAATAAAACATGACAACTGCATTATTTGAAACAGAAGTAGGGAACATTAATATTGAATTTTTCTCTGACGACGCACCTAATACAGTTAAAAACTTTACTAATTTGATTAGTGATGGTTTTTATGATGGTCTAGCATTTCACAGAGTTATTCCTGGATTTATGGCTCAGGGTGGATGTCCTAACACTCGTGAAGGAGCATCTGGTATGCCTGGAACTGGAGGTCCTGGATATAATATTAAATGTGAAATTAATTCCAATAAACATTTAAAAGGCTCACTTTCTATGGCTCATGCAGGAAAGGATACAGGTGGTAGTCAGTTTTTCATAGTCTATGAACCTCAGCCTCATCTCGATGGAGTTCATACTGTTTTTGGTAAGACTGATGATATGGATGTAGTTCTAAAGCTTACTAATGGTTCAAAAATTATAAAAGCAACTTTAAAATAGTAACTTAGCCTTCAAAAACAATACTAAATGTCTCTTTATCTAGATTAAATTTTCTTGTAGATGAATATAAGATTTCATTATTAATACTAAATTTAGTATTGATTAATTTGATGCTACTTTTTGGGTGTAATGCCTGTTCAATGTTTCTAGAAATAATAATTCCAATCTTTGTACTATTTTCATAATTAGATAAAAACTGAATAAATAATTCTATATTTTTCATTTCTTCATCACTAATATTGGAATTAGTTCTATTCTGATCATGCAAAATTCTCCAAACTAATTTTGGTCGATTCCAAAAAGCCAATAATCTTGGAGTACTTTCTAGTTTGATATTAATGTTCTTATATCTACAGAATTTAATAACGTCATTTCTTATCGGTACAAGATCAATAGATTTATATTTTCCGTCAAGAAAAATTGATATAAATGGATCGATATTCCTGAAATTAGAATTATCTTCATCAATCATATGGCCTAACTTGGTTTTTTTTACACTCAAATATTCTGCATTATTATCGTTTGGACAAATAACCAATGGAACTCTCTCAATAACTTCTATTCCATAACCACCTAATCCAGCAATCTTTCTAGGATTGTTTGTAAGTAATTTTAGTTTTTTTATCCCTAGATCTGTTAATATTTGTGCTCCAACTCCATAATTTCTTAGATCAGCTGGAAAACCTAATTTTTCATTTGCTTCTACAGTGTCTAATCCACCATCCTGTAAACTATATGCCTTTAATTTATTAATAAGACCAATACCTCTACCTTCTTGTCTCAAGTAAACAACAACTCCTTCTTCCTCCTTTTCTATCCTTGATAATGCAGCCTCTAACTGGGGTCTACAATCACAACGTAAAGATCCAAAAGCATCGCCAGTTAAGCACTCAGAATGCATTCTTACTAGTACAGGTTCGCTTAATTTGGATGATTTTTGTTTAACTAATGCAACATGCTCTGAACCATCAAGTTCATTAACATATCCATAAGCTTTGAAATTACCAAAAATACTTGGAAGTACCGCATCAGATTTTCTAAATACAAATCTCTCAGTTTGAAAACGATAACTAATTAAATCAGCTATGGATATTAATTTCATTCCCCACTGTTTTGCATACTCTTTAAGTTGTGGAAGTCTTGACATGGAACCATCTGGATTTTGGATTTCGCAAATCACTCCAGCGGGGTAAAGACCTGACATTGCCGCAATATCTACTGCCGCTTCAGTATGACCTGCTCTTTTTAATACTCCACCTTTCTTAGCTCTTAATGGAAAAATATGTCCTGGCCTTCTCAAATCATCGGGTTTTGTATTTGGGTTTATAGCAACTTGAATTGTCTTTGCCCTGTCCTCAGCAGAAATTCCAGTAGTAACATTATTTTCAGGTCCAGCATCAATAGATATCGTAAAAGCTGTTTGATTTTCATCTGTATTTCTATCTACCATTAATGGTAAATCTAAAGAGTCAAGTTTTTCACCTTGCATGGCTAGGCATATAAGACCACGTCCCTCAGTAGCCATAAAATTAATTTGCTGTGGAGTTGCAAACTGAGCAGCACATATTAAATCTCCTTCATTTTCTCTTCTCTCATCATCTACAACAATTATGCATTCACCATTTCTTATGGCTGCCAACGCATCGCTGATAGGATCAAATTCAATTTTAAAAGATTCATTTATATCCAAAATTGTTCCATTATTTGATTTGGGACTTGTTTCTTTCATTATTCCTATCAATATAGAAAAATAGTGTTTTAGTTATCTTAAATTCAACACTTTATAATCCTATCTCAAAGTCTGCCAATTCAAAGAAATGAATGTTGCAATAGTAGGTGCTACAGGTTACGGCGGTATTCAAGCGGTAAATCTTTTAAAGAAAAATAAAAAATATAAAATTTCATTTTTAGGAGGTAATAAAACATCCGGATCAAAGTGGAATGATAATTTCCCTTTTATTTATCTAGATAATGATCCTTATATAGAAGAAATTTCAGTTGATAATATTTCAAAAAATGCAAATATTGCTTTGCTTTGCTTACCAAATGGCTTATCTTCTACATTGACAAGGAAATTATTGGATAGAGGACTTAAAGTTATTGATTTATCTGCTGATTATAGATATAAGTCTTTAGATGAATGGAAAAAAGTATATTCTAAAGAAGCTGCTATTTATAAAAGGAATGATGATGATTTATGTAAAGAGGCAGTTTACGGTCTTCCTGAAATAAATAAAGAAGCCATTTCAAAAGGAAGATTAATTGCCTGTCCAGGATGTTATCCAACATCTGCTCTTATCCCATTAGCTCCTTATCTCTCTCAAGGAATTATTGAAAATGAAGGTATAGTTATTGACTCTAAAAGCGGAACTTCTGGAGGTGGCCGAGAACCAAACCAAAAGCTACTCTTATCAGAATGTGGAGAAGGTCTTTCAGCATATGGATTGATAAACCATAGACATACCTCAGAGATCGAGCAAGAGGCATCTTTAATTTCTGGAAATAAAATTGAACTGCTTTTTACTCCTCATTTAGTACCAATCTCAAGGGGTATGCATTCGACTATATATGGGAGATTAAGAGATCCAGGATTAACTTCTGATGACTGCAGAATTATTCTGGATAATTATTATAGAAATTTTAAAAATATTAAAGTCTTACCTGTAGATACATTCCCATCAACAAAATGGGTTAAAAATACAAATCAAATTTTACTTTCTGTTAAAGTTGATAATCGAAATGGAAGAATAATTATATTATCTGTAATTGATAATTTGTTAAAAGGTCAGACGGGGCAAGCAATTCAAAATTTAAATATTATGAGTGGATTTTCAATCGATGAAGGTCTAGATTTAACTAATAATTTTCCATAAAATTACTTCTTATCATAAAACCAGCAAGTGAGATTGAGTGAGGTAAGATTTTATGCTCAAGCATTTGTATCCTTTTGGAAAGTGATTCAATATTATCATCATTTCTAATTGACAATGCAGCTTGCATTATCAATGATCCACTATCTACCTCCTCTTCAACAAAATGTACCGAACAACCAGTAATTTTTGAACCATTTAATATAGAGTCCTTTATCGCAGAACCACCTTTATATGCAGGAAGTAATGAAGGGTGAATATTTATTATCTTATTCTTAAATTTATTAATAAAAAATGGAGTAACAATTTTCATCCAGCCTGCCATAACCACAAGTTCAACATCGTAATGAATTAAAGTATTTACAATTTCTAATTCAAATTTCTCTTTTTGCAGAAAGTCTTTGCCTCTTATAATTTTGTGAGGTATTTTTTTATTTTCAGCTCTCTTTATACAACCTGCTTCATCTTTGTTAGTAATTAGAACTTTTATATCTATATCTAATTCTCCTTTTTCTGAGAGATTAATTAATTCCTGAAAGTTTGTTCCTTTACCAGAAGCAAGTACACCTATTTTTAATTTTGGGGAAAATCTTCTAAATTCAGATATCTCAGGCGAAATTATGTAATTAAATGATTTATCCAAAGTTTTTTATTTTTTCTAATGATAAATTTATATGAAATAAAAAAAACCCTCCAATCTAAATATTTATATTCAAAGACATATTAATTTGAAGATATTAATTTAAACAAATTTAAATGATTTAAATTTATGTACTATTCGTATAGATATAATTGAATAATAAACAAAAGAAACAAATATATAAAATGAATGGAGATTTAAACTCTTGGGAAAAATTTTGTAATTACCTTTGGTTTGATAAAAAATTAAATATTTGGTTAGACATAAGCAAAATTAATTTCACAAATAAAGAGATAAAAAAATTAGAAGATAAATTTATAGATGTTTTTTCATCAATAAAAGAATTAGAAAATGGTGCAATCTCAAATATTGATGAAAATAGACAAGTTGGTCATTATTGGCTTAGAACTCCGTCAATTTCACCCTCTTCAAAGATAGAAGAGGAAATTAGATCAGATATTAATGCAATCTCTGAATTTGGAAAAGAAATTTTAAATGGAGATATTAAGAATAAGAATAATCAGCATTATACCGATGTTCTATGGATAGGAATTGGTGGAAGTGGTCTAGGACCATTACTTATTACAGAGTCACTGCAGAAGTGTTCTAGTGGCTTAAATTTTTCTTATATCGATAATGTAGATCCTTTTTTAATTAGCGAAAAGTTAGAAGAGTTATCTGAAAAATTATCAACAACATTATTTGTAGTAGTAAGCAAATCAGGTGGTACGCCTGAACCTAGAATTGCTATGGAAATTATTAAAAGTCACTGCGATAACAATTCTCTTGAATGGAATTCTAATGCTATAGCTATAACTATGAAAGATAGTAAGTTATTTAAAAAAGCCACTTCTGAAAATTGGTTAAAAATATTTAATTTACAAGATTGGGTTGGAGGAAGAACAAGTATTACAAGCTCTGTTGGATTACTTCCATTAGCTCTTATTAATGAAAATATATTTGAATTCATTAGAGGGGCATCAGTGATGGATGAGGCCACGCGTATAAGTGATTTTAAAAAAAATCCCGCAGCATTATTATCATCTGCATGGTATTTAACTGGGGATGGCGTTGGGAAGCGAGATATGGTCGTATTACCATATAGAGATAGGTTACAGGTATTTAGTAAATATCTTCAGCAATTAGTAATGGAATCATTAGGAAAGAAATTTAATAGGAATGGTGAAGTAGTTAATCAAGGTATTTCCGTTTTTGGTAATAAAGGATCTACAGATCAGCATGCTTATGTTCAGCAACTGAGAGATGGCATTGATAATTTCTTTTGTATTTTTATTGAATTATTAGATTCTCCAACTACTAATATTTTTGATGAAAAAGAGAATCCTAAAGAATATCTTTCTGGTTTTTTGCAAGGAACCAGATCAGCACTATCTAGTGAAGACAGACAAAGTATCACTATTACTTTAGAAAAGTTAAATTGTTTTTCACTAGGGGCCTTAATCGCTTTATTTGAGAGGGCTGTATCCTTCTACGCTGAATTGATAAATATAAATGCATATGATCAACCTGGAGTTGAAGCAGGAAAGAAAGCAGCTGCAAATATTATTGAGTATCAACAAAAAGTTAGTAATTTATTAGATGAAGGTGGAGAATATTCTATAAATGACATAACATCATTATTTGATAATTCAGTTAGTGAACCCATATTTTTTATTCTTCGTGAAATGTGTTTCGGTAATGATAATTATTTAGTTAAAGGCGATTGGTCAAATCCAAATTCATTAGTTATTCAAAAAATAAATTCTTAAACAACAATATTCATAATTTTTCCTTTAACAATAATTATTTTTCTTATTTCCTTATCTTGAGTCCATTTTAAAATGTTAGGTCTTTTAAGAGTCAATTCTTTAATTTGATCTTCACTCATATCATTATTAATATTTACTTTGTCTCTAACTTTTCCATTCACTTGTATTACTAGTTCATATGAATCTTCCTTTAGTGCCTCGGCATTAAATGAAGGCCAGTGTTCTAAATGCACAGAATTTTTAAATCCTATAAGATGCCATATTTCTTCTGCGATATGAGGTGCAAATGGAGCCAACAAAATACAAAATGTTTTTAAAGCATCAATTTTTAAATTATTGTTTACGTCATTAATGGAATTTGATAATGAATTATAAAATTTCATTAGTTCTGAAATCGCAGTATTAAATTGGTTATTTAATATGTCATTTGAAATTTCTTTTATAGCGATATTCATTGACTTTATTAAACTTTTTTCTTTATCTGGATAGGAATTAGATTTACTATTTATATCTTTTGCACAATTTATATAAAGCTTCCAAATCCTGCTTAAAAATCTAAATTGTCCTTCAACATCTGTATCTCCCCATTCCAAATCTTTTTCTGGTGGTGCTTTAAATAATATAAACATTCTTGCTGTATCTGCTCCATATTTTTTAATTACTGATTCAGGGTCTATTCCATTATATTTAGACTTAGACATCTTCTCAAAAAGAACTTCGAGTTTAGAATTGTCAATTGGATCTGTAGGATTTGATAAGTCAGTAATATCGGAAGGAGAAACATATTTACCAGTTTTATTGTTTTTATAGGCTGCCGCCTGAACCATTCCTTGCGTTAATAGTTTTTTGAAAGGTTCATCAATTTCAAATAGTTCATTATCCCTCAAGGCTTTAGTGAAAAATCTTGCATATAACAAGTGCAATATTGCATGCTCTACCCCTCCAACATATTGATCTACAGGCAACCACTTATTGATTTCAATCTTTTCAAATGGCTTATTAGAACATTTTGAAGATGGATATCTCAAAAAATACCATGATGAACACATGAAAGTGTCCATAGTATCAGTTTCTTTTCTTGCCGCTATTCCGCATTTTGGACATGTAGTATTTATCCAATTATTATTATCACCTAAAGCATTAATCTTGTTAGCAGAGATTTCTATATCTTTTGGTAAGGAAACAGGTAATTCCGATTGCTTTAATGGAACAGATCCACATTTTTTGCAATTAACTATGGGTATCGGACATCCCCAATATCTTTGCCTAGATATTAACCAATCTCTTAGACGATATTGAATCTTATTTTCAGCCCATCCATTATTTACTCCCTCCTCTGAAATTTTTAATTTAGCAATAGTATTTTCTATGCCATTGTATTGATTTGAATTAATAAGATATCCTTTTTCTACATAAGCTTCATCAAGCTCTTTATTTTGCTCACTTTTGTCCTTTATTATTACCTGTTTAATATCGATATTATTTTTCTTAGCAAATTCAAAATCTCTTAGATCATGAGCAGGCACGCCCATAACAGCACCTGTACCGTATTCATCAAGAACATAACTTGCCACCCAAATAGGAATAGGTTCAGAATTAACTGGATTTATTGCTGTTAAGTTAGTTTTTATTCCAATTTTTTCAAGTTCATTATTTTTATTATTTTTCAAATATTGTTTAAGATTTTCTATATCTTGTATTGTTTCTTGATCAGAAATATCATTTACTAATGAATGATTAACAGAAATTGCTAAATAAGTAACTCCAAATAAAGTATCTGGTCTTGTTGTAAATACAGTTATTTTCTTTTCTGGATTGGTTTTGATATTGAAATTAATATTTGTACCAATTGACTTTCCAATCCAATTATCTTGCATTATTTTTACTCTTTCTGGCCAGTTATCTAATTTTTCTAAATCCTTCAATAACTCATCCGCATAATTAGTAATCCTTAAAAACCATTGCTTTAATAATTTTTTTTCAACTAGTGCCCCAGATCTCCAAGATTTACCCTCTGAGTCAACTTGTTCATTCGCTAAGACTGTATTATCTATTGGATCCCAATTAACTTCAGATTCCTTTTGATATACAAGACCTGCCTTGTATAACTCTAAAAATAGATATTGTGTCCAAACATAGTAATCTTCATCACAAGTTGCAAATTCTCTATCCCAATCAACTGATAGTCCCAAAAGCTTTAATTGTGACTTCATATGAGAAATATTTTTTTTAGTCCAGACACTTGGACTAATTCCCCTTTCAATAGCTGCATTCTCAGCAGGCAAACCAAAAGCGTCCCAACCCATTGGATGTAAAACAGATTTGCCTTTAAACCTTTGGAACCTAGCTATTAAGTCTGTAATAACATAATTCCTAACATGTCCCATATGAAGATTACCTGAAGGGTAGGGAAACATTGATAAGGCATAAAATTTATCGCTATTCTCAGTTAATTCTTCGGTTTTGTATAAATTGTTTTCTGTCCATATTGACTGCCATTTTTTTTCTATTTCAGATGGATTATATAAATTGATATCAGTCTCATATTGTTTATCGGGAGAAATCACTTATTTATTAATTGTTAAATTAGTATTTTAATATCCATTGTATAAAATAGAAATAGATTGTTAAAAGGAATAATTTATAATTAAAATTTAAAATATATTATCTACAAATGAAAAATATTACTTTTGAAAAATATCAAGGTAACGGAAATGATTTCGTAGTAATTGATTCTAGAGGAAATGATTTATATAAAAATTACAAGACAAATAAAATATTTGATATAAAACAAATTTGCAACAGGCAATTTGGTATTGGAGCAGATGGTGTGATTTTTATAGAAGAACCTAATGAAGATAATTATGCAAAAATGATAATCTTTAATTCTGATGGTTCTGAAGCACAAATGTGTGGAAACGGAATAAGGTGTTTAGTTGAGTATCTCCACGTAAATGATTCAATTAATAATAAAAATATAGAATATAAAATTGAGACTAAAGCAGGTTTAAAAATTGCAAAATACATAAATGATGAAATTACAGTAAAAATGGGAGTTCCAATTTTAGAAAGTCAAAATATTCCAACAACAATTGGAAAAAAAATCAATTCAATTCCTTCACACGAATTTATTGAGAAAAATTTTAATAATAAAGGTTATGCAGTAGGGATGGGAAATCCTCATTTAATATTCTTTGTACAAGATTTAGATTCTATTGCTCTTTCTACACTTGGGCCAAAATTTGAAAATAATGAATTATTTCCAGAAAAAACTAATGTTCATTTTTGTCAAATCCTAAATAGAGATAATATCAAGGTAAAAGTATGGGAAAGAGGAGCAGGTCCAACCTTAGCCTGTGGGACAGGAGCTTGTGCTATTCATGTAGCAGCCTATAAACTAGGCCTTTGTAACTCGTTGACAATTGTTTCTTTGCCAGGAGGTAATCTTAAAATAGATTGGTCAAAAGACGATTCTGAAGTCATGATGACCGGTAATGCTAAAAAGGTTTTCTCGGGATCAATTTTAATAAATTAATGGAAAATAATTTTATATATTTAGATAATGCATCTACGACTCCATTATCTGAGAATGTTTTAAATATAATAAATTCAACTTATAAGAATTATTGGCATAACCCTTCATCAACATACGAGCTAGGGATAAAATGCTCTACATATCTTGAAAAAATTAGATCTAAAATTGCTTATATATTTGAAGCAGAACCAGAGGATATAATTTTCACATCTGGTTCTTCGGAATCAACTAATATTGTATTTAATAATATTTATGAGAACTTTAAAAATGGTAGAGTTGTCATTTCAAATGTTGAACATCAAGCAACAACTATTTGTGCTAATAAACTAAAAAAACAAAATTGGGATATTTACGAATGGAAGGTAAATAATGATGGAATTTTAAATATTGCTAATATCGATAAAATTTTAACCAATGATACAAAGCTTGTATCAATTATTTGGGGACAAAGTGAAATTGGGACAATTCAACCTGTTCAATTTATAGGTTCCAAATGTGAAGAATTAAATATAATGTTTCATTTAGATGGAACTCAAATATTAAGTAATGGAATATTCAGTTGGAAAGATCTTAGATGTGATTTTTTAAGTTTATCTGCTCATAAATTTGGAGGCCCAAAAGGTATTGGCATTCTGTTAACGAAAGAAAAGTCTCGAATGATTTTAAAAAATAAAGACATATCACTTACCCAAGAATATTCAATTAGACAAGGTACACAAGCATTGCCATTAATTGCTGGAATGTATGAATCATTAAAGAATATTAAAGGAAAAATAAAATCATATGATCACAAAACAGAATTTCCTTCTAATAACATTAATAAACTTAAAAATTATTTTTTTCAAAAAATTAAGGATAATAATCATATAAAGATTACGGGCAGTATTAACCATAGGCTTCCAAATCATATTTCGTTTCTACTTTTAAATAAGCTATTTGATCCTATAAGAGCCTATAAGATTGTTAATTTCATGTCAGAAAATAAAATAGCCATAAGTAGTGGAAGTGCTTGTTCAAGTTCATCTGGGAAACCGAGCTCAACACTTAAAAATATTGGTTTAAAAGATGATGAACTATATTCCAATATTCGTGTTACTTTAGGTTCAATAAACAATAAGTCAGAAATAGATAAATTTTTAGAACTTATTCAAATATGTATTGACAAATTTTAATGGAAACAAATTACAGACTACCTAAAGATTTAAATGAATCTCTTAAGAATATGGAAGATGCGATTATTCCAAGTTTATTAGATTCAAATAAAAGATTTACTATAGAATTTAATTTTGAAGGATTGAAGTTTAACAGAATTGGAATAACTATTTACAAGATATTAGCTAAAAATAATAATGTATTCATAACATTTGCTGATCAAGGTGCTGTTGCTTTGGCTCAAAGAGACTATCCAGATATCAAAGATAAAATCTTTACTTTTAAATCATTTAATGAATCAAATAATATAAATAATATTGATAGTGTGATGATATCGATACTTCCCCAGCCATATGATTTTGATTCATTTGAACCTATGTCCGATAATTATCAAGGAACACATTATTCATTAAATCCTAAATTTGAAGATGCCAATATTGGTATAGGAAGTGTTATTAGAGAGAGACGTAAAAACTTTGTCAAAACTTGGAAAAATATTTATTTTCTTCAGCCTTTAAATAAAGCTGCTCTTATGCATATTTATCCAAATAACTGGTTGCTTTTCAAAGAAGAAAATAAAAAATATTTTTTTAAAAAAGAATTTGAAATTAAACCCGACAATGAATCTATTTTTGTAAATTTATAGATTGAATGTGATAAAAAAAATTTATTCATTTTTCTTATTTGTTCTTGTATTAGTAACATCTCCTTTCTTAATAAGGTATTTACTATCAAATCAGAAAATTACCATTTTAAATAGTATTTATTTTAATTTCCCCGGAATAATTACTAAAAACAAAATATGTCCTACTTATGATGCTTTATTGAATCAAACACTTGATGATTCTTTTAGTGTATCAATTATTAATAATAAAGGGGAAATAATAAGTTCCTACAATGAGGGTGTTCCAAGGTTGCCAGCATCTAATCAAAAATTATTCTCATCAGCTTATGTTTTAAGTAAATATAAATTAAATAATAATTTAAAAACTTCCTTATATAAATATAAAAACGATTATTATTTACACGGTCAAGGTGATCCAGATCTTAATTATGAAAATATAATCGAACTAATTTCTAATGTTAAAGAAAATAAAATTATTAACTTTAATATTGTAGAAATTGATTCAAAACTATATTGGCCTAATGGTTGGACAAATACTGATAAACTTTACGAATATGGATCTCCAATTACATCTCTTGCTATAGAAAGTAATCACAATAAATATGATGATATTTATGCATTAAAAAATTTTATTAAAAATTATTTAAAAAATAAATTTCCAAATTCAAAGATATATATAAATTTTTTTGATTCAGA
>CACGGY010000008.1 GCA_902572675.1 uncultured Prochlorococcus sp. | reverse complement strand
GAGTCTCCAATAGGTAATGATTTAAATATTAAATCAGTTATAAAAGCAATAAATTTAGCTGGTGGTTTATCATTTCTTGCACATCCAGCGAGATACAGGATTCCCTTTTATAAATTAATTCCAGAGGCCAAAATACAAGGTATTGATGGAATAGAGGTTTGGTACGATTATGAACTTAATGAAGTATGGAATCCTAGTTTATTTGTATGTTCAGAAATAGATAAATTAGCAGATAAATATTCAATGCTAAAAACATGCGGAACAGATAGTCATGGACTTTCGCTATTAGGTAGATAATTTAGAATTCATTTTTTTCAATTATTGAATCAGTATTAATAATTATGTTCTTTAAATTTTCAATGACATCTGATGAACTATTATTCCACATTTTTCTATTTACAATTTCAAGAAATCTTTGTGCAATATCTCTTAAAGCCCATGGATTATTCTCTAGAAAGAAATTCCTAAGATCCAGATCACATAACCATGATTTATAAACTTCCTCATAACACCAATCTGAGACTACTTCAGTAGAAGCATCAAAAGCATATAAGTAATCTAGTGTAGCTGAAAATTCAAACGCTCCTTTATAACCATTATCCTTCATTCCATTTATCCATTTAGGGTTAAGTATTCTTGATATAACAACTTTATTAATTTCATCTTGTAATTTTGAAATTTTGGATAATCCAAATTTTGATAAATCACCATGATACATTTCAGGAAATTTACCGCTCAATTTTTTTACTGCTGAAGATAAGCCACCCTGAAACTGATAATAATCATCAGAATCTAAAATATCATGTTCCTTATTATCTTGGTTATGAACAACTAACTGAACATTTTTAAGAGCTTTTTCTAATGATTTTTTATCCTCTATAGGTTCAAGATTATCACTGTAAATCCACTTACTCCAATTAAGAAAAGATTCTCCAAAATCATCAATATTTTCCCAATTAGAATTAGAAATTAGTTCTTGTAGTCCAGCTCCATATGAACCTGGCGCTGACCCAAATATACGATTAATTGAATCACCATCCCTTGATGCCCCAGCAAGAGGGTTAAATTTATCATCCTCATTAAGATTAGAAACAAGATTTATTGCTTTAGAAGTTAATTTAACTAACTGTGGAAATGCATCTCTAAACATTCCTGAAATCCTTAAAGTAACATCAACCCTTGGTCTTTCGAGAACAGATAAAGGAATGATTTCTAGATCTACTACTCTTCTTGAGGGCCCATCCCAAATAGGCTGTACTCCTAATAAATATAGTATTTGACAAATGTCTTCACCACCATTTCTCATTGTGGATGTTGCCCATACAGATATTGCTAAATTTTTTAAATCTTCTCCATTATCTTGTTTGTATAAATCAAGTATTTGTGAGGCGGATTGACAACCAACACTCCATGCTGATTCAGTTGGCAGTCCTCTCGAATCAACTGAAAAGAAATTTTTACCAGTGGGTAAAGCTTCAGTTTTACCTCTCGTAGGGGCTCCAGATGGACCACTTTTTACATATTGTCCATTTAACGAATTAATAAATGATAACTTCTCATTATATGAAGAATTAATGATTGGATATAGAATCTCTTTTTTTAATAATAAAAAATACTTATTATGTTTTTTTTCATTAAAGAAATAGTCTATTATTTTCTGATTTTTATATTTCTCAAGATTTTTTATATTGGTATTCTTTTTGTAAAAAAACAAATATATTAAATACTTTGCTTGTTGTTCCAAAAAATCAATAGCCATTCTAAAGTTTAAAATGTTTTTGTTGGAAAAAGTCAATAATATTTTTTTATCCTTTTCACTTATCTTTTGATCATATATATTTGTCCAAGGATCCAAATCTAGTTTTAAATGTTTTGCTATATATTGAACAATCCCAATTCTATTGGCATTTGGCACTCTAGCGACACACAAGAATAAATTTATTTCATTAATATCATTCTGCCTATTACCAAAAATATGCAAACCTGTCCTAATTTGAGATTCTTTAATTTTGCAAAGAAAAGAATCAATCTCTTCAATTTGATTATTTTTATTATTTAAAGTGATTTCGTTAAAATCTTTTTTAATTAATTCAAAAATGGATTTTTCTATAATTTCAATCCGATTAGAATTTAATAATTTTGCTTCAAAATATTCGTCTAAATAATTTTCTAATATTGAATATTTTCCATATAATTCTGACCTATCCAAAGGAGGGGTTAAATGATCAATAATTGTTGCAGCAGTTCTTCTTTTAGCTTGGGATCCTTCCCCAGGATCATTTACGATAAAAGGATATATGTTTGGTATTGCTGGACAAATAATATTTGGAAAACATTTATTACTGAGACCTATAGATTTGCCAGGTAACCATTCAACAGTCCCATGTTTACCAATATGGCAAATAGCATTTGCGTTAAAAACTTTTTCAATCCAAAAATATTGTGCTAAATATCTATGGGGAGGTGGAAGATCGGGAGAATGAATATCTCTATCAGTGAAAGCGTCATAACCTCGTTGAGGTTGAATCAATAATGTTATTTTTCCAAATCTAATACCATTTATTGAGAAGCCTTCATTATCAAGATCGATCGCTTCTGATGGTTTGCCCCAACGGTTAACAATAATATTTTTTGGTTCAAGTTCTAAATAATTCCAATATTTTAAATATTCACTAAGTGGTAAGTAATCTAATGGTTTATTATTTTGAGATTCAATATCATTAGTTCTAGTTTTTATAAGTATTGACATTAATTCCGAAGAATCTTGAGGATAATTACAAGATCCAAGATCATAACCTTCTTCTTTTAACCAGTTAAGAATATTTATTATCGAAGATGGTGTATTAAGACCAACACCATTACCGATTCTTCCATTCTTTACTGGATAATTACTTATTATTAAACAAATTTTTTTATCAAAATTATTAAGTTGTTGAAGTTTCACATAATTTGTTGCAAATTTTGAAATCCATTTAATACCTACTTGATCAGCTTTGTAACTGGTTATTTCACTGTAGAGTGTATTTTTTTTAGAAATTATTTCTTTAAATGCTGAAGGACAGGTAGTAATCCTTCCATCAAATTCAGGAATAATTATTTGCATCAATAAATCAGATGAATTCATTCCAATGGATGAATTTAACCAACTTTTTCTTGATCTATTTGAAGAGAGAAGCTGTAAAATTGGAATTTTAAGAGAAGTAAATATATTTGTAGAATTTTCAATTAATTCGTTATTTTTGATTTGCGATGAAGAAAATGAAGTTGTGGTAATTATTAATTTAATATCTTCCTTTTTAAAAATTTCTATTAATTTCTTTTGAATAATATGATCTTTTAGTGTTGAAATAAATAACGTTTTAGGCGATAGTCCGAATCTTCGTAACTGCAAGTTAAGTTTTTCGTTTACTTCAATTTCATTAGCCAAAAAAAGTGATTTATAGGATATTATTCCAATCTTTTCTCCTTTTTCAATTTTCCAATCATATAAATAAGGATCTGGATAAAAACTAATATTCAAAAACTCATCAGGAATTAATGTTTCATTTACCTTTAGATAATTTAAACAATTAAGAAATTTTCTATAATTCTCCATTCCTCCCGATCTTAGTAATCTAGAAATATTTAATGCAATATTTTTATCTATACTACTTATTTCACTTAAGGAAACTTCCTGATCAACGGTACCTGATAGGATTACTAACTTCCTTTTTTTATTGACTGCTTGCCAATTTAAAAGTTGTTCAATTCCATAGTTCCATGTACCTTTATCGCCAAAAATTCTTAGTATGACAACTTTTGCATAATTAATTGTTTTTAATAAATAATTATCTATTTGAGCTGAGGAATTTAAATTAGAAATTTCTAAAGCTCTTATATTATTTTTTAATGAAGCAAATTCTTTTTCTAACAATAAGTTTGATATGAGATTTAAATCAGCTTTTACACTTGTTATAAAAATAAAATCTGCCGCTGGTTGCTCAATTAAATCATCATTATTCTTTTCATTTCCTGCTACATTTAATATCCTGTGCATTTTTATATATAAATAAGGTTTAGAATACGTAAGTAGGATAAAACAAGTTTACCTTAATTAAATAAATTGAATATGCATGAATTTCTTCCATACGCCTGGTTCGAAGGTAAATGTATTCCATTTAAAGAAGCAAAAATATCAATAGCTACTCATGCACTACATTATGGTACTGCTGCATTTGGAGGAATGCGAGCGATACCTAACCCTACAAATAAAGAAGAATTCCTTTTATTTAGAACTGATAAACACATAAAAAGATTATCTCAAAGTGCAAAATTACTCTTAACTGATATATCTGAAGAATATATTTTTAAAGCCTTAGAGGAAGTTATAAAAAGAAATAAGCCACAAAAACCTATTTATATTAGACCATTCGTATATACAAGCGATTTAGGTATAGCTCCAAGGTTACACAATATTGAAACAGATTTCTTTATGTATTGTATTGAACTAGGAGATTATCTATCCCCAGATGGGGTTTCATGTAGAATGAGTAGTTGGACTAGACAAGAAGATAGATCTCTCCCATTGAGAGGAAAAATAAGTGGAGCTTATATTACTAGTTCATTAGCTAAAACAGAAGCTAGTTTATCGGGTTTTGATGAAGCCCTGCTATTAAATTCAAGTGGTAAGGTAAGCGAAGCTAGTGGTATGAATTTATTTATTGTAAGGAATGGAGACTTAATCACTCCTGGTGTTGATCAAGATATCCTTGAGGGTATTACTAGAGCTAGTGTAATTGAATTAGCAAAATCATTTGGAATAAATGTAATTGAAAGGCCTGTTGATAAAACAGAATTATTAATAGCAGATGAAGTTTTTCTAACTGGTACAGCAGCAAAAATTACACCAGTTAAAAAAATTGAATCAAGTGAATTAAATGGTGACAGACCAATAATGAATAAATTAAAAAGTAAGCTTATAGAAATAACAGAAGGTCGTTCTCAAGACTATGATAATTGGGTAACAAGAATTTCTCTAGAATAATTTTCACCTAAAAATGGAATCTTTCAGAACCTATCTAAATAGAGATGAAAAGCCATTAATAATATTTGACGGAGGTACTGGAACATCATTTCAGAACTTAAATCTTACAGCAGACGACTTTGGAGGAAAAGAATTAGAGGGTTGTAATGAAAACCTTGTTTTATCCTCACCAAAGATAGTGGAAAAGGTCCATAATTCATTCTTAGAAGCAGGTTGTCATGTTATAGAAACTAATACTTTTGGTGCCTCATCAATAGTTCTTGATGAATATGATATTAAGAATAAGGCATATGAGATAAATAAAAATGCTGCACTAATAGCAAAAAAAGCTGCTGCAAAATATGCATCAGTTGATAAGCCAAGGTTTGTTGCTGGTTCAATTGGACCAACCACTAAATTACCAACATTAGGACATATAAATTTTGATGAATTAAAGGAATCATATAAAGAACAGATATATGGTCTTACGGATGGAGGAGTTGATCTACTTTTAATTGAAACTTGTCAAGATGTATTGCAAATAAAATCTGCCTTATTAGCTTCTAAAGAAGTACTTGATAGTAAAAATATAGATATACCTATAATGGTATCTATAACAATGGAAACAACAGGTACTATGCTTGTTGGATCTGACATTGCCTCTGCATTAACAATATTAGAGCCGTTTAATATAGATATCCTTGGACTAAATTGTGCTACTGGTCCAGAACAAATGAAAGAACATATTAAATATTTGTCTGAAAATTCTCCCTTCGCTATAAGCTGTATTCCCAACGCAGGACTTCCTGAAAATATTGGCGGTGTTGCTCACTACAGATTAAAGCCAATAGAATTAAAGATGCAGTTAATGAATTTTATATATGACTTTAATGTTCAATTAATAGGTGGATGTTGTGGGACAACACCCGAACATATTAAATATCTTTCTTCAATAATCGATGAAATTATTGATAACGAAATGCCAAATAAAAATGGCAAGAACAATTTAATTGGCTATATTCCTTCTGCATCATCAATATATAATTCTGTACCGTATAAACAAGACAATTCTATTTTGATTGTAGGCGAAAGATTAAATGCAAGTGGATCTAAAAAGGTAAGGGAGTTGTTAAATAACGATGATTGGGATGGACTAGTATCAATTGCCAAGCAACAACAAAAAGAAAATGCACACGTTCTTGATGTGAATGTTGATTATGTAGGGAGAGACGGAGTGAAAGATATGAAAGAAATAACATCAAGACTTGTTACCAATATAAATTTGCCATTAATGATTGACTCTACAGATGCTGACAAAATGGAAAGTGGATTAAAGTCAGCTGGTGGTAAATGTATTATAAATTCAACCAATTACGAAGACGGTAATGAAAGGTTTGATCAAGTTCTAAATTTAGCCTTGGGGTATGGTTCAGGTCTTGTTGTAGGAACTATTGATGAAGATGGAATGGCAAGGAATGCAGATAAAAAATATGACATTGCTAAACGAGCAATTAATAGAACCAGGGAATTCGGTTTGTCTGATTATGAGCTCTTTTTTGATCCATTAGCTCTTCCAATATCTACTGGGATAGAAGAAGATAGATTAAATGCTAAAGAAACAATTACTGCTATATCAAAAATTCGTGAAAATTTTCCTGAGGTTCACATCATACTTGGGATATCAAACATTAGTTTTGGTCTTTCACCATTATCCAGAATTAATCTAAATTCAATATTTTTAGATGAATGCATTAAAGCAGGATTGGATTCTGCTATCATCGCACCAAATAAAATTTTGCCATTATCAAAAATTTCTGAAGAAACCAAAAAGCTTTGCTTAGATTTGATATATGACAAAAGAAAATTTGAAGATGATATTTGTATTTATGATCCATTAGTAGAATTAACAAAAGCTTTTCAAGATTTATCTATTCAAGATTTCAAAAAAGCATCTTCAGAAAATAAAAACCTAACTCTTGAAGAAAGTCTAAAAAATCATATTATTGATGGAGAAAAAATAGGTTTAGAGGAACAATTAAATAAAGCGTTAAAAAAATATAAACCTCTTGAAATAATTAATACCTATCTACTAGATGGGATGAAAGTTGTAGGAGACTTATTTGGCTCAGGTCAAATGCAATTGCCATTTGTACTCCAATCTGCTGAAACAATGAAATTTGCCGTTTCAATTTTAGAACCATTTATGGAAACTGTAGATGAAAACATATCAAATGGAAAACTCTTAATTGCAACTGTCAAAGGCGATGTTCATGATATTGGAAAAAATTTGGTTGACATAATACTTACAAACAATGGTTATGACGTAATAAATCTTGGAATAAAGCAAGATGTTTCAGCAATTATTGATGCACAAAAGAAGCACAACGCAGATTGCATCGCTATGAGCGGATTACTTGTTAAATCAACTGCTTTTATGAAAGATAATTTAGAGGCTTTTAACAATGAGAATATTAGTGTACCAGTAATATTAGGAGGTGCAGCCTTAACCCCAAAATTTGTAAATGAGGACTGCAGCAAAATATATAAAGGGAAAATACTTTACGGAAAAGATGCGTTCACTGATCTTAAATTCATGAATGAATATATGGATAATAAAAAAAAGGGTAATTGGTCAAATACAGAGGGTTTCCTTAACAATGAGGGAATAAATATTAATTTAGCCTCATCAAAATCCAACACTGAAGCTGTTAAAGAATCAATATCCATAAGTACTGAGACTTCCAATTTAAATTTTAAAGAAAATTTTATAAGATCTAAATTTATTAATGAAGAAGAACCAATTCAAGCTCCTTTTTTGGGAACGAAAGTTTTATACGACGTTGATATAGATTTAAATAAGTTGATTTTTTATTTAGATAAAAAAGCTTTATTTAGCGGACAATGGCAAATAAAAAAAGGAAAAAACCAAAGCGTGGAAGAATACAATAACTATTTGGATTCATATGCCAAACCATTGTTAGATAAATGGTTAGAGACAATTGTAGAAAAAAAACTTATATCACCCAAGGCAGTTTATGGATATTTCAGATGCGGGAGAAAAGATAATAGTATTTTCTTATTTGATGATAAATCGTTAAATAAAATTTCCCAATTTAATTTTCCAAGACAAAAATCTGGGAATAATCTATGCATAGCCGATTTTTATTGTGATTTAAAAAATGATAAACCGATAGATATATTTCCAATGCAGGCAGTAACGATGGGCGATATTGCTAGTGAATATTCTCAAATATTATTTAAAGAAGATAAATATAGCGATTACTTATTATTCCATGGCCTCACAGTGCAATTAGCAGAAGCTCTAGCTGAGTACGTCCATGCATTAATTCGTATTGAATGTGGTTTTACGACTGAAGAACCAGACAAAAATAGAGAAATACTAGCTCAAAAATATAGAGGAGCTAGATATTCTTTTGGATATCCTGCATGTCCAAAAGTATCTGATTCAAACATACAACTTTCATTGTTGGATGCACAAAGAATAAACTTGACCATGGATGAATCTGAACAACTTCATCCCGAACAAAGTACGACAGCTATCATTTCACTACACTCAAAAGCAAAATATTTCAGTGCTTAAGCTAAATCTTTAGTTGTTTTCTAAATATTCAATAATTTCTTCCTGTAGTTCTTCCATCGTTTCATTATCACCCAGATCAAGTCCCTCACCCGCTGCGTCCTGTGTTAACTCAAGATAATATGAAGCACCATCACTAGATAAAAATTCTAATGCGGAAGTTTCATCACTATTTTTAAAAGCATCATAAAGAACTTTAAATGCTATGTTTTCAGTAAAGTCCCAATCCATAATGAAAAAAACCTTATTAGAATTATTACCTCTTTACCCCCCATACTCGTCAACCTTTTTTAAAGAAATGTTGGTGTTTTATTATTATTAAAAAAATCTATGACTATAAATAATCAAGATCAATTGAATGTCCTAGGACAAAAAATTGAGGTTTGCAGTTGCGCACCTATGACAGGCTGGTTCAGAGATGGAATTTGTAACTATGACAAAAATGATGGAGGGAATCATTCAATATGTTGTGTAATGGATGATAACTTCCTTAAATATAGTAAATCACAAGGTAATGATTTAATAACTCCAATGCCTATTTATTCCTTCCCAGGACTAAAGGATGGCGATCATTGGTGTATTTGTCTTGATAGATGGAAGCAAGCATTATTAGATGGTCTTGCACCAAAAGTCATATTAGAATCAACGAATATTGTAGTCTTAGAATCAGTACCTCTAGAAAAATTGAAAGAATATCAATTTAATAAAAAGTAATTACAAATATATTATATTTTTTAGAATGATTATGATAATTTTTTTTAAATGAGTTTAGAAATATATTGGAAAAAAGCACTAGAGCAAACTCAATTATCAATTGATGATAAATCATTATATCCTCTTAAAACCAATGTTATTACAAGCGATTTATATGAAAAAGACGACTTCATAATTCGGAGACTCGATACTTTAAAATTTAATAAAAAAAAAATTTATGGTCCTAAGCAAAATCCATTTTGTCCCTGGGAAAAGATACTAGAAATTGATAAAATTGGTGATAATCATCAACTAATATTAAATAAGTACCCTGTACAAAAAGGACATATTTTACTGATTACAAATGAATGGAAACCTCAAAATGGATGGTTAGACAATAAAGATTGGAGAGCGATTCAACAAGTTAATAAAGATACAAGTGGATTATGGTTTTTCAATAGTTCTCCAATTGCAGGCGCGAGTCAACCTCACAGGCATTTTCAACTTCTTCGTAGATCTAGAGATGAGATATCATGCCCAAGAGAAAAGTGGTTTTTAGAAATGAACTCATCTCAAGATAAAAATAGTAAGCTTAAAAAAAATATTATTTTCTCAGAATTTAATTTTTTTGAAAATTCATCATCTCTTTTTGAATTTTATTTAGAGTTATGCAAGAAATTAGGACTTGGGGACCCTATTAATGATAAAAAACCGATACACCCTTATAACATTTTAATAACTAATAAATGGATCGCCATTATTAAGAGAAAAAAAGATCATATTCATGGTTTCAGTATTAATGGTTTAGGGTTTGCAGGATATCTATTAGTAACTGAAAAATCAAATATTAATTATTTACAGAAATTTGGTCCTGAAAAACTTCTTGAAAGTTTTGTTTGAAAACTAGTTTGTTGCTTCAATTTCTTTATCCCTGCTTATTTGGCTTTCTAAGACCTCTATAGAAGCTGTCACAGAGGCTATTTTACGTTCAAGTGAATCCTTAATATAATTGAGCATTTCTAATTTCTTATTTTGATAAAAACTCTTTTTTTCTTTAGATGACTTGAAATAACAATTGAACATTTTTATTTTCATTATAAAAAAATACTTAATTGACTTGTGACATGAAAATAAGTTGGTTTTAATTTAAAAACATTATTCCATATGGACTTTCAATTTTTTTTGAATAAAATTAAATAAATTATTACTATTCAAGAAAAATATTATTGAATATTCCAGAACATTCAAATACAAAAAGAATTTCAATTGATTTACCTGAGGATCTTATTTCCAGGTTTGACCAATTACGAAAAGAGTGGGGATTTAGAGCAAGAGGACCTGTAATTGAAAAAATACTTAACGAACTTCTTCAAGAAGATGATTTACTACCTAAGAACCAACAGCAAGAAATAGACTTTAACGAGAAAAAGAATAATAATGAAAATTTAAATTTTGATGACAATACTGCATTGGTGTTAATTAAATCAGACATTAAAAAAGAAGATAATGAGATATCTTTAAATAAAAGAGTTTTAAATAACGATCAATATAAAGAGAAAGCCAGCTCAAACATAACACTTCCCAATTTTGTTGAAAAAAAAGTAAAGAATCTAAGACGAAGTATTAATAGTGAAAAATTAAAGGCAAATATTAATGATATTCATATTAATACGATTAAAGAAACTGAATTAATAAAATGTCGAATAGCTTTAATTAGTCATTGGAAAACCTTATATGGAACAATTCCTAACGATCATGTAGTAGAAGCTTCGATGGATTGGTTTGGAAGGGATATATGGCCAAATCTTGATGGAACAGAAAATCTACCCTTTACGTGGAGTGCAGCCAATAAATTTATGTCTGAATTATGCCCATTTTGGATAAAGAAAAATCCATCCCTTGAAATTGTTTTATTAATGATTGGAGTTTTAGAAGACCCTTTTGCTACATCAGATTTAATTAACAGGATACCAACTCTAATGAGAAGGTTTGTAAGTAGATTTAAGCGAAATAACAGATCAAATTCATTTGAAACTTTGGACTCAACAATGACTGTACATGGAGCCCTTAAATTATTAAATTTATCTACATCAGCAGGATCAGCTCATACATTGCGAAAAATAAGAGAGGCATATAAATCAATAGCCTTAGAAACACATCCAGATGCTGGAGGATCAACAGATCAAATGAGAAAATTAAATGAAGCTTATCAATTACTAAAAAATCTATATAAAAAATAGTATAATTAATCTCAAATGAGACTCTAAATAAGTCTAGTTAAAAGTCTTATAATAGAATTATAAGACTAAAACTCTAAGCCATCGCCAATTAAATTAACAGTCGTAAATTATTAAATCATTTATTTTGAATGGAAAAAAATTAAAATACAAAGCATTTATGTTTTGCTTGTCGAAATAAAAAGAAATATATCTGTATAGTTTGTCTTATATGAGACTAAAGGTAGGTCTCATATAAAGTCTATTTATAGATAAGTAAGATTTATTATTTTGTTTTAATTAATCCATCATTTAGATTAATGGAAAGCACAAAAAAATTTTTTAATTAATTAATTTATCAATAAATCTTGTCCTTCGTCTGTCCAGGAAATTAATGATTCCTACAAAGTGTTACTATAACTAGATTTTATATCTACATGTACTGCCTTATAGACAGTACTACTTTTTTTGTAGCTTTTCAATAGCAGTTTGTCTATCAATCCTGGGTACATCGCTTAATCCATTTGCGTCAAACCAAGGAGCACTAGCCCAATCAAACCCTTCTCCAAAAGTGTTATCAGGTGCAGTTATGTACCAATGACATGAAGCATCAGGAACATCTACAGAACATTTTGACCAATCGTCAGACCATTGGGGAACTTGTACCCATAGCACTGAAGATAATAATAGTGATAGTAAATTAACCATGTAATTTATAATACAACATTTACTAGTTTTATATGATTATTATTTATCTTATATAAGAATTATAATTAGACTAGTTTCTAGTCTTATATGAGAATAGTAATACAATTACTTCCTCAATTTTGTGTTGAAACATTTTTCTACATTTGAAATGATATTTGAATGTATTGACGCAATATCTGATTCAAGTAATGTTTTATCTTTATCTCTATAAGCTAATCTAAATGTATAACTTATATGGTCATTACCAAGTTTTATATCTTCGAAAACATCAATTAAACTTACATCCTCTAGAAGATTTTTTCCTTTTTTCCTTATCTGTGATGTTATATCGCTAATTAGAAATTTCTTGCTGAAAACAAAATTTATATCCCTTTCTATTTTCGGAACAATTGGGTATTGCTTAAATATTGGAATCCATTTATTTTTTCTTGTACTAGCTCCCAAAAGGTTAACTACATTTATGCTAAATAAATAAACTTTTTTTAATGATTTCTTCTCTAGTATTAATTTTGGATGAATTTCACCAAAATATCCTGCATCTTTCCCTTCAATAATTAATTTTGCTGTTCTTCCTGGATGTAGGAAATCTATACTATCAGTAGGTTTATCATCAATTTTTACATTCAAACATGATAAGGCTTCCTTTAACTTTCCTCTAGCCTGATAATAATTAAGATCGTTATCCTTACCCGAATTAACCCATTTTCCAAATTTTCTATTGCCATAAATTGCACCATTCAGCAATTCTTCTTGAATAAACTCAGTATTATTATAAAAAATATTTCCAATTTCAAATATAGAACAACTTGTTTGCCCAGCTTTAATATTACGGTTTACAATTTCCAAATGTTCTTTCCAGATATTATCTCTTAAGCAGCTAGTTTCTAACAACAAAGGATTAGAAATCTTTATCAGTGTTTCTTTATCTTCTGGAACAAGAGAGTAACTAAGTACTTCGTTAAAACCATTGTCCGTAAAACCATTTTTTATTTTTCTCAATGCCAACTGTTCTGATGACAATTTTCCAGGCTTAATTGGATTAGGAAGGTTCAAGTCGAATCTGTCATACCCTATTAATCTCGCAATTTCCTCAATTAAATCTATTTCTCTCATTAAATCTTGTGATCTATTAGGAATTACTGTTACATCCCAGCCATATTCTTTACTCTTTAAAGTGCAACCTATTAGTGTTAATTTATCAACTATTTCAGGATCAGATAAATTTCTTTTTTCAAATTGATCGTTGATGATTATTGGACCAAGAATTTTATGTATTCGATTTCTCCTTAATTTAATACAATTATCCTCATCATTTTTTAAATTCGAAGAATTGATGATTGGTAAATTAATAGAAAAATATTCTTCTAAAAGATTAATTGCTCTGGTAACTGCATTTATTGTATTTTTTGATGAAATCCCTTTTTCATATCTGCTGCTAGATTCTGTTCTTATTCCTACCGCCTTTGAAGATTTTCTTATAGTAACTGGATTAAAAACAGCACCTTCAAGAAAAATAGAAGAGGTAGTATTGGTTACAGAAGTCTCTAAACCACCTATTACCCCTGCAATAGCAACAGGTTTATTACAACAAGTAACTACTGTAATATTTTCATTTAATTCATATTTTTTACCATCTAAACATACAAGGTTTTCGTTATCTTTAGCTTTTCGTACAGAGAAGTCTTCTGGAGAAACTTCTTTTCCAATCAATTTTGATAGTTTTTCTTTATCAAATGCATGCAATGGTTGTCCTTGTTCTAAAAGAATATAGTTTGTTAAATCAACTAGAAGATTAATTGACTTTATTCCTGATTTTTCTATACGGTCTTTAAGCCATTTTGGCGATAATATATCTCCATTTACTCCATCAATACAGCTAATTGTATAAATGCAATTAGATGTTATAGCTTCTGGGCAAAGTTTATTTCCCTTAAGTAAATGAATATTGTATTTATTGTTTAATTCTGGAAAATTTAATGTAGATTCTAAAAGGGCTGAAATTTCGCGGGCTATACCAATAACAGACATTCCATCAGGTCTATTAGCTGTAATGGCTAAATCATATATAAAATCATTTAATTGAAGTAATTCAGACCCTGGAGTGCCTAAATCATATTTCATGGCTAAATCATCATCAATTATCTCTATCCCTTCGCTTGAGTCTTCTAATCCTAGTTCCTGCAGAGAGCATATCATTCCTTCACTCACAACACCTCTAATTTCACTTCTTTGAATAGTTAAATCAACTGCTTTTAATTTCGCACCGACAGTAGCAACATAAACATAAATATTTGGTTTAATATTGCGTGCACCGCAGATAATTTGTAAATTCTTTGGAGTACCAATATCAACTTGACAAATTGAGAGTTTGTCAGATCCTTCATGTTTTAAAACAGATAAGACCTTACCTAAAACAACACCATTTACATTTTCTGAACAATCTTCTAATGATTCAACCTCAAATCCACCAATTGACAATTTCTCAGAGAGATCTTCAGGAGTAGAAGAAATATCTACTAAATTTTTCAACCAATTTTGAGAAATTTTCATATATATTTTTTAATCAATGATGATAAAAGAAATGAGTATATCTTCAAAAAAGTTTGTTGAAGATGTACAATAGAAAATTATACAATAAAGTATTAATTAAAATGGCTAAAAAAGGGACAAGAGTTGTAGTGACCCTTGAATGTACTGAAGCTAGGACAAGCACAGATCCTAAGAGATCAAACGGTGTCTCAAGATATACTACTGAGAAGAATCGTAGAAATACAACTGAAAGATTAGAACTAAAAAAGTTTAATCCTCATTTAAACAGAATGACAATTCACAAAGAAATAAAGTAACTAAATCAATTTAAATCATGCCTAATTCAATTTTTAAAAAACAATTATCACCTATCAAACCTGGAGATCCTATTGACTATAAGGATGTAGAACTACTAAAGAAATTCATAACTGAGAGGGGTAAAATCCTACCAAGAAGGATGACAGGTTTAACCTCTAAGCAACAAAGAGATCTTACATTAGCTGTTAAAAGAGCCAGAATTGTTGCTCTTTTACCCTTCGTAAATCCTGAAGGTTAATTTCATATTGAATATAGTTGGCACTATAATTAATATCTCAAATATTTGAAAGATTTAACTAATTTAAAAACATATATAATTGACTCTGATGATCCACATGAGGTTGACGACGCTATTTCATTAGAAATAAAAGAAGGAAATATAAAAAATTTATGGATACATATTAGTAATCCTTGCAAACTCTTTTTGCATGACTCTAATGTTGATTTAGATGCAAGAAGGAAAAATAGCAGTTTATATTTAGTTGATCAATATGTCCCAATGCTACCTAAAGCTATTCTAGAAAAAGCAAATCTAGCTCAAAATAAAATTTCGGAAACTATTAGTGCAGCAATAGAATTCAATGACGATGGATCAATAAATAATTATGAATTAATTGAAGCAATAATAAAACCAAAATATCAACTAACATACGAAGATGCAAATGAAATATTTGAATTAGAACCTAAAGAAGAAAAAGAATTAATTGAGATTAAAAATTTATTAGAAAAAAGTATTACATTTAGAAAGAAACAAGGAGCAATAATTTTTGAAAGTCCTAATAGTAAAATTAAATTACATAAGGATAAAGTTGTATTAAATAAATTAGAAAAAACAATATCACAAATTATAGTTGCAGAATCAATGATATTAATGGGTTATGTAACAAGTTTATTTATAGATAAATATAATTTAGCGGCTGCATTTAGAATTCAGAAATTAAATTGCATTCCATCTGAAATACTTAATAGATACAATGATAGTGAAATTAAATATATAATATTAAAACAATATATGGGAAGAAGTTATATAACAACTAAGCCTGGAGTCCATGAATCATTAGGACTTAAAATGTATGTACAATGTACTTCACCATTGAGAAGATACCTTGATTTAATTATTCAAAGACAAGTATATAATAAAATTAATGATTACGAACTTTTAAGTATAGATTCAGTCTCTAAAATTATTGATTATTCGAAGAATAGGCAAGCAGAGAATAATAATATTTTTAAAAATGATAAATTTAAGTATTTAACATTATTTTTTAATAATGAAAAAAAGCCTTTTTATAAAATAATATTCGTTAAGTGGATTAATCATAAAAGAAATATTGCATTGGTTTATTTTCCAGAATATTCATTAGAAATTCTTATTACTCTTTTTGTATCAATAGAAATATATATTAATAAAATTTATAAAGTTAAATATAATAAAAATGATAGTAATCTATTAGAGTTTATTTATTAATAAAATTATAAATATAATAGGTTGATATTAGTTTAAAAATTATCTGTTAGTATTAATAAAAAAAGCTTTATGACTTTTGTCATTACCACCCCTTTATACTATGTTAATGATAAACCTCATTTAGGAAGTGTATATACAACAATAATTTGTGACTCAATAGCTAGGTATAAAAGGCTAATAGGTGAAGATGTTATTTTCATCACTGGTGTTGATGAACATGGTTTAAAAATACAAAGGACAGCTAATGAAAAGGGTATTGAGCCAAAATTACATTGTGATGAAATCTCAGAAGTTTTTAATATTAATTGGAAAAATTGGAATATATCATTTGATAAATTTATAAGGACAAGTTCAAAAAATCATGAATTTGTTGTTAATGAATTTTATAAAAGAGTAAAAGCATCAGATGACATCTATATGGGAGTTCAAAAGGGTTGGTATTGTGTCGGTTGCGAGGAATTTAAAGATAATCCAGAAAACTCATCAACATACAAGTGCCCCATACATCAAAAGAATCTAGAATGGAAAAATGAAGAGAATCTCTTTTTTAGGCTCTCTAAATATCAAAAAGAAATTGAGAAAATAATCAACGAACCTTCTTTTATAGAGCCAATAGAAAGAAAGAATGAAATTATAAATTTTGTTTCTAAAGGTTTAAAGGATTTTTCAATTTCAAGAACAAATGTCACATGGGGAATTCCCGTCCCTGATTACGATAACCATACCTTTTATGTATGGTTTGATGCTTTACTTGGATATGTAAGTGCCATCAGTTCTGATGCGACAGAACCTTCATTGAAAAAATCAATTAATGGAGGATGGCCAGCTGATATCCATTTAATTGGTAAAGATATTCTGAGATTCCATGCTGTATATTGGCCCGCAATGCTTATTTCTGCTGGTATAAAGGTTCCTAAAAAGGTTTTTGGTCATGGGTTTCTTACAAGAGAAGGGCAAAAAATGGGTAAAAGCTTAGGGAATGTACTCGACCCTGATCTATTGCTCTCAAAATATGGAAATGATCCTGTAAGGTGGTATCTCATTAAAGACATATCACTAGGAAATGATGGAGATTTTCAAGATAAAAGATTTGTTGACATTATCAATAATGATCTTGCAAATACAATTGGCAATTTACTAAATAGAACTTCATCTATGTCTAGAAAATGGTTTGATAATAAAGTGCCTAGTATTGAAGAAATTTCGAGTAAAAATAAATTAGAGAATTATGCCAATATTGCAGTTAAAAACTATATTCATAACTTTAATATCTACAAATTAGATCTAGCAGCTAATGAAGTGCTTAGCCTAGCAATTAATACAAATTTGTATTTAAATGATAATCAACCATGGATGTTAGTAAAAGAGAAAGATAATATGCCTCTTGTCAAAGAAATTATTTACAACGTTCTAGAAAGTACTCGAATTATAGGTTTATTGCTACTACCTATATTGCCGGAATTATCTTCAAAAATTAATGATCAACTTGGTTCCCTATACAGAGAAGAAATTCCTTGGAAAGAACAATTAAGCTGGGGATTATTAGTTAATAACACAAGTCTTCCTAAACCCAATCCGATAATAAGTAAGCTTGAGTATGAACAAGATTTATAGATTAATAATTTTCCTTTCTTTTGTTGTTGTTGGGTGTTCTCCTAGTGTAATTGAAGAAAATAAAGCAATACAAAAAATAGAACGTTTAGATATGAATATTTTCTCTAAAAAGGGAGATAAGATATACTCTATTACAAGTCCAAAATCGAGTTATAACAATAGTGAATTAGAATTTGAATTAAAAAAACCTATCATAAATATTTTTGAAGGCGAAGAAACTAAATATATTATTAGTTCAGAAGAGTCAACACTATCAGACAACAATAAACTCCTTAATTTAGAAGGGAACGTAAAATTAAAAACTCTTAAGCAAGATGAGGATATTTTATATGCTGATAATTTCATTTGGAATATAGAAGAAACTAACTACCTATTAGAGGGGAATATAAGATTTGAAAATAAAAATATCATCTTAAATTCATCAAAAGCTAAGTTAGGTTCAGATAATATTATTGAATTTTTTAATCCAGTAAAATATATTATTAAAGATGGAACAAATGAAAATAAATATGAAATAAATTCAGAAAACGCCTACTACAATCTAGATACTGAATCTGTAAGTTTCACAGCAAATGATAAAAGAGTTAAATCTATAATTTATTTCTAAATATTATTTATTGAAAACATATTATTAATTTTCTTTGACCAATTGTTTATCCATTTTTCATCAGACTTAGTAAAACATTTAGCACTCCACCCTCCTATCAATATAAAAGCCTTACTATTAATAGGCACAACTAATATAGATGGAATATCAGCACAAAAATTAAGAAATTCATCTCTTCCTGGATAAAATTTTGTGTTAGCTAATGATATTAATTTCATATCTTTTATTGATCTAAGGCAAGTTTCTCCAGGTTTAAACTCATTACTTGAAATAATACCTCTCTTTAGTATATTTACTCCATCATTGTGGATTAATATTGCTGCTGCGGCAGTAGAAGTTAATATCGCTTCAGATCCCCAAGCAAGTTCATCAATGACTTGATCCGGAACGTTTTTATCGAAGAAAAAATTATTTTCTCCTTTTAAATCAACTTTCTCACCAGCTAAAGGTTCAAATTGTTTAAATAAGAACCCTATCAAAATAACAATCAACGAAGCTAGCGCTGCTATAACTTGTGCTCTCCCAAGTTCAGGAGTAATGGTTTCTATCGAAAAGAAATTTGCTATTTGAAAAATAAAGAGAATTGTGCCGATCAATATTAATGTTTTCCCATTGAATCCCATATATTCAATAAGTTACTTTAATTAAATTATGCAAATATTATATTGTCTCGTGCGTTTAAAAATACTCGAACGAATGTTTTTTAATATATAATTAATCAAAACTTTTTTAAAATGAATTTAAACATTAATAAGTATCTTTTACCTTTTATAGTTTCAAGTTTAATATTTGTTCTTATTCCTTCGACTACCTATGCTAAGGATATTAGCAATATAAATAGATATTTTGGTGTAACTCAACAAAAGAATATTGTTAATTACGAAAAAAGTCAGCCTTCATCAATTGATAACCCCGTAGTCGATCCAAATTTTAACGTAATGAGATCCAATGATACTGAGAGCTCAACTGCAATTTATATAGTTATCGGTTTATTAATCGCTGCAACTATTATACCATTAGCAACTTGGTGGTATTTCTCTAAATAATAGAGAATTTATGAATGAAATAGATTTAAGTATTAGAGATAATTTTTCACATATTATTTTTATTACAGGTGGGACTAAAAGCGGTAAAAGTGAATTTGCAGAGCATCTAGCAAAGGAAATTAAGACATTATCATATATTGCTTTATCAGAAAAAAATATTGATGATAAAGAATGGCAAGTAAAAATTAATCTACATCAAAAAAGAAGACCAAAAGATTGGAAATTAATAGAAACGACAGATTTATTAAAAACATTAAATAAAGAAGATGGTCCATTACTAATTGATTCGATTGGTGGATTTATAATGGAAAATATTGGGAAAGAACATAAAGAATGGTTAGCAAAAATGGATTCACTAATAAGTAATTTAATTAAAAGAAAAAGCATAACATTTATCGTGGGAGAACAAGTAGGTTGGAGCCTAGTCTCTGAATATAAAATTGGTAATATTTATATTGAAAGAATAGGTGAGCTCCAGAAGAGAATAACCAGAATATCCGAAGAAAATTGGCTGGCAATTAACGGCAGAGCAATCAAAATAGATGATATAAGCCTAGAAATACCTACTTAAATTGGAAGTCACTCTTTTTGAACCTAGAATCCCTCAAAATACTGGTAATATTGCCAGAACATGTGCAGCCTTTAATATACCTCTAAATCTTATAGAGCCCTTAGGTTTTAAACTAGAAGATAAATATTTGAAAAGAGCAGGTTTAGATTATTGGCCTCTAGTTACTTTAAACAAATATGAGAATTTTGAAAAATTTTGGGAGTCAAAACCAACAAAAAGAATACTTTCCTTTAGTAAAAAAAATGGCATATATTTAAAGGATTTTAAATTTCTGGAAGATGATGTTTTGTTATTTGGGAGAGAAGATTCAGGATTACCAGATTGCATTATTGACAAAAGTAACTTTTTAATTTCAATATATATGCCAAATTTACAAAATAGAATTACCGATCAGAAAGGTGTAAGGAGTCTAAATCTCTCCGTTGCATGTGGAATTGCTATATATGAGGCTCATAAACAAATAAATTTTCAAAATGGTAATTAAGTACAAACAATGTCTTACAATATTCCCATGTCTCGGTAGCTCAGCTGGTTAGAGCGGCGGATTCATAGCCCGCAGGTCGCGTGTTCAAGTCACGCTCGAGACATTTTAATAGTTTCTGATTAATGCTAAGGTGAAATTTTTATAAGATATAACAAGAACTACCAAAGAGAAAGATGTTTAATTTAACTAGTACAGTCTTAAATAAAAAGAAATCTAAAGCAAAATATCCAGTAGCAAAAGTAATAGTTCTAGATGACAATTATAATACTTTTCAACATGTGGCAAATTGTCTTTTAAAAATCATCCCAGGAATGAGTGAAAAGAGCGCATGGGATCTAACCATCAAAGTAGATACTATAGGTTCCGCTGAAGTATGGAGAGGTAATCTTGAACAGGCAGAGCTATATCATGAGCAACTATTTAGCAAAGGATTAACTATGGCACCAATTGAGAAAACATAGAAATAATTTAGATTGACAGATAAATTTTTGGCTTATGTGTTCGAACCTTTAAAGGGTTAAAAAAGTTGCAATAAATAAGGAGAAAAAAAATAAATTTATAAATATATGATTAATGACTCATGAAGAAATATTGCCGTTTTAGGAAATTAACAAAAACTTTATTTAACTCATAAATATTCTTACTTGATCTTTAATATTCATATCCAGTTAACTTAGATAACTCTTTTAGTGATAGTACACCTAAAATGAGTTTTCCATTTATTTCCCATGTTGGAAATCCTTTAATTTTTTTATCAATACATAATTGAGTTTGACTGTTAATGCCATCTTTTGCACATTCAACTACATTAAGTTCTTTATAAGCTTGCTTACCAAATAGTTCACTTTGGTTAAGACAATTAGGGCACCAATAGGCTGAATATTTAATAACTCCATTATCTTTTAGGTACTTTGCAAACTTAATTGATTCATTGGTGCTTTCAGTAGTAACTAAAAGTTCCCTCGGACTATTTAAATGGGAACTATAAATAGCATTTGGTAAGGCAAGAAAAGCTAATAGTGGTATTATAAAACGTTTCATTTATTTACTACTTTTCCTCCGTACTTTCTTACTATTTTATCAAGTAAAATTCTCATATCTTTATTTCTAAGTTTTTCTATTTGTTGTAGTTTTTTGAGGAGGTCAGAAATTTGATCCTGTATGTCTTTATTTAATTCTGTGATTGCCATAAAAATTTAGATTTATACCAATGGAATTTTAAATCGAAAGTGAATTTAAATATTCATTGTATTTATATTTTTTTATTGCTATTTTTTTATTGCGGGCTAAGGTTCATATCTCCACGAGGATTTAGTCCGCTGAAATTTAAAGAAATCAATAAACGCTAGGATTCCTTTTTATCAATTGTATAAATTTAGTTTAATCAATACTTAGTTGTTATGTAATTTTCACTTCAAATTGAAAAGCTATATCATAGTTACATCAATAAGTGTGACACTACCTATTAAAAAATATTATTATTTTGTTTCATAATTTTCTTGAAATACTTAAACTCAATAAATTCATGCATCATTTTAATATCTTCGGAGAATGTTTTGTTATTTACTTTATAATCAAAGAAATTTTCTGGAGGTTTATTTTTTTTAGTAAATATTTCATTTTCAAAAGAATAATTAATATAATTTGAATTGTTTTCTTTTTGATTAATAAATGAGTCGCCTAGTACTCCTCTAGACCTTAAAGCTTCTTCTACCAATAAACCTGTTACTTTTGACTGGCTAAATTCATTTGCACTGCACAATTTTTCAATAATTTTGTGAACTTGTTCACTTGGTAAAAAACCAATTCTTTTCCTCTGAGAGGGCATAAAAAACTTTTAGTGTCACACTTGCATATTATAAGTGTTGCACTATATTTAAATTAAGTCAACAAACTTTTGTTATGCATATTTTAATATTTCCTGCCGGATTTATTCTTTGGTATTTAGCTTATGAAGCAAAACCTATCATTAATGATGAAGTAACACTAAGTTGGGAAGAGAATAAAACAAATAAAAGAAATAAACTGTTAAATATAATTAACGAGAGCTTTTAAAAATTATTTTCAGCAAATTTTGACCATTCCTTATGCTTATAGTCTAAATCTGAGATTAACTGTTTTTGATAATTATATTTGAGCTGATTTTCGTTAAGAGATTTTTTAGTGACAAGCATCTCTTTTGAGAAAAATTCAGGAGTGTTAACGTTACAAATTTTTTTTTTGATATCCATTAAAAAGTTTAAACCTATTATTTTTATATGATTTAACTACATTTAGTCTTAAAATATTTATATTTTTTTTATATTTACTTAATATATATTTTTTGGTCTGTTTGTAAAAATATTAATTTATTAAAAAAAAGGCTATATTAGATTAAATATCCATTTTACATATGAATCTTAAGGAGAGAGGGATTACTATTGGGGATCTTCTAATTATATTAATATTAATCTTAACTTCTACAATATTAATCAAAACATTTAATAAGGATAAGAAAACAACACTTAATTATTTTAATAAAGAAAAGGTATCTTATATAAAAACCTACTGCCAAAAATACATTTATATGAGTTAGATAGATAATCTTGATAACTACTAATTGATTATTTAAACTGTTATTTGTCTTTAATTTAAATTTAGATTATTAAATATTTATTTAATATATAACTTTACACATTTTATGTATTTGTATGAATTGATTTATAATTTTCCCAATTTAAATTATCTTTTAAATCATTGATATCATTTGAAAGAGAAACTAAATTTACCATCTGGAGAATCTGAGTTTTATTTAGTCTATCAATAACAATAAGTTTATTAAGTACTTCTAAAACAGATTTATCATTAATGTTCATTAGTTTGTATTCAAAAAAACTGAGATATTACTATTTACTAAATCTACCTTACATTTTCAAAAATTACTTC
>CACGGY010000007.1 GCA_902572675.1 uncultured Prochlorococcus sp. | reverse complement strand
CATGCTGCTTTTTTAGCTACATGCAAAAAATTGAATTGGCCCCTAGAAAGTTATTTAAAAGGGGATCATCCACTTCAAAGAGAAATATTCAGAATTGTTTCAGAATTACTTAAAATACCATATTCTGAAATTATCGCAGAACGTGATGATTGTGGTGCGCCAACTCTTTATCTAAAACTTGTAGAAATGTCTAAGTTATATTCCCAACTTAGCAGTTCTGACAATGCTGAATTAGAGCAAATCAGCAGAGCTATGACAACAAATCCAATAATGATAAGTGACAACAATAAATTTGATACTGAAATAATTAAAGCTTCTCATGGACAAGTCATAGGAAAAGGTGGCGCTGAAGGAATACAATGTCTTTGCAAAGTAAATGAAGGAATAGGACTAGCTTTAAAAGTAGAAGATGGCTCAAAAAGAGCCAAGCATGCTATAAGTCTCCATTTACTGAAACAGTTAGATTGGATATCAGACTTGAGAATACAAGACATTGAAGAAAAGGTGTTTAACTTTTCTGAAGGTGTACGAATAGAAGTTAAAGGTCAATTAAAATTCCAAGAAACCTAAAAAAATAGGAAATTAACCCTTTCGGATGTATGCTATGTATATACGTCGCGGGGTAGAGCAGTCTGGTAGCTCGTCGGGCTCATAACCCGAAGGTCGGAAGTTCAAATCTCCCCCCCGCCACCAATATTTATAGCCCCCTTTTAAGGTGGCTTTTTTAATTCAAATACAGGCCTTTTATAAGACTGTTATTCATTTTTCTTTCTAAATAATACAAGATTTGATTAAACTGGAATATGACTCTAAAAACACTCCTAAGCATAAACTCAAGGAGAAAATGTCAAGAAGATTTTTATCAGATAAATACTTGGAAATAATAAAAATTTAAAAGACCTTTATAGCAAGGGAATGATAATCCTAATTGGAGAGGGAAGACTAGTTGAGGATCTCCAATAGTAAAAAACCTAAAATTATTTTTTAAACTATTTGCCATTATTGTTTTTAAAATTTATGAAATTAAAAATTTTTCCAACCCCCACAATTAAACAGATATTATGAATTGGAATTTTTATGTGTTTGAAATTAGTTTCTACAATTTAACTTAATTATTAGAAAACTTAAAATTTATATTGCATTAAAAAACTTATGACCACCAACTAAAGGTCCTTTTGCATAGATAATTTGAAATCAATCCTCACCATTAAACCAATAATGATAAAAAATATTCCAAGGAAAGAGGTTAAAGTTACTTCCAAACTATTTTATTTGGTTACTTACTAAATCTTAACTTACTAAGCAAGTCTATTAATAATTTCAGAATAAAGAATTTTTAATAATATATTGTTGACTAATTTCTTATTGTATAAGTAAGTTATAAAAACTAAATCATATCTATAAATATAGGAAACATATGCAGAATTTACTACAGGGTGATCTAGGATCAAGCATGCTATCAATAGCTATTATTTTAGGATGGCTAGGAATATTTTTAGTCTTCTTGAGAATATTAACGCTTTCAATAAAAAGAATCCTTGAAGCTATTTTTAAAAAGAATTAACTATAGATATAAATTAATAATTTTCAATTAATCGCATAATACTCAAATCGATAGGTATAATAACCTAAAAAAATGTCAATTTTAGATAAAGCTGAGATAGGTAACTCTGTTCAAATAAATTTAGACCTATCGAAGGATAGACTTACTAAAGAAGTAATTGATGCTGTAAATGTATCTTCGATTGGGAAAATAAGTGATTTCAGAATAACTGATGGTAAAGGCATTGGTGTAGTCATACAATTATCTAATGGAAAGGAGCAATGGTTTTTTGAAGATGAAATTGATCTTCTCGACGAAAACGGTGATATTATAAAAATTAATTATAAAAAAGAAAATAATAATTTTATTTTTGATTTTTTTAAAGAATTAAAATATGAAAATAAGCAAAAAGTTAGCGATTTGATAAATCCAATTAACTTTTTTATCTGGCTAGTTGTATCGTTAAAAGATACATTCTAAATTATAAAAATTTTTCTAAGATGCAAACAATTTATAAAAAATAACAACTTTTAGCAATTTTATAATTGAAATGAAAAATATTATTGATGTAAAAAATTTATCTAAGTCATTTGATATCTCTTCTAAAAAACCAGGCTTAAAAGGAACAATTGCTCATTTTTTCAACAGAAAAACTAAAAGTTTAAGGGTTATAAATGATATAAGTTTTGAAATCAAAGAAGGCGAAATAGTAGGTTTTCTTGGTGCTAATGGAGCTGGTAAAACAACAATTTTAAAAATACTATGTGGATTAATTTATCCTAGTCAAGGTTCAATTTTAGTTTCAGGCTTTTTGCCGTTCAGAAGAAAAGATAATTTTCTAAAAAATATCACTTTGATAATGGGTCAAAAACAACAACTGATTTGGGATCTTCCGCCAATTGAATCTTTCTATTTAAACGCAGCAATATATGACTTAGATAGGTTCGAGGCAAAAAAAAGAATAAAAAAATTATCAGATATGCTTGAAATTGATGAAGAGCTATTCATACCTGTTAGGAAACTATCCCTTGGTCAGCGAATGAAGTCAGAATTATTAGCAGCATTAATACATGAACCAAATATTTTATTTTTAGACGAGCCAACACTTGGTTTGGATATTAATGCTCAGAGAAATTTAAGGAAATTTCTTAAAAAATATAATAAGGAAACTAATGCAACAATATGCCTAACAAGTCATTACATGAAAGATATTACTTCTCTATGCAAGAGGGTTATATGTGTACACAATGGATCCATCTCATATGATGGAAAACTAGACCTATTGTTGAATAAACTATCACCTATTAAGGAAATATTGTTAGTTTGTCGTTCAGAAGAAGATGCGATTAAATTACAGAATTCAGGGTTTTCTATTAAAAACAAAACAAAGAACGAGATCACAATAATAGTTGAAAATAAATCCATTACTACGTCATTGAAGACAATACTAGATAATTTTGATATTGAAGACCTATATATAAATGAACCACCTGTAGATGAAATTATTGGAAAAATTTTAATTAAAAAAGATTATGATATCTAATTTGATTAACCGCAAAATATTCACTTTATTAAAAGTCCAATATTCAAATATGTTGGAATATAGAGTAGAGATCGCATTATGGGCAATATCTGGGATAATTCCTTTTTTTATGTTGAACATATGGACGAGTAATGCCCTTAATGAATCCATAAAAATTAGTGATATCATGCTTTCTAGATATTTTGTATCTGCCTTTTTTGTCAGACAGTTTTCTGTAGTTTGGGTTGTATTTAGCTTTGAAGAAGACTCTCTTATGGGGAAATTATCTCCATATCTAATACAACCTATAAATCCATTCTTCAGATATTTTGCACAACATATTGCAGAACAAATTACAAGATTTCCTTTCGCACTAATCATTGCAATTTTCTTTTTTGTATTTAATCCAGAAAGTATATGGATCCCAAATTTAGATATTTTATTTTTATCGATAATATCGACATTTTTATCTTTCTTAATTCAATTTTTAATTCAGTCAATAGTTGCATGTTTATGTTTCTGGACAGAAAAAGCATCCTCAATCGAAAGATTGTTATTTATACCAACTTTATTTCTATCAGGCCTTTTAGCTCCAGTAGCATCTTTTCCAGAATATGTTAAATCTTGGATTTTTTTAACTCCTTTTCCATACCTAATTGACTTTCCTGCAAACTTACTATCAGGTAATGAAACAAATATTAGTGGAGGTTTTAGTATGCAAATTATATGGATTCTTTTGCTTTTCCCAGTATTTAGAAAAATATGGTCTGCAGGAACCAAAAAATATACTGCTATGGGATCATGAATCCAAGAAAATATTTAAAAGTTTACTCAAAATTTTTGCATACTTCTCTAGCTTCTGAATTGGAGTATAAAACAAATATACTTATTGATTTAATTACGGCAATTTTAAGTTTAATAGGGAGTATTTTTTTATTATCTATTTTCTTTCAAAACAACGGGAGTATTGGAGGTTGGAAATTTGAAGAAGCACTAATAATTCAAGGTATTTATACAATTTTGAATGGCATAACCAATACATGGTTTAATCCTAATCTTAGTGAAATAGTTAAACACATAAGAGAAGGGACCTTAGATTTCGTACTTTTAAAACCTATTGATAGTCAATTTTTTATCTCATTCAAAAAATTAAATCCATCAGGCTTTTTAGAAATTATGATTGGAGTCTGCTTACTTTTATTCAGCATCAGAATAAATCAAATTAATCTTAATTTAATTTTTTTGATTTTATCTTTAATTACTCTAATATGCTCAATTTGTATTTTATATAGCTTATGGTTTTTTATATCTACAACAACTATTTGGTTTGTTAAGACTTGGAATGCTACAGAAGTATTAAGATCATTCCTTTATATTGGAAGATTCCCTCTTAATTCATTTTCATTTTCTATAAGAATATTTTTTAGTGTTTTTATTCCTATAGCATTTATAACTACAATTCCTTCAGAAGTTTTTCTTGGTATTTCTCAATTATGGCAAATATTACTTACAGTTATTGTTGCCATAATTTTTCTTGTGACCTCTAGAAAATTCTGGTTATTCGCCTTAAGATTCTATTCGTCAGCTTCAAGCTAAACATTATCTACCAACCTCTTTACAAAATTCCCAAATTCGTTGTTTACTTTTTAGTTTGGATAACTTTGATAATTTCTTAAAGTTAATTGCTGATTTCTCAACTGTTAGAAGCTTACAGTTATAAGTGATTTCATAATATCTAGAAATAGTTCCTAATTTGAGTACAGCATCACAAAAAAAAATTATTAGCGAGATAATAAAAATCACCCCAAAAAAATATGAAAATGATTTTGAATAATTTTCAGATTCAGTTTTTAATTCAAACTTCATTATTTAACTATATGTTGGGGACACTTAATTGCGGCAACAGCAACAGCTGTAACTTTAAAATTTTCTGACTTCTCAATAACTTTTTTTACCTCTAGTGGTCCAAATTTATTACTTGCATCACTGTAAGAAAGAAGTAAAGATTTATAATTATCATGACCTAAATCTCTATATTCACAGAAATTATTTCCCACATAGTTCAAAAGAGTTAGTAAAGTTAATTCAATCATTAAAGCTTTTTAACTAACAGAGTTCTTACGAATAATACAACCCATGACATTTTTAACAAGTTAAATTACTTAAAACACTTGAAATAAGGACTTTACTAAAAAGTTTAAAAAATCAAAACTGTTACATAAGTGCATGCCTCAAATTAATAAAAATAAAATAAACTAATTAAGGCACTACCTGTAGCGTAACTATAACAGCTTCTATGCACTACTACTAGGGGCTTGCATTTTTGAAGAAATTGGTTTAAAAATAAGATTCCCCATCACCTGGCCTTACGAATGTGAGGCCATTTTTTTTTTTGGAATTTATACAACAAGGTTAGAACTTAAAGTATTCGTTTAACGCAGAGAGATTCTTTAAAACCAGGGATATTAAAAAATTTGGCAAAGATTAATTTATCTTCACAAACTGCTAAAGCTATTTTTGAATTTTATTTGAACACAACTTTAAAGGTATTTACAATTAATCTACAAAAAACTTTTAATAGATTTAATCAACAAGCTAATACCAACAGAAAAACAAACTAACGTAAAAGTTTTCTTAATTAATATATTTCCTTTTAATTTAGATAAGTGAGCACCGAAAAATCCTCCTGTAAAAGAGCCAATTATAAGTATTATTAACAAATTTGAAGGCAATGATCCTATTTTACTCAAGAAAATTGCTCCAGCAAAATTCCAAAAAATACCCACCGTTAAGAATGTCAAACTTATAGATCTAAGAAAATCCATTCCAAAAGTTTTTATTAGAAGTATTGTTACAAGCAAACCAGTTCCTGAAGAAATAGAACCATTCAAAATACCTATTAGAAAAATAAAAATTAAAAATCTAATTTTGTGAATTAAGTTAAATTTAGTATCACCAGTTGATAAACCCAAATCTGATTTAAAGAATGAGTAAGAAGCTAACAATATCGAAATTATTCCTAAAAATAAGTACAGATATTGTTCTGATATATATTCAACTATAGAAGCCCCAAGAATCACTCCTGGTAATCCAAAAATTAAGATTTGCCAAGCTACTTGTATATCATTTCTTAGAGATCTGTAATTTCTTAACGAACCGCCTATTCCTAATGCTACTGTTGCTAATTTATGACTAGCAAGAGCCTGATAATAAGGAACACCAGTTAAAATCAATGCTGGTAATTGCAGTAAACCTGCTCCACCTCCAGAAATTGCTGAAAACGTATTAGAAAAGAAAGAGATCAAAAAGATCGAAATACTTTTATATAAAGAATGATCAACAGTACCTATTAAAGTTATTGAATAAGGCATTTAATCTAAATTATAATTTTTTTTCATTAAATTTTTTATTTTAAAAAGAAAAATACGACATTAAAACTCTTTTCTTCGCGTTCTCAATCATTGTTAGGAAAAAACTGTTATTATCAGAAAAATTATCAAGAATATTATGCATAGACAAGATGCAATTTACCTTGATCAGATTTGCCCCAAGATAAGTAATAAAAATTGGAGAGAGTCACTTCACAAGCTTACTAAATATAAATGCATTTACTGCGGTAGGCCATCAGAATCACTTGATCACATTCATCCAATGTCAAAAGGGGGGATAAACAGTACAAAGAATTGCGTGCCATGTTGTTTGTCATGTAACGGTAAAAAGTCAGATTCCGAGGTACTTAGTTGGTACAGAAAACAAAATTTTTACGATCCTAGAAGGGCTATGGCAATTCGAGCATGGTTTAATGATGATTTAAAACTAGCGTCAATTATTTTGAACTTCTTAAATTAAAAAATGGAATAATGAACTAACTAAGACTAAAACAGTATATTTTATTGCATTAAGCACAATATAAAATCTTTACGGGTAAATAATAAAATTTTCTTAAATTAGTATTTTTTTTTCGGCATTTAATTTATTACTCCTAAAAAAGACAATTTTCGAATAATCATCTTTCCATATTATTGGCGAATCAATAACCTTTCTCTCGGGGGATTTTACTGAAAAAATCAATCCAAAAACAAAAAGGGTAGTAACCAGAATTATTATTATTACTATTTTGTCTGAAATATTATTCATTAGCCTAATTTATCTAGAAAAATTTTTATCAGGAGTGGTTTTTTCGTAGATTTCTAGAAAATAAGATTTAAAATAATCAATTCCCTCCTTTCCAATTAATCCAAATGACCATCCACATTCATTTACTACTTGCATTGAAATTTGATTTGCTAAGTCATCTTTCTCAATCCATTTTTTTTGTGGATTATAAGAAAAAGATATAATATTTTCTGTTTTTACGATGGCTGATTTCATTGCTTCATCTTTAGAAAAACCATTTTGAATATCCTTGCAATATTTTCTCGAGAAATTATTAGAGATTCTATTTTGAAGTAAACTTACGCTGGGGTCTGACATATCAAATGCTAAACCTACTAAAGGGTTTAGTAAATAAATAATAAAGAAAAATAAAGCCAAAAATAAATTCAACAATAGCTAAAAAAAAATACTTATTGTTAATATAATAGTTTTTCTTGGTTTCTTTTAAATTATTTCTCACAATTATTAAAAGCAAAATTAAATTTCAATTTATTAAAAATTAATAGTATTGCGTCAAGTTCAGTAATAATAGTCTGAGTTTCTTTGATTACTAATATGTACGAAACATTTATTACATTGTTATTTTTCCCAGATTGGACAAACGGACTACCTTCAGATTTCTTAATTCTACATTTTTTTGTTGGGGCTGTTATTTTCCCATTTAATATGATTCATGCCAAAGCCAGAAAAATTGACAGCCAGAATCCAGAGGAAGCTGCTAAGGGCTATAAAAATTCAGATACCACAACTTTCATTGGTTACGAAAAAATCAATTAGATTCTCCTAAAAGTTAATAAAGTATTTGCTTAATTGATGATAATTTCCCTTAATACATCTTTAGATCTAAAGATTTTTAGTCCAGGTGAGCCTTTAGGAATATTCATACTTTTTTTGGGATTAATATTTACAGGTATGATTTTTTATATTATTTATGCTGTAAGTACTAATAAAGAATCTTTAGAAGATAAAAAAATAAGAACTAAAAAAGAAATTATGCAGCAAGAGAAAATAGGGAAATTGTTCCCTAAGAAAAAATAAACTTAATTGTTTTGTTATTACTAAGAAATTTATTAATATTACTGATTATCAAATCAGTAGGATCCAAGAACATTAGCTTTAGCTCTCTTAAGTCGAACATTTTTCTTAAAACTCTACCTTAACAATTAATTTTTTTTTACGAGGAATTAATATTTTTATTTTAATCGTATATATTTTCATAACTAATAATAAATGTTATTAATGAAGAAATGAAAAATATTTTGGAGAATTCGCCTCAGTATCTATTTCTTGCAAGTGGAGTAAAGAATGGAGAAGGTTTTTGGATTGTAGGAGTAAAAAATTGTGATGAAAATATTCTGGAGGATAAAAAAGTTTTAGATTGCCATCGCAAAGAATTAATAGGAAATGAATCAGCAAAAGATATTCTTTTCGCCATTGATTTAAACATAAATAATTTATTCAATGAACTTAAAAATAAAAATTATTCAATTGAAAGACCTTCAATAGGATTCTGCTTCGATATCCCATTAGATGTCCTAGAAAATATTTTTGATTTTTGGTTAGAAATATATAAAAATCAAAAGGCCTGGGAAACTTGTATAGGTCTTCTTAAAATTAGAAAAAGAATGTCCTTAAAAAACTTAATTGAAATCGAAAGTTTAAAAGGTGATTCTAAAAAATGGGCTATAAAAGTTGAAACTTTACATAGTTATGTACCTAAATCAATAACAAAAGAAAAAATAAACGAACCTATGTGGAAATAATCTCATGTAAATTAATCAATATATTTACTTCGAAGAATATATGAGTAAAAATAAAATTATTTAATTATTTAAAATGAACGAACCATATTCTTTTAGTAATGATCAAATGAACGGGATTGTCGAAGATACTTACTCCAACATAATAAAAGAATGTGAAAAATTAAAAAATATTACTAACTGTCCAAATGAGCAGGTAGTCGCACTTTTAAGTGTGATCGCATCAAATTTCGCAACTACAACTGAAAAAAGAGAAAATTAAGATGATAAATTATTTTTCATGGGACCAATTTGACAAGAGCGTAGAACTCATCGCTAATAAATGTAAATTTTTAGAGTTTTCAGGAATATATGGAATTCCTCGAGGTGGTTTATGTCTAGCAGTAGCATTAAGCCATAAATTAAATTTAAATTTAATTTCAGAACCAATAAAAAACTCATTAATAGTAGATGATATTTATGAAACTGGTACTACATTAAACACCTTCAAAAATATTGATGGAGCAAAGTTTTTTGTATTATTTAGTAAAGTTAAACCTATATGGTGGAATACTATATTTATAACTAATAAAAACGAGTGGATTGTTTTTCCATGGGAAAATACATTAAATTTTAAAAGTGATCGCAACGAGTATCTTAGAAAAAGAGGTTTGAGGTGAAAAAGAAACTATACTTAGCTAATCCATATGGGTTTTCAAAACAAACCAAAAAACTCCTATATGAATTTATTAATATCTTCAATTATTTAAATATAGAAGTATATGAACCTTTTGATAAGACGAAACATTTAATAAAAAAAGAAGGCGATTGGGCTTATGATCTAGCAAGAAAAAATTTCCAGGATTTAAAAAAGTGTGATGCTATTTTTGCGATTGTTAATGGTACGCCTCCAGATGAAGGCGTAATGATTGAATTAGGTATTGCAATTGCTTTAAAAAAGGAAATATTTTTATTCAGGGATGATTTTAGAAATTGTTCTGATAGCAACCAATATCCATTAAATTTAATGTTATTTCTAGGACTTCCAAGAGATAATTGGAAAAAATATTATTTTGAATCCCTACAAGATATAAAAAGCAATAAAAAAGGATTTGTAGAGTGGGCACAAAAAATTTCCTAAATAAACTAAAACCCATTATTTGAAGATTTAGATTTAAGCTGATATGATGTTAGAATAAATTTATTTAGAAAATTTTGACACAAGTTACAGTTGGTGAGAATGAGGGAATTGAATCTGCCCTTAGAAGATTTAAAAGGCAAGTATCTAAATCAGGAATTTTTGCAGATTTAAAAAGGCTTAGGCATCATGAGACGCCTATTGAGAAATATAAAAGAAAATTGCAACAAAGAAGAAAAGCTAGAAGAAGGTAAATTAGAACTAAACTATAAACTTATAAAGATAAATATATTCAATTTTAAAAGTTTAAAAATATTATTATTTAAGCTTCTTTAGTTTTTTTACAAGATTTATTCCAACACCAGTTACTGCAAGGAGATCTTTTTCGTCTGCAGCTATAACTGCTTTTGTTGTTTTAAATCCAGCTTCGTACAAAGCCTTAGCACTTTTAGCTCCAACGCCAGGAAGAGTAGTTAAGATTTCAATATTTTTCTTGGAATTAACTGTTTTGGTTTTTGTTTTTGTTTTTGTTTTTGTTTTTGTTTTTGAAGCCTTGGTTGGCTTCTTTTCTTTTTTTAAAGGAGTTTCTTCTGATACTGCACTTTTAAATAGAATCGATTTTAGTTTACTTAGAAATTTAGAAATCATTGCAATATATAAGTAATAAAATTAAATCATCAATTTTAGATTACCAAATTCCAAAAGGAATTAAGAATAAAGCTATAGATAATTGAAAGAAATTAATTTATTTACATTTATATAAAGACATATATTTAATATTTATGCAAGCTTAAAATACTTACAATGCATATTACATTACTATAAAAATTTTTAGAAAAAAAGTTCTTTCATAAAATAAAAATGTTCCATAATAGTAAAATTAGAGTAATAAATATATAGTGTAGAGAATATAAAATGAAGCTTATATTTATAAGTGGTCCTTCTGGTAGCGGTAAAACGACATTATCAAATAAAATAATAAAAAAAATTAAAAATGGTTTTGTTTTAAGTACTGACAATTACTACAAAACAGGACTAATAAGTAAATTAATATCAAAAATCGTAGAAGGTTATTTCGATAGAAGTATTAGTTTTAATCGTAAATTATTTAAAAAAGATTTTAATTATATTCTTAAGAATGGGATCTCAATTCATAAGCGACGCTATAATTTCGAGAAAAAAACAATCCAAAATTACTTAAAACAAACTAACAATATTAATTTTTTAATTATTGAAGGTATTTTTGCTAAAGAATTCTCAAGAGTTCTACATAATCAAAAATATCTTTTCTTAGAAATAAAAATCAATAAAAATGAGTGTATGAAAAGAGTGATAAAAAGAGATTTTGAAGAAAGGGGAAAGAATAAAAAAAGGGCTAAAAATGATTTCTTGAAATCTTGGGATATTTATTACGAGAAATTCAAAAATAAAAGTTTAAAAAATAAAAAAAATGAATTCACTATTACTAAGAATACTAATATTGATAAGCTAATTAAAAAAATATTTCATTAAGTCTTAAATTTTTTTACTAACATAAGCGCACTTAAAATTGAGCTTTCAATCCTACCAAATCCTTCACCTCCAAACCAATCTCCGCAAAATCCAATCCTATATTTTTTACTAAATTGTAAAGATAACGGAATTGCGTAACCTGAGGGTTGTGAAGCCCTCCATTTCATTATGGAGATTACCTCATTACAACTTAATTTATTTACTGAAGAATTACCCTCAAAAAGTTCATTGAAATTTTTAAATATTTTTTGTTTAAATAAATTTTCGTCATTTGAATTTATAGAATTAATAAAATCTATTTTTTTTGTATGTATTACAATACCTATTTTCCCATTATCTTGTAGTTGAAAAATAACTCTTTCAAAATTATATTTATTCTCAAGATCATTATTTAAATAAAAATATCTTTGTTTTTTAGGATAAAAATCTTTATAACGATAATTTTTATTTGTATAAATTAAAAAAGTCATTCTAGGAATAAATGATTGTTTATCTAATAAATTGATAAGCAAATCAATTTTTTTATCATTATTCTCAGGTATAGCTTTTCTTAATGGAATATAATTTGTTTTTAATACTTCCAATGATCTTTTATGTAATAACAGGTTACTTGAGCAAACAAGATATTTTGATTTAAATATATCTCCTTTTTTAGAAATTAATCTCCATTGATTATATTTAAAAATCAAGTCTACTATTAAGGTTTCAAAATAAAAATCAATTTTCCCCTTTAAATTATTTGAATAAATAATTTGTTGAGATAATTTGCTCATAGAAGATAATGGAAGATAATTTACTCCCCGAGAAAATTCAGACTTTTGAATAATATCTAAATTAGATTCATTACCAAGAGAAATCGATTCAGAATCATCAATTTTAATAAAATTTTTTTCTAATAATTCATGAATATATTTCTTTAAAAGAAGGTTATTATTATTATTGCTAATATTTAAATTTGGAGCACCATGGTTTAGTTTCCACCCTCTAAATCTTCTACTTATTCTTGTACTTGATCTTCCTCCAAGACTCCTGCCAAATTCAATTAATGCGACTTTTTTTGTAATATTATTTTTTAGATAGTTGGAAGCGAAAACACACGCAGATATACCCCCACCTATTATTAAGAGGTCATATTCAAAAGAACTTTTCATAAATCAGAAATTGATATCAGTTGTATTTCATTTTCTAAAAAAACTGTAAACAGAATCAATTTTTTCTGATGAAGAAAAATCTGTTTCAATAACAGGAGTTATATTATTATTTTTATAAAAACAAACTAAATCTCTTGTAAATTGATAGAAATCATCTAAAGAATTTAAAAAATTTTTTGAAATATAAACCTCTTTCCAGGGACGAAATTTAAACCTTGCTATAAATTGCTTTGAAGGAATTAGTAAACTTCCAAATAAATTTAATTTTTCATATTTTGCGTTTTTCATAAGATAATTAATTTCATTCTGAAGTAGGTTAATGTCTGTGCCATATTGAAACCAAATTGAATTTACTAATCCTGAAGAAACTTTGATTTCTAACCTTTTTCTTTCAGAAGACACCTTATAATATTTTTCCAAGTATGGATTGTAGGCTATACCTAATTTAACTTTTAAATTTTGTTCTTTATTTATTTTACTTAAAACATTAATTGTATCAAAGTTTTTTTTCTTTATGGAGCCTGACACAAGAAGAATATTATAATTTTTATTTGAATAAGAATTTTTTAAAAAACCTAAAAAATCTTGATATGAATTTCTTTGGTTTTTATTGTATTGATGATAAAGACTATAATGATAAGTAACATTAAATTCTTGAAAGTTCTTAGATATATAGTTAATTGTTGAATTAAATAATTCTTTCTTAATTTGACCCTTACAAGGAATGTTGATATTTCTTATGTTATTAAATTTGCAGAAATTAAGTTTGGTTTCTAACTGAGAAATATTTTTAAATGACAATTCAAACCTTAGGTTATTAATCATTAATTAATAAATTTAGCTTATAATTTGATATTTTAACGAAAACTTGAATCCACTAAGATTACTCTTACGGATTTATTTTTATTCTTTTTCTTAATAATTAGTGTAAGAAAACTCCAATGATGCTTATATAAAAATTGATCTGCTGCTAAATTTCAATTATATTCCTTAGAAATTTCAAGTATTTCGTAATTGCTACTAAAGGATGATATAAAAAAGACTTGCAAACAAGAAGAAAAAAAACAAATAAAATCTTATATTTAAAACAAAATAATATTAAATTAGGTAAGAGTTTTAATTTGGCGAGGAGATATTTGATAAATTCTTATTGTTTTTGAAAATCTTAAAATTAAAAAAGGAATTTGATGAACTCGAGAGGTTAGAATATCTAAAAAGTAATTAAATGAATAATATGGCAAGCCAAGATTATCTAATTGCAATAGCATTAATAGAGCAAAACTTAGTTAGAGCAATGCCTCTTGGGGGTAAAGAAATTAAAGGGGGTTTAGAAGAAGGAGAAAATTTAAGGAAACTTGGTGAAGAAGTTATTTTAAATCTTCTTCTTAGAGTTTTTCAAAGGAGTGATGAAGGCGCATTAAAAAGAGCCTCTGAAGATAAAGGCTTACTTTTAGTTCATATGCATCCTAAAAGGATGCAGAAAGAGCTACCTTTTGTTAAATCTGAATGGATAAGAGACGGTGATACACAACAATTCTTAAAATACCTCGGCAATCTTTCAAAAGAAGTATGGACAGCATCATTTATAAAGTACAAAGGTATTGAATTTACTTCAATTTCTAAAAATGAAGAGATCTAAAATATATTTAAAAAATTTTTTTAAAGGATTTCTTTCTTTAAATTATTATTTACCTTTGTGACTCTAAAGCACTTTTTACCATTACCAAAATCTATTGAGGAATATTCAAAATCATTTTTGATATGTAAAGCACAATTGCCTTCAATACAAATACAAGATTCTATAATTTTTTCCTGAATAACATCATTAACATAAGGTTCCCTCTCTTTCTCTTCATCAAAATGAGGACAAGCAACACCATTAACTATTCCTAGGCAATCAATTATATTCAATTCCTTAGCAAAAGAATCAGTTATACCTTTATCAAACCAACAAATAGCACCAGCACTTACACCACTCATTACAATTCCTTTTTCATAAGCATTTTTTAAAATTTCATGTAAATTCCATTCTTTCCAGACAGCTAACATACTTTTTGTATTTCCTCCGCCAACATAAATGATATCTTGAGAAAAAACTTTCTCTTCTAAGTTTTCTGTTCTAGAAAAAAAATCGATATGACTTGTTATGCAATCTAGTTTAGAAAATGCTCTATAAAAGTTAAGTTTGTATAAACTACTATCACCGGATGCTGTTGGAATAAAGCAAATTTTTGGTCTTTTTTTATTAATTAATGAAATTATATATTTTTCAATTTCAAGAGAGCCCAAAGAACGTCCAAACCCTCCTCCACCAATTGCGACTATATTTTTATTATGCATATTAAATAGAAGATTTGTTTATGAATTTAAGACAAATTACCATTAAAGATCAACTGGAATTAAAGAAGGTTTATTTTGATTCAATTCAATCCTTAGATGAAAAAATTTATAGTCAAGATCAAAAAAGGGCCTGGTCATCCCAAGCTTGGAATAATCCAAATTTTGATAAGTCAATAACTAAGGGGAAAGGATGGGTACTAAGTAAAAAAGGAATAATAATTGCCTTCGCTGTAAGATATCCCACAGATAGAATTGCGTTATTTTACTGTAAAGGTAAATTTCAAAGAAAAGGATGCGGCACTAAGTTACTTCATAAATTAGAAGATGAAGCTAAAACAGAAGGTTTAGATTCTCTTTCAACTGAAGCAAGCTTAATAAGTTATGAATTATTTCTTAAAAATCAATGGAGAATTATTCGTAAAGAAAAAGTAATTATAAATAACATTTTATTTGAAAGATATAAAATGACTAAACTTATAAAAGTTAATTAATTAATAGTGTCTAGTAAAAGCAAGAACCTAATCCTAATTCAGAGAGTTCTAATTTGGACGTTATACTTTTTTTCAGGATTTATACTTTATACAAAAAAAGGTATTTTACCTTATATGTTTATTACTTTTTCAAGAATTATTTATCCATTATCTGTTTTCTGGTTGCAAATAAGAATTAATAAAAGAACCAATTTTCTGAATATTGATTCAAAAATGAGAACTTCACAGTTATGGTTCAATTTATTACCAGTTATTGCATCTCTGTTAACTGTAATTTTTTCATTAACTAATGCTTTTTTATTTATTTTAGAAAAATTAATTAATTTTTAAATTAAATAAATTAGTTATTTCCTTGTTGCATTAGGAATTTCTCTCATAATAAACATAATGTAAAGAAATTTGCCTTTTAAATATATTTGTTTAAATTTTAAATAGTAATCAATAGATTTATGAAAGATATTTCATTAAAGGGTGATATTAATTTTGACAAAAAAAAAGATATAAATGATTATGAATTATTCTCTTTAAAAATCACGGATAGTTTATATAAAAAAGATATTGGAAAATTTCTTGAAACCCTTTCATCTCACTTTATTTAGTAAAATATTTTTTTCTAATCTTCAAATTCAAACAGTACTATTAATAAATAAAAATTTGAGGGATAATAAGTAAAATCTTAAGAATACTCCAATGCAATTATTTCTTGCTGACTGCCAATTCCCAGATATTGAGAATCAAGTAAAAGCTTATCAATTATTTGTGGAGGCCTGGGAAAACGGTGAAATTGCAAAATCAGACAAAACAGACAAATTTGAGATGTTATTTAGAGTGCATGCTCCAGGGGAGGGTAGAGTAGTTTGTTTATGTAAGGCACAAAGCGATAAAGAAATTTTCGCGCATTTTGCTCCATGGAGAGCTAAATTTGGCATTCATATGGAATTTACACCTGTAATAAGTTGTCAAAATGTAGTTGATTACCATAAAGATTTATTTAAAACTTTAGGGTAATAAGCTTAGATTCTAATTTTGTCGTGATTAAACCTTTTCCCAATCTTCTCTCTAAAAGAAATAGAAAATTAGTGTCTTCTAAAAAAAGCCCCAAAGAAGAAGAAAACGTTAAATCTAAACCATTAATCATATTTGGATTTGTCCTTTCATTAACTTCCATATTTTTACTCTTATTCACCATTAATAATAAATTTGGATGATATTTGAGTAATTAGAACTATTACCATGGAACAAATATCGTCTATTATTGATTTAAAATAACTAATTATATGGCATTTAACGAAGGGGGGATGGCATCGGGCCTTCTTATTATCGCAGTATCAATAGTTTTTGCTGCCGGTTTTGGATTTTTAGTCTTGCATTTTGTACCTGGAACTCCATTTTAGGTTATACAAATGGATGTAATTTAAGAAAAAATATTAAACATTAACAGTTTCTAAATCCTGCATTTGATTATCATCAAGGTTAGATTTCTTCTTTAATCGATAGGCATAAACTAAAGATCCTAGAGCTATGGTACTAGAGGCAAAAATTCCTGATATAAGTATCAAGGCAAAAAGACCTCCTATTAATCCTCCTTTTAATCTAAGTAAATTTGATTTTATTAAAAGAATTGATAAAAAAACAATAGTGGCTTTTAGAGAAGAGATTTTTAAAAAATTAAATAGATAAAAAGTAGGAAACAACATTTTTTTGCAGGATATAAATTAGTTAGATTCTAAAAATAATTTTAAAAAACTGCATAAAAAAAAGACTCAAATGAGTCTTTAAAAATCTAAGTTAAATTTGATGATTTATGCATCAGGGTCAAAATTCTTTAGGTTTGGACCAGCAACAAGACCAACAAGACCAAAAAGAACTAAAGAACCAATTCCAAAGCCTGCTGCCCAAGGATTGAAACCACCTAAAGCAAAAGAAGCTAATAAATTCATGATTTTAAAACATAATACCTGCAGGTTAGCATACAGATTTTTATGAAAAATATACCTATATTGAGACATTTCTTCGTAATTATGAGAATCTCTTAGTTATTCCTTTATAAGAAATCCACAAAATTTTTATTTTTTGTTTTATTATCAGTGAATTATCGTTTGTTGGAGTACTTTAAGACGATTAAAAATTGCTTTTTACCTATGACTTCTAACTATACCTTTATTTATGACGGTGAATGTCCTTTCTGCAATCATTTTGCTGAGCTCCTAGAAATCAAAAGCAAAATAACCAATATTAAAATTCTTGATGGTCGTAAAAATTTAACTCTGATTAAATCCCTCCTAGATAAAGGTTATGACCTAGATAAAGGAGCTATTCTCCTGAAAGATGAAGATATCTTTCATGGGGCAGATGCAATTAATACTATTTGCAAACAGATAAATAATCCCTCAAGTAGTTTACTTTTGTTACTTTCTAAAGTGTTTAAATCAAATAAACGAACAAATTTGATATTTCCTTTACTAGTCAGAGCTAGAAGATTCGCATTGATATCAAAAGGCATATCAATATCCCTAGTTTAAAAATAAAAACTTTCTAAATATTAAATAACATATTTATAAGCTTCTGTATCAATAAATGATAATTAATTATTTCTTAGCTAGAACTAGGAAGTAACAACAAGTATTAAATGATAGAAAACTTCAATCCATTTATTTCATTGGGCGGTGATAACCAAAAAGTTAATCATATGGCTGAAGCGGCACTAGAAATGAATTTAACTTGCAATGATTTAAAGAAGGATTTAAATTTAACTGATGGTGATGTAGTTGATATGTTGCAACTAGTCATGGATAGGTTTAAAAATAGTAATTAAGTAAATATCGTAATTAATCACTATATATCCATTATTTTTTAATGAAAACAGTACAATTTGAGTTTTCGAAATATGAATCAGTTAACTTTTTATGGCCTGAATTAATAGAAGATTACGGATTTGATAAAGCCAGAAAATTAGTTTCACAAGCTATTGACTTACAAAAAATGAATGGGACTAAAAATAGCACCATGCCAATCATATTTTCAGGAACAGGAGGATTAGCTTTAATACCAATACAAATTCTAGAAAAAGAAAACTTTGAGTTTAGTTATAAAGATAATCAAGTTTTAATATTTAATCTAAAAAGGAAGTCATTTCAAATCTTAAATGAAGCAAACTAATCTAAATTAGTAATTTCTCGATAAAGCCAAAATTACCTTATAGTCTAATAAAACAATTAATTGATAATGACTTTTGAAGCGACCTACCTTGGTTCAAATGGTTGGCTTATAAAATTTAAAAAAACAAATCTAATTATTGATCCTTGGCTCAAAGGAGATTTAATATTTCCTCCAGGTCAGTGGTTTTTTAAAGGAACATTAGAAGAAGAAATTTCAATAGATAAAAAAATAGATATTATTTTGTTAACCCAAGGATTACCTGACCACTGTCATGTTCCAACATTAGAAATATTCAGAAAGGATATACCTATAATTTGCCCTAAAAGTGCTGTTGAAACATTAATAAAAATTGGTTTTAGTTCGATTAAAGTCCTTAAGCCAACTGAAAAGACAAATCATTTTAATTTAAGTTTTGAAGCAACTGCTGGTGCTCCAGTGCCACAAATTGAAAACGGATATATTGTTAAAGACGATCAAGATAATGGGTTTTATATAGAACCCCATGGATATCTTGATGAAAATTTAAACAGGCAAAATCTTGATGCAGTAATTACTCCTACAAAAAATTTAGAATTACCCCTAGTAGGTTCTTTTGTAAAAGGTGCTGATGTAATCCCAAAATTGATTAACAAATTCAATCCAAAATATATACTTTCAAGCACCATAGGCGGAGATGCAAAATATTCAGGTTTTTTAAATAATTTTATTTCAGTTAAGGATTATGAAAAGGAATTAAATTGTAATCTTGTAGATCTAAAGAGTATGCAATCTATTATGATTTAAATTGATCCAAAAAGATCTTTAATTAAGTCATTTAGCTTGAAAGTATATCTATTTTAAAAGGAGCTCAAAAATTCATTCATTTTTTATTACCTTAATACTTTTATTAGCTTTAAAAAGTAGCTATGTATGTGAAAATTCAAAGCTTAATCTTGTGATGAGAAATAATATTAATGGTGATTTTTCCATAGTAGAAAAGATATCTGAGTTAAAACCAGGAGCATTTATAAATATTAATTGGAAGAAAATAAAGCTTATGCTTCCATATTCTCTAAAAAAAGAATATATTTCCTTTACAGATAAAAAATGGGATTGGAGATACCAATTTAATAAGGACGGATCGCCTGATATTGATAATCCTTCTTTATATGAATTACTTCCTACAGGACAAGTTAAAGAACATTACTGTCAATCAGAAGATAAAAGTTCTAATTTATAATTCCAAAATAAATATTCTAGATTTTTAACTTCTGAACTTCTTTGTAAAGATGAACAATCCAACAAACCAAAAAAGTATTTCGAGATATATAAAACTTAAAGATTACAAAGTTTTTGATTATGAAATTCCAGAAATCTTTTTGGATTTCGTAATCAAGAAAAATGCTGTAAATGTTACGACCAAACTTAAATTGGTAAAAAAAAATAAGAATACAACAAATCTAATTCTTGATGGTAAGGATATATTAATAAAAAAAATATTTATAGATGACTCATTATTAGAAGAGGAATGCTACAAACAGCAAAAAAATAACTTAAAAATTAAAAATATAAGTAAAGATAATTTTTTATTAAAAATAGAAGGAATAATTAAACCAAAGGAAAATACATCCCTTTTAGGAATGTATGAAAGTAATGGAATCATAACTACGCAATGTGAGGCAGAGGGATTTAGAAGAATAAGTTTTCACTCTGATAGGCCTGATATTCTAAGCAAATACACTGTAAGAATTGAGGCCGACAAGGATGATTATCCCGTTTTACTTTCAAATGGCAACATCGTAAAAGAAAATGATCTTACAAATAATCGACATGAAATAATTTGGGAAGACCCATATCCAAAACCCTCATATCTATTTGCATTGGTAGCGGGTAAACTTAGTTGTGTAAAGGAAAATTTCATAACTAAATCGAATAAAAAAGTAAAAATAAATATTTATGTTGAGTATGGTGATGAAAAATATGTCCAACATGCAATAAGTTCCTTAAAGAAATCCATGAGATGGGACGAAGACAAATATAACCTTGAATACGATTTGTCATTGTTCAATATAGTTGCGATAAGGCACTTTAATATGGGAGCAATGGAAAATAAAAGTCTCAATATTTTCAACTCAAAACTAATACTTGCTAATTCTGAAACAACAACTGATGAGGAATTAGAGAGAATAGAGGGTGTGATCGCCCATGAATACTTCCATAATTGGACGGGTAATAGAGTTACTTGTAGGGATTGGTTTCAATTATCTCTTAAAGAGGGTTTAACAGTATTCAGAGATCAACAGTTCACAGCAGACCTTCATAATAAGGAAATCAAGAGACTTGAGGATGCAAAATTCCTTAGAGGAAATCAATTTAGAGAGGATTCTGGTCCAACATCGCATCCTGTAATGCCAGAAAGATACCAAGAAATAGACAATTTCTATACGACCACGATATATGAAAAAGGATCAGAAATAATTAGAATGCTTAAAAAACTTGTAAAAGATGAAAATTTCTATAAAGGATTTAGTAATTACATCTCAACATATGATGGGAAGGCAGCAACAATAGACCAATTTATCGATAAAATTTTAGAGCATAATAATGAAATCGATCCTGAAAAATTTAAAGTCTGGTACAAGCAAAATGGCACACCAAAGGTTATATTCAAGAGAATCTGGGATCAAACAGACGAAAAACTCATAATTCAAGCCTCTCAAAGTAATCCAATAAAGAAAAACCCATATAATGATTTACCTCTAATAATTCCTATAAATCTAGCTATATTTTGCGGTGATAATAAAACGATAGAAAAAACAGTTGTTTTAAAAACAAAAAAACAAGAATTTATTTTTAGGAATGTTAGATCTAAACTCCAAATCCCTTTTTTAACTTATTTTCGCGAATTCTCTTCACCAGTTGAGTGGGAATCTGACACTACCTTAGATGAAAAATTTTTAATCTTAAAATATGAAAAAGATTTTTTTACACTATCTAATACTGTAAGAGAATTATTTAAAATAATCATTTCATGTAGATTAGATGAAAAGCCAGATCACAAAGTTGAAAATAGATTAATAAGCACTTTAATATCATTTATAAAAAATAAAGATATAAATTTGTCTCTTTTATCTGAATTACTAAGTATTCCGACATTTGCTGAAATTGAATCAGAGATGGAGAATATAGATCCTTTAAAGATATATAAAACTATTGACGAATTAAATTATTTATTCGGTACCAAATTAAGAGAAGAATTATATTTTAAGCTTCAAGAAATAGAGAAAAATCTAGATAAAATTTGGCCAGAAGGTAAAAATGAAAGAAAACTAATTGAAACTATTTGGAAACTACTCTTGCAAAGTAATGATGAGGAAATTAAATACAAAATAATTAATTACGTCGATAGTAATTCAATGACACTAGCAAAAGCTGCATTGAATTCTTTTAGTAGGATTAATTGTCCTGAAAGAAAAATTATTTCAAATATATTTTTTAATAAATGGAAAAAGAATAGCGTAGTTTTGGATAGTTGGTTCTCATTCAATGCATCTATAGAAATTGATGAAACTACAAACAGCATTGAAAAATTATTTGAAAATAAGTTTTTTGATTCAAAGTCACCAAACACTTTAAGAGCTATATTAAATACTTTCGTAACAAGAAATAGTAATTTTCATGCAATGGATGGTTCTGGTTATAAATATATTGCAAAAAAGATAATTGACTTTGATAAAATAAATCCAATCGTAATTTCCCGTTTTGTGAAAGTATTTAGTAGATACAATTATTATTCAGATCCTTACAAAAGTAATATGGTAGAAACAATAAAGCAGATTAAAAAAAATAAACTATCAACAAATACTAAAGAAGTATTTGATGCAATAATAGAGTGATTAATTGATGTTATTTAAATAAATATAATAATAACAACTATAAATATTAAAAATAAAATAAATACAAGAAACTTTTTAATAAAAATATAGTCAAATACACTTTTATTATTATCTTTATTCCACTTTTTATTTACGTATTCCTTAGTTATAAATTTATTAGGTCTTCCACAATATAAACATGTTGGGGAAGTTTTTAAAATTAAATTTTTACATTGAGGGCACTTTTTTTTTTCCATAATTTAATCTTAGTGAATAAAATTGAAATCAGAAACAATAAATAAAATAAGTAATTTAAATTTTATTTATTATATTTTGAATAATTAAATATCATTGCAAAAAAAAATTTGATTCTAACTATTTAAAAAAATTCAATATAATGAAAAATTAATATTTGGTTTGAAATGTTTGCTATTGCGCTTGGAATGTCCCCTGTCGAAAAAATCACTGTTGTAATATCTGCTTCAATTTTTATAATCGCCTTTACATGGGTCTCAATTAAGGGAGATTTAAGAAAACTTGCTAACGAACTTATTGAAGATAATGAAAATAATCAGGATAATTAAAAAAATCTTTTAACCTACTTTACATGCAAACTAGGATAATCAATGATATGTCTAATTTCTTTTAGAGAAGAACCATAGATTATTTCACCATTTAAGTTAACACCAATCCATTTTTCATTTTGATTAAAAAAATTACTTTTTGTAGTATCCCTATCGAGATAATCTTTATTATCCCAATTTAAAGTTATATTCCAACCTTTATAATTTTCTATCATTATGAAATAAAGAACATACTCAAATAATACCTAGAGAAACATAGAACAAAAACAAAGGAAATAAGTATTTTTTTCGTTATTTTTATTTAATATTTATGTAGTACTGACTTTTATTTTACGAGCAGCTTCATCTGCATTTTTTCTAGCCAAATTAATGTCAGAATTTGATGAGAGAACAACACCCATTCTTCTGCCTTTTCTGGAAACTGGTTTACCAAATATGAGCACTTTAGTCTTTTCAAATTCTAATGCTTCACTAAGGCCTACGTAAATAGGATTTAGATACTCTTGTTTAGAAAGTATAACTCTAGTTGCAGAGGGTTCTATTAGATCTATATGCGGTATTGGTAAATTTAAAAAAGCCCTTAAATGTAATTCAAATTCATTAATATTTTGACTTACTAATGTAACCATACCGGTGTCGTGTGGTCTTGGAGATAATTCTGAAAATATAACCTCACTTCCTTTTATAAAAAACTCTACTCCGTATAATCCAGCTCCATTAAGGTTATTTAATATTCTACTTGTCATTTTCTTAGCTTCAATAATTAAGGACTCCTTAATCTCTAAAGGTTGCCAACTACATTGATAGTCACCATTAGATTGAAGATGTCCAATTGGTAAACAAAAAATATTTTCACCATTTTCTTTTCTTACAGTTAGAAGAGTAAACTCAAAATCAAAATTAATAAATTCTTCAATAATTACACCTTTAACCTTTCCTCTTGAATTTGCTTGTGCTTGTTTCCAAGCATTTTGTAAATCATTTTTTGTTTCAACCAAACTCTGCCCTTTTCCTGAAGAGCTCATTAAAGGCTTAAGTAAAAGTGGGAATCCAATTTCATCTGCTTTTTTTTCTAAATCATCAAATTCAAAAATATAATCAAACTTTGCAGTTTTAATTTTTAAATCTTTAGAAGCTAAGTTTCTAATTTTATCTCTATTCATTGTAATTTCTACAGTTCTGGCGTTGGGAACAATATTGAATCCTTCATCCTCGAGTTCTTTTAGGGCTTCAATTGAAAGTGCCTCTATTTCTGGAACAACATAGTCAGGCTTAAATTCTTTTATAACATTTTTTAAGATATTTTTATCTCCCATATCAATTACTCTTGAATAATCAGCAACTTGCATTGCAGGTGCTTTTTCATATCGATCAATTGCAATAACTTCTAATCCTAATCTTTTGGATTCTATTACTAATTCTTTTCCAAGCTCGCCACTACCAAGCAATAAAATTCTTTTTTTAGAAAAAATTGATTCTTTCATTTATATAAAACTTATTCTTCATCACCAGAAGGTTGTGAAGATTTATCATCTGTAATTTTTTTATCTTTAGAATAACTAAATAAAAAATTTCTACCAAACCAATTTTGACTTCGCATGCTACTAGTTATTGATCTTGAAATTGCTCCTAAAAAAAAGATTCCAATCATTGCCCAAATAATTTTTTCTAAAGCAATTGCAGGAGAAAAACCTTGACCGGAATTAATAATTTCAGTAAGTGGGTCTAGAGGGTCCAAATTTAAACTGACTAATAATACTAATTATAAAGGGTTAAATAAATGAAAAATTAAAACTTATAAAAAAAATAAGAAAACCCACCATATAAATTAAACACAATAAAGCTTATACAATGCTATCTTCAAAGGGTGATTTTTTTTAGACATGCAAGTTGACGTACAAAATACTACTGTTCTTTCCGCAGACGGATCATCCATAAAACTAGGTGAATATTCAGGGGAAGTAATTTTAGTTGTTAATGTAGCTAGTTATTGCGGAAATACTGCTCAATATGAAGATCTTCAAAAGCTACATGATTTATATTCAAGCAAAGGCCTGAGAATACTTGCATTTCCTTGTAATGATTTCGGAAAACAAGAACCCGACTCTCTTTCAGAAATACAAGATTTTTGCACAACAAAATATGGAGTTAAGTTTGAAATCTATGAAAAAGTTCATGCAAAAGGCAACACCACAGAACCATACACAACCCTTAACAAAGTTGAACCTGAAGGAGACGTTGAATGGAATTTCGAGAAGTTTCTGATAGGGAAAGATAGTAAAGTAATTGCAAGATTCAAGCCAGGTGTTAAACCGTTTGACGAAAACTTAATAGCTGCTATCGAAGTAGCTTTAGATTTATAACAACCTTCTTATAATTCAAATTAAAATATTAAAAAAAGACCCTTTACATTAATAAACAAATTTTTCTAGAAAATATAGTATTTTATTATTCAAACCTGTTTAGTAATATTTAATTTAATTTATTTAAATTAAAAATCTTATTAATTATCAGAATCAACCTCTACATCTATTATTTCATCTTTAACAGTTCTTTTTTTAGGTTTA
>CACGGY010000006.1 GCA_902572675.1 uncultured Prochlorococcus sp. | reverse complement strand
GCCCTTCAGTATTGATAAATAATGCCGGTTGCGCATTTAATGGCCCTTTAGTTGAAATGGAACTAGGTCAATGGGAACAAACTATTCAAATAAACCTCACAAGTGTTTTTCAAATTTGTAGTTCAATAATTCCTCAAATGAGAAAAAATGGTGGTTTAGTTATTAATGTTAGTAGTCATGCCTCTTATAATGCATTCCCCCAATGGGGAGCTTATTGTGTTTCGAAATCTGCACTAGCTATGTTTACTAAATGCTTGAGGGAGGAGGAGAGATCTAATTCAATAAGAGCGTGCACAATAACTCTTGGTTCAGTAAATACTCCTCTTTGGGACTCCGAATCAATCAATTCTGATTTTGATAGAACTTCTATGCTCTCCTCAAAAGAGGTATCAGAAACTATTCTCTACATGGCTCAAAAACCTGAATCACAATTGATCGAAGACTTGACTTTGATGCCTTCTGGCGGGGCTTTTTAAACATTCTGTCTATCTGATTAATCTTAAAATAGTGATTTTTTTAAGTGCTATTTGAACCCGATTGAACAAGAGAATGTGATATAGTATATGAGCAATTAAGCTTTTGGAAGATACAGTTAATTAAGTTGCATACAATTTTCTGTTTAGAATTTTATGACCTCTACATTACCCAACGATAATATTAGAAACTTTGACGATCAGATTACTAATAAATTAATTTCTGAAATTATAAGAGACAGAATAAAAAATTCTGGTAGAAGATTTAGCGCTAATGATAATATTTCTGATTTTATAAATCCTGGTGAATTAGAAATTTTAGAAAAAGAAGTTGCTTCAAGAGTGAAAGACTTACTAAAGTCACTCGTGATTGATGTTGAGAATGATCATAATACTCAAGAAACTGCTGAAAGAGTTTCAAAAATGTATCTAAATGAAGTTTTTAAAGGTAGATATTATGAACAACCTAAAGATACAAGTTTCCCTAACGACAAGAACCTTGATGAAATTTATACGGTTGGTCCAATTTCGGTCAGATCTGCATGTTCACATCACCTGGTTCCAATTCTAGGAGAGTGTTGGATAGGAATTAAACCAGGAAATAAAGTCATAGGACTTTCAAAATTTGCGAGAGTTGCTGATTGGGTTTTTTCAAGACCTCATATTCAGGAAGAAGCTGTAATGATCCTTGCAGATGAAATTGAAAAACTGTGTGAGCCTAAAGGTTTAGGCATTATTGTAAAAGCCCAACATTATTGTATGAAGTGGAGGGGAGTCAAAGAACCAAATACAAGTATGATTAATTCTGTGGTTAGAGGCGATTTTAGACACGATTTAAGTTTAAAACAAGAATTTTTTGAGCTTGTAAAACAACAGTCTGCTACTAATAATTACTAATTACTTTTTAAAAAATTAAAAAGATCTTGTGTTTTTTTAATATCTTTTAAACCCGGAGAAATTTCAATACTACTTGAAATATCTAGTCCATCAGGTTCGATATCTGTAAGTATTTCATTAATCCATTCAATTGATATTCCACCTGCTAACCACCAAGGTTTGCTAAATTGGATATTCTTTAAATAAGAAGATTTTATTTTTTTCCCTGAACCTCCATAAGTTTCTTTATTCCAAGAATCAAGTAGGATAGCATCTACAAAATCCTCAAAAGGTTTTATTTTATCTATATCCTTTTCCGTTTTTATTCTGAAAGCCTTCCATAGGCCAATATTGGGAATTTCCCCCCTAATTTTTTTGCAGTAATCAATATCTTCATCTCCATGTAATTGAATGATAGTTTCACTTGGGCTTCCTAAGAAATTTTTAATAATTAAGTCTATTGGACAATTCTGTACAACTGATACTCTCTCAATTTTTGGGTACAACCTTTCTAAGGTTTTAAAAATTTTTTTCTTAATCTCAGCGGATACATACCTTGGTGACTCTTTAACTGAAATAATTCCTATAGCATTTGCCCCTAGTTTAGCGATTTGAAGAGCTTGCTCTTCGGATGTTAGTCCACAAATTTTAACTAAAGTATTAGTCTTGGGCATATCATTATCCTATATGTAAAATTAATATTATTGTTAAATATAGCGGAGATTATTTTTGAGAAGTTGGCAAATTTTTAAAATCTGGGGAATCCCCTTCAAAATTCATCCTTATTGGTTTGTTATTCTCTTTTTATTCTCATGGAGCATAAGTAATCAGGTTAATTTTTCTTCTGGTGATGTCTACAATATTAAAGAAGCTTGGATTATAGGGTTTTTAACTTCTTTTTTCTTATTATCTTCAATTATTTTTCATGAGGTTTTACATACTTTTGTTTCCTTAAATCAGGGTGTAAAAATAAAAAAAATTACTTTTTATTTTCTTGGAGCAATTTTACAAATAGACAAGTATTGTCAAACTGCTATAGGTAATATAAAAATTGCAATTGTCAGACCTCTATTATGCTTTGCAACAGCATTTATCTTACTTTTAATTAGTAATTACAGTTCATCTCAAGAAATAGTATCCATCAATATAATTTCTAGAGTAGGTATATTAAATTTATTCTTAGGCTTCTTATATTTGATTCCAATAGGTTCTCTAGATGGAGGAAATTTATTAAAAAGTATTATTTGGTATTTCTCAGGGAGTAAAAATAAAGGAAGAAACTTTCTCAATAAAGTAAATTTATCTTTATCTTTTTTAGTTCTTATATTTGGGATAATTTGTTTATTTAGATTTAACTTTTACTATGGTTTTATTCTTTCTTTTTTAGGATTGTTTGGAGTTAATTCTTCAAAGTCAGAAAGTCAATTTTTTAAAATTGAAAATATACTTAAATTTAGTAAAGTTTCTGAGCTCAAATTAAAGCCATTAAGCAAAATTGAATTCGATTCTAACTTCTCAGATTTAAATACTTTAATTAAAAATAAAAAGGATGCATCAGATAAATATTTTTTTGTTACGAATAATGGAAGATGGACTGGTTTTATTGATGAGAATATTTTAAAAACTGTTTCCATAAAAAAATGGGAACGGAACTTTGTTGGAGATTTTAAGAAGCCAATCGATTGTTTTGCAAGTGTATACACTAATGATAAATTATGGAAAACTATAGAAAGACTTGAAGAAACAGGTGAAGGTTTTTTGTTGGCTCTCAGTCCTGCAAATATTCCTTTAGGGATAATTGATAGGTCTAAAATTGGAAATTTTGTATTGAATAAATTGGGATTTAAGTTGCCTGCAGAGATACTAAACAAATTAAATTACAAAAATCAATATCCCTTTGGAATTGAATTGCCAAAAATAATTAATTCAATGAAGGAAAAAGGAGATCTTTAATAATACCCGTCATGAATAATTATTAATATTTTTATTATCAATAGTAATATTTTTGAACTTTATATTTTTTGATTTATTCTCTAAGAATGAATTTCTTAAATGTTGAATTATTTCATCATTAGTGAGGTCTAAATTTATTTTTGGTGGAGCTTCTTCTTTAAATAATTTGAACCATAAATCTTTTGAAGGATTTGTTTGAATTTCTCCATGTTGAAGGAATGCACCTTTTTTACGAAATTGGGCACTTCCTATCCTCTTAAACCCATCCTGATCAACTAAATCAGAAATTAATGAAGTCCCAAAACAATTAGATGTTATACTTGATTTTCGTAAATTGCCATTTTGTAAGTTTAGACCTAATTCTCTGAAACTCTTAATTAACCATGAATTTACCATCTCATAACTCAGGATTTTATAGTAAGTTTTTTTAAATGTTAATGCATATGTTATGCCCCCTGAATGCAAAACAGCTCCCCCTCCAGAGGGACGTCTTACAATCTTAATTTCCCCATCTGATAATAATTTTTCCCAACTACGAGGAATTTTCTTTTGATGATGGCCAATTGACAGCCAATCCCCAGTCCAATAGTAGAACCTCAATGTGAGAATTATTTCAGGATTGGAAATAGTCTGATCTAAAGAATTTAAATCTAAAGCCATTTGATCAAATCCAGGTAAATTATTTGTCGAAAAAATTAAAGCTTGATTACCTGTTCCCAAAATTTATTTTGTAGGTCTACATATAATAATTTTCAATAAAATTTTTTCTTTCAATTTATTAATTACGTAACATCATTTTGTAATAGTGTGTCAAATCCCCTCTTTTGGGTGGAGAATATAGGAAATATTTTTTTTCACTATGGAGCCAACTCAAACAATAAATTTAATTGCACTAAGTCTAATAGTAGTTCTGCATGCAGGAGTCCTAGCTCTTAGATTAGGAATTAGTTTAGGTAGAAACTAAAATCCATTAGAAAATTTGTTTTTTTAAGGTAATAATATAGTGAGACTGAATTGACTTATTCAGTAAATATTTCAAGAACTAAATTTGTCTAAATCTTCTTATAGAAATAGTAATTTTTACAAAAAATATCTTGGTTCTGCTTTTAAAAAAAAGCAGGAAAAAGAGGAAAACTTTGTATCTTTAGTTTTTTTGACTATAAAAATTTGCTTTTCCCTCTTAGCACTTATAAGCTTAATAAAACTAGGATATAGCTCCAAGGTTAGATTGACAAGACTAAGGGAAATTCAAGACTCATATTCATACGAGAAATATAGATTCGATGCTTTGACAGATAGGTTTGATGATTTATTTTCCCCTGAAGGCGAGCAAAGATTTATGAAGGATCAGGTTCAAATGATTTCTAGGGACATAATCAGAGTAATATGGCGTTGATAAGGATTATCTAAAATTTTTACTTATCATTCTTTATTAACTTTTTGCCAGTGACAAAGAACATTAAGGGTTTAGTTCTGATAACAGGGACAACTTCAGGCGTTGGATTAAATACTCTAAAACCTCTATTAAGATTTGGATGGGAAGTTATAGCTGTAAATCGATCAAATAAAAGAGCTAAAACAATAGCTGAAGAATTTTTGACAGCAGAGGAGATTCAAAATGTTCACTTTATAGAGATAAATTTATCTAACTTAGATGATGTAAGGAAGGGTTGCGATGAAATATTGGAAAAATTTAAAAACCCAATAAATTCTATTATTTGTAATGCAGCAGTCTATAAGCCTAGATTAAACAGACCTGAAAGATCTCCGCAGGGTTTTGAAAATTCTATGGCAGTTAACCATTTTGGGCATTTTCTTATGATTCACCTGCTTATGGAAAATCTTTTATCTTCTGAAAAAGAAATTGTTTTAAATGGCAAATTAACTTTATTCAAGCCAAGAATTACAGTATTAGGCACTGTTACGGCTAATTATTCAGAACTTGGAGGAAGGATCCCCATTCCTGCCCCAGCTGATTTGGGAGATTTATCTGGATTCAAAAAAGGTTTTTTATCTCCAATAAGCATGGCGAATGGAAAGAAATTTAAACCTGGTAAGGCTTATAAGGATAGTAAACTTTGCAATATGGTGACCGTTCAGGAATTATCAAAAAGATATCCTGCAGAGAAGATTATTGTAAATTCTCTATATCCTGGATGTGTTGCTGATACAAAACTTTTTAGAGATACGCCTTGGTTATTTAGATTCCTTTTCCCGATATTTCAAAAATTCATAACAAAAGGATATGTTTCACAAAGACTGGCAGGAGAGAGGGTCGCTCAAGTGGCAACTTATAAAGAATTTGCTAAACCATCTGTCCATTGGAGCTGGGGAAATCGTCAAAAAACTGGTAGAAAAGCTTTCCCCCAAAAGTTGTCAAAAAGAATAATTGATACGAAGACCTCTCAGCAAACGTATGATTTAACAAGCCAATTGGTTGGATTAGATTAATTTGGACTAATCAAACCCTAGTAAATCAAAAATTTCTCTATCTTTAAGTGGATTGCCCTCCAGAGGTTCTACGTTTTCAAGCATATTTTTTGCAAGAGATAAATATTCATTTTGAACTTCAATAACATCTTCAGTTGGTTCCATTTCAAAAATGGTGCATTTTTTTAGCCTTGATCTTCTTATTGCATCGACATCTTTAAAATGAGCCATGGTTTTTAAACCTGTTCTTTCATTGAATTTATCAATTTGGTCTGTATCTTTTGATCTATTTGCGACTACCCCACCTAGTCTGACTTTATAATTTTTTGCTTTTGCTTTAATTGCAGAGACGATTCTATTCATAGCGAATATTGAATCGAAGTCATTAGCAGTAACAATTAGACAATAATTAGCATGTTGCAAAGGCGCTGCAAATCCCCCGCAAACAACGTCTCCAAGGACATCAAAAATAACAACATCAGTATCTTCAAGTAAGTGATGTTCTTTTAATAGTTTTACTGTCTGACCAGTTACATACCCCCCGCACCCTGTGCCAGCAGGAGGGCCTCCACTTTCAACGCACATTACGCCATTAAAGCCCTCAAACATAAAATCGGTTGGCCTCAATTCTTCGCTATGAAAATCTACCTCTTCAAGAATATCGATAACTGTAGGAACCATTTTGTGCGTCAAAGTGAAAGTGCTATCGTGTTTAGGATCACATCCAATTTGTAGAACCTTTTTACCTAATTTTGAGAATGCCGCAGAAAGATTTGATGATGTAGTTGATTTTCCGATGCCGCCCTTTCCGTATACGGCAATAACTAAAGCCCCTTCTTCAATATTTATTTTTGGATCTTGCTTTACTTGAACACTTCCTTCTCCATCAAGGGGTCTATTTATAGTACTTGTCATTTAAAGCTTAAAAACACATTATTATTTATATTCTTGCAGTGTAAATACACATGAAATATGTTTCTAAACAAATATGTATTTATTTGTATTAAAAGTGGGAAATATGTTCTTATAACTCAATTTTAAGTATGAATTCTATTAAATTATGAGTGAAAATACTCATGACTTAATTATAGTTTATTAGTAAATAAATTAACTGAAATATGCCTTGGCATCGTAAAGAGTTTCATCGCTTATTTCTGGAATTCCCCTCAAGATTGCGTATTTTTCAGTATTTGTTTTAACTTTACCTCTAACAAAAAATGGAACTTTTGTTAATTCAGCTCTACCAGATTCAGTCCAGATAATTCCTTCTTTACTATTTTTTTCTTTTTTTTCGTCAGAATTTAAAAAGTCCTTTGTTTGCGTAGCTGTATGACCTAAATGGCTTTGATGACCATCAACAAACTCAAAGTCATGTTTGAACATATCAATAAGATGCTCTTCTAAGCCCATCATTAGGGGATGCACCCAGTCATCAAAAATCACATTTGCTCCTTCCCAACCCATTTGAGGGCTGTATCTTGCAGGAACATCTTGAACATGCATTGGTGTACTTATTACTGAACAGGGAATACCGAGCCTTTTTGCACTATGCCTTTCCATTTGGGTTCCTAATACTAGTTCAGGGGCGGCTTTCTTCATAGCATCTTCCACTTCTAGATAATTGTTGGTTATCAGAGCTTCTACATTTAGATCTTTTGCAGTTGCTCTTACCTGTCTTGCCATTTCCCTACTGTATGTACCAAGACCAACTACTTCAAAACCCAATTCCTCTTTGGCAATTTTTGCAGCCGCGATTGCATGTGTTCCATCACCAAAAATAAAAACCCTTTTGCCAGTTAAGTAATTAGAGTCAACTGATTTTGAGTACCAAGGAAGTTTTGACTTGTTTTCTAATTCTTCTTTATTAGTCAAAGGGAGATCCAACTTGTTATGAACTTCATTGATAAATTCAATTGTATTTTTTATTCCGATTGGAATAGTATTTGTATATTCCATTCCAAAGTTACGTCTAAGCCATTCACATGATGCTTCAGCAATTTCTTGATAAAGACAAATATTTACTTCAGCATCAATTAGCCTTTCAATATCATCAGGACTAGCGCCTAATGGAGCAACAACGTTTGTATCTATACCTTGTTCTGAGAGTATACGCTGGATTTCAATAACATCATCCCTGCATCTAAATCCCAGTAATGAAGGACCCAGTATATTGACTTTTGGTCTGCGACCTAACTCCTTCCACCTTAGAGGACTTATTTTTTCTGAAGAACTTACTTTCTCTTTCAAAAGAGTTCTTGTTAATTGATAAAAGGTTTCTGAAGCTCCCCAATTTTCTTTCTTGCTATAAGCAGGTAATTCAAGATTAACAATTGGCATATCAAATCCCATCCCTTTTGCGAGGGCTCCAGGTTGGTCTTGGATTAGTTCGGCTGTACAACTTTCTCCAACTAAAAGAGTTTTTGGTTTAAATCGTTCTACGGCCTCCTTAATATTTTTCTTCACTAATTCTGCTGTATCTCCTCCTAGATCTCTAGCCTGAAAAGTTGTATAGGTAACTGGCGGTCTTTGCCCTCTCCTTTCAATCATTGTAAAAAGAAGATCTGCGTATGTATCTCCTTGAGGGGCATGAAGCACATAATGTATATCTTTCATTGAAGAGGCAATTCTCATCGCACCAACATGTGGCGGTCCTTCATATGTCCATAGAGTTAATTCCATATTTTTTAATGCGTTACTAAAGATTTTGAAGTTAGTATTTGATTCCTTTTTAAAGGTTTGGAGAAGAGACCAGCCAAATCTGCGGCTTGATCAATTCCATGAATTGGACTGAATACCATTTCTATTGACCACTTAGTACTAATCCCCTCCGCCTCAAGAGGGTTGGCTAAACCCATTCCACAAACTACTAAGTCTGGGCTGGTTTCTCTAACTCGATCTAATTGTTTTTCTACATGTTGCCCTTCAACAATTTTTGTATTTTCAGGTAATAAATTAATCTCTTCTTTCATTAAATCCTTATTTAGGTAAGGAGTGCCTACCTCTATAAGATCCATTTCGCATTCATTATGCAAGAATCTTGCCAAAGATATCTCTAGTTGCGATTCAGGAAGAAGAAATAATCTTTTCCCCTTCAGTATTTCTTTGTGTGAATCAAGGGCAAGTTTTGCTCTATTTATTAAAGGGGAAATAATTTCATGAACTTTAAGTTCACTAATTTTGAAAGCTTTTGCAGCAGCTAAAAACCATTTTGTACTTCCTTCAATACCTAGAGGAAATGGAGCTGAAATTATTTCACAACCCCGATGTTTAAGGTCTCGAACCGTATCACTTAAATAAGGCTGAGTTAATAATACTTTTGTATTTTTGCCAATCTTTGGTAATTCTGTTGATTGCCGTGGTGGAAAGCTCTCAATATTTGAAATTCCTAAATTTGTAAAAATCTTTTTAAACCTATCCTCTACATTATTTGCAAGAGTCCCAACTAATAATAATTTCTCCTCATTTGATGACTCCATTAAAGGAATTAAAGCTTTTAATGCGCCATCTTCTCCTTGGGTAAAAGTTGTTTCTATCCCACTGCCAGAGTAATTAACGAATCTTACTTGACCAAAAAATCTTTTATTTAATTTCTCTGCGACAGTTGCAAGATCCAGTTTGATCACTTCACTTGGACAAGATCCAACTAGAAAAAGAGTTTTTATTTCTGGTCTTCTTGCAATAAGATCATTAACCACTCGATCTAATTCTTCATGAGCGTCAGCAAGACCAGCAAGATCTTTCTCTTCAAGAATAGCCGTCCCAAATCTTGGCTCAGCAAAAATCATAACTCCAGCAGCGCTTTGAATTAAATGAGCACATGTCCTTGAGCCTACTACCAGAAAAAACGCATCAGGCATTCTTCTGTGGAGCCAAACTATTGAAGTTAAACCACAAAAAACTTCCCTTGGTCCAGTTTCCTTATTAAATTCAACTTTACTCATTAAAAATTTTCAAGAGCTTATATTTCAAGCTTGCATAAACTTTTTAATTTAAGAAAGTAATTAATAAGTTCTCTTACAAAATGAACACATTTAAAAAACTTATATGAATGTTTAAATACTTAAATGAGAATTATGAAAATTATTTTTAGTGTATATTCTAATTTCTATAGAAGGAATTTCCTTGACTTGTTTTTGAAAGCTTCCATACATTTCTAGCTATTTTCGTAGCCAATAATCCTGCTCTTTCTAACTTAGATTTGCCTGGCTTAGCTCCAATTAGGGCTGTCACTTCTGAAGTGGTCAAAGGGGCTCCAGTTTTTATAGCTAATTGGGTTAACTCCAATCTATCTCTAAGGTTCTTAAGATTAACTTTCTCAATTTTATCTTCTTCTAACCAGCTAAAAGATGGGTCTTTCTGAGATAGTTTTTGCATCAAGCTTAGGCTAACTAATCCAAGAGTTTGATCAGGAGTTAATTCTTTTTCAGTACCAGAAACATTTGGTTCTTTTTTTTGAGAAGTTCCCATAAAAATGCATATCTTTTACTTGAAGTTATCGTTTTGTGGTAAGCATGCAAGTAAATTTAATAGAAAAAATGAACCATTATCCGTTATAGTCGCCTCAATGGAACCAACTTCTAGCTTAAACAGAGGGGAACGAAAAAAAGGGAGTTCTCTAGTCACAGGATCTGAGGTGCAGTCTCAGGCCAGTGGTGCTAGCTGTTTTATTACTACTGATTCAGAAAAGTCTTTGGTATCCAGACAAGCAAGTCAAGTTGAACAAATTGAGTTAAGAACATATGTTTTTTTAGATTCTCTGCAACCTCAATTAGCCGCATATATGGGAACTGTTAGCAGAGGTTTTTTACCTATCCCTGGTGATTCATGTCTTTGGATGGAAGTTTCACCCGGGATGGCTGTTCATAGAGTCACAGATATTGCCCTAAAAGCAAGTAATGTAAGACTTGGTCAGATGATTGTTGAAAGAGCATTTGGATCTCTTGCTCTTTACCATAAAGATCAAAGCACGGTTTTACATTCTGGAGATGTTGTTCTAGATGCTATTGGGAGCGAAGTTAGAAAAAGAACAAAACCTGCTACGAGTTGGACTGAAGTTATTCGAGCAATTACTCCAGATCATGCTGTTTTAATAAATAGACAAAACAGAAGTGGATCAATGATTCAATCTGGAATGAGCATGTTTATATTAGAAACTGAACCAGCTGGTTATGTCTTAAAAGCAGCTAATGAAGCTGAAAAGGCCTCTAATATAACTGTTGTTGATGTTAAGGCAGTTGGAGCTTTTGGTAGATTAACTCTCGCCGGGAAAGAAGGGGATGTAGAAGAGGCTGCAGCTGCTGCTATAAGAGCAATTGAAGAGATTTCAAATTATTGAGAATGTTTTAACTCAAACCTAGCCCTTTTTTTAAAAAAGGTGACATAATTTTTGCAGCTTTACCTCTACTACCTAATTTATTTAGTTGTGATTGTGAGAGCTCACCGTAAACACAGTTAGCCTCTTTTACCCAAAAAATAGATTCGAATTCCCCATTTGGATATTTGGGGTTCTTAAGAATTTCTCCCCAGCATATTCCTGTTGTATCTTTAACTAAGTTTCCTAAGGGATCGCACAAAACCATACAACTTATAAATCTTGCACTTCTATAAGGGCTATCAGAAAGTTCATTAATTAATTTTTTAATTTTCTCATCATTATTTTTGGCATATCGAGCAGAATAAATTCCTGGTCGACCATCTAAAACATCTACTTCAAGACCCGAGTCATCAGCTAATGCCCAAGTTTTAGTCTCTAAAGCAGCTGCTTTTGCTTTTAGAAGTGCATTCTCAAAATATGTGTTTCCAGTCTCTTCAACATTTAAATATTCTGGTTGCTTCTCAACTTTTAAAGATAAAACATCCAGCATCTCTGAAATCTCAGATACTTTCCTTTGATTGCCACTCGCAATAGTTAGAACTGGAAGGTTCAAAATAACTAAAAATTTATTGTGAGTATTATCTTACTTCAAAGCTTGATACGGAGACAGGAAAGGTTGAACATTCCACACCTGTGTAGACAGGGCCTGCCTCGTACGGAAATAACATAATGTAAATTTTTTCTTAACACAACAGTATGTTTTGATGCACTAACTAATTTGCATAAGTATTGACATATCAATAGTACCAAGGGTGATAAGTTTAACTTATGAATGATAGAAAAAACATTAATGGAGATTTTGTCGAAAACGCTTGACTTATAAGTACTTAATGAAGCATTCTTCGAATTGAACATTCCACATTTAGTATTTAGTAGACAATGGCTACAGAAACAATGGGTATCGCTCTCGGCATGATCGAGACACGCGGACTTGTACCTGCAATCGAAGCAGCAGACGCAATGACAAAGGCAGCAGAAGTTCGCCTTATTGGTCGTGAATTCGTTGGTGGCGGTTATGTCACAGTATTAGTTAGAGGCGAAACAGGAGCAGTTAACGCAGCTGTAAGAGCTGGTGCTGACGCTTGTGAAAGAGTTGGTGACGGTTTAGTTGCAGCTCACATTATTGCTCGTCCTCATAGAGAAGTTGAACCTGCTCTAGGTAACGGTGAATTTCTTGGTCAAAAGGACTAATTAAGTAAAGCAAGATTTATAAATTTTGCACAATAATTATTTTCCCTACACAGACCTAAATTTATCCTTATGAGTAAGAAGTATGACGCAGGGGTAAAGGAGTACAGAGATACCTACTGGACTCCAGAATATGTACCCCTAGACACCGATTTACTAGCCTGTTTCAAATGTACAGGTCAGGAAGGTGTTCCAAGAGAAGAAGTTGCAGCAGCTGTTGCCGCTGAATCTTCAACAGGTACTTGGTCAACAGTTTGGTCCGAGTTACTTACAGACTTAGAATTTTATAAAGGACGTTGTTATCGAATCGAAGACGTTCCTGGAGATCCTGAAGCTTTCTATGCTTTTATTGCATATCCTTTAGATCTTTTTGAAGAAGGCTCAATTACAAACGTATTAACATCCCTTGTAGGAAACGTTTTTGGATTTAAAGCTCTAAGACATCTACGTCTAGAAGATATTAGATTCCCAATCGCTTTCATTAAAACTTGCGGTGGTCCACCAAACGGAATCGTAGTTGAAAGAGATCGACTTAACAAATACGGAAGACCTCTACTTGGTTGTACCATCAAACCTAAATTAGGATTATCTGGTAAAAACTATGGTCGAGTTGTATATGAATGTCTTAGAGGCGGTCTTGATTTAACGAAGGATGATGAGAATATTAATTCTCAACCATTCCAACGTTGGAGAGAAAGATTTGAGTTTGTTGCAGAAGCAGTTAAGCTTGCTCAGCGGGAAACTGGAGAAGTTAAAGGTCATTATCTAAATTGTACCGCTAACACTCCTGAAGAACTCTATGAAAGAGCTGAATTTGCAAAAGAACTAGATATGCCAATCATCATGCATGATTATATAACTGGTGGTTTTACTGCAAATACTGGATTAGCTAATTGGTGTCGTAAAAATGGCATGCTTCTGCATATTCATAGAGCTATGCATGCTGTTATTGATAGACATCCAAAGCATGGTATTCACTTCAGAGTTCTTGCAAAATGTTTGAGACTTTCTGGAGGAGACCAATTACATACTGGAACCGTTGTTGGAAAACTAGAAGGTGATCGTCAAACAACTCTTGGTTATATTGACAACTTAAGAGAGTCATTTGTTCCTGAAGATAGATCAAGAGGTAACTTCTTTGATCAAGATTGGGGTTCAATGCCTGGAGTATTTGCAGTCGCATCAGGTGGTATCCACGTTTGGCATATGCCTGCACTTCTAGCGATCTTTGGGGATGATTCCTGCCTTCAGTTCGGTGGAGGAACACATGGTCACCCATGGGGTTCAGCTGCTGGAGCTGCAGCTAACAGAGTTGCATTAGAAGCTTGTGTAAAAGCTCGTAATGCTGGTCGCGAAATCGAAAAAGAGAGTAGAGACATTCTCATGGAAGCTGCTAAGCATAGTCCTGAATTAGCTATTGCTCTAGAAACTTGGAAGGAAATTAAGTTTGAGTTTGACACTGTCGACAAACTTGATGTTCAGGGTTAACTCAAGTTTCAAAATCGAGGAGATTTATTCTCCTCAGACTTATTAAAATCTCGTTTTTACGAGTACTTTCATTCACATTTTGATTAATTATGCCTTTCCAGAGCACAGTAAGCGACTATCAAACAGTTGCAACCCTGGAAACATTCGGTTTTTTACCACCGATGACCCAGGAAGAAATATATGACCAAATTGCGTACATAATTGCTCAAGGTTGGAGTCCAGTTATTGAGCATGTTCATCCAAGTGGATGTATGCAAACTTATTGGTCTTATTGGAAACTCCCATTCTTTGGGGAAAAAGATCTTAACTTGATCGTGAGCGAATTAGAGGCATGTCATAGAGCATACCCTGATCATCATGTAAGAATCATCGGATACGATGCTTACACTCAAAGTCAAGGAACAGCTTTTGTAGTTTTCCAAGGACGTTAAAGCTACTTTTCGTAGTTAATATCTTTCTCCAAAAATAATTTTGGAGAAAGTTTTTCAAAAGTCTTTTTAAAGAATTTAAAACTTGAAGATCATGTCAAAAAAAACCAGTAGAGAGATTGCACTTGAAAGAAGAAAGGCGATGAGTGATAGCGGTAAAAAAGCTGCTGCTTATTCTTCAACTACCAAAGATAGAGTTCGATCTTCTCAAGATATACAGATTTCTGGGACTCAGTCTTCTCCTAATAATCATAATATTTCTAAACCAGCTACAAAACATATTCCAAAAACTCAGGTAAACATAAATTCTTCAACAACTTTATCTAGTAAAGAGTTAGTAATAGAGAGAAGAAAAGCAATGTCTACCCATGGGAAATCAGCTATAACTTCATCCGATAGAACCCGTACTGATGTTAAAAAAGAAAGTCCTGTAAAAATAGTTAAATCAACTATAAGTAAAAATCAAGAAATTCAGGATTCAACTACTACAGAAACTAAGTCCCTAAAACCCACTGTTAAGAGAAGAATTAATCAGAAGAGAAAGCCTATTACTAATACAAGTAGAGATATTGTTTTGGCGAGAAGAGAAGCTCAATCTAAACATGGTAAATCTGCAACTAAACAAAATACTAGTGCCGCTTCATTAGCTAGAAGAGGAGACCCAGATTTAAGTAGTAGAGAAATTTCTCAGAGAGTGAGAGAGCTAAGAAGTAAAACTGGTGCCACAGGTAAAAAAGGTAATGGTAAATGTAGACCATGTGGTCCAAACAAAAATGGTGCCAAACAAAATATTGCAGATGCTAGCTGGAAAGTTGGTAAAAGTGAAACTGATTCAGGTCAAATAGTTACTGGAACTCAAGCTAATAGATCTTTAAAAACTACAGGTAATGAAGCAAGTACATGCAGAACTGTAACTGGTACCCAATATATGGGAGCTGAAGTCACTGATCAATTTTGTCAAGATAGACCAAGTTATAAACAGCCACTTAGATCTACTGTTACCTCTACAACATCAGGTAATAAAGTAACTGGAAATGAAGTTGGTAGATCTGATAGAGTCACAGGCGATGAGCCAGGAACTTGTAAAAACCTTACAGGTACTGAATATGTATCTTCTAATCAATCACAGAAGTATTGTGGTGATGTCCCAAGAAATCCTTCAAAGGTTAAACACAGCACTACAACCGATGGATTAAAAGTATCTGGATCACTACCTGGTAGATCCACCCTAGTTACTGGAGATGAATCAGGTTCTGGATATCAATTAACTGGAGATCAATATCTTGGCTCTGAGCCAAATCCAAAAGGTAAAGCATTTGAAAAAGTAGGCAGTTACAACACTCTCAATGGAAATAATGTAACTGGTACAGGGGTTGGAAGATCAGACCATATGACAGGTAATGAACATGGGAGTTGTAAGAATGTAACTGGCGATGAGTACATAGGATCTCAACAATATGAGAAGTTTTGCGGTTCAAAACCAAAACCAGAAGCTAGAAAAGTAGGTTTAAGCCTCTCTTCAAAGTCAAATTTAATAAGCGGCACTATGACAGGAAGATCAGAAATAGTAACTGGAGATGAACCAGGTTCATGCAAAGTGTTAACAGGAACACCATACGCAGGCTTAGATCAGATTAATGAAAATTGTAGTACTGAGATTTCAGAAGATATGAAATCCCGAGCAATAGTTAATTCTGGAAATAATTCAAATGCCAGACTTACAGGGCAGCAACCAGGAATTGGCGGAGTAATGACAGGTGCTAAGAAAGGTGCTTGTAAAAATCTAACAGGGACTCCCTATGTTGGTGGAGATCAGCTCTCACAAGCTTGTGATAACCCTGTACATGATGCGGCTTATGCGAATCCGGAAAAGTCGCCAGGTAACTCTTGGAAGGAATTCTCTGTTAAATCACCATCAAGAGATAAATATTCTGAAAAAAATACTCAAGGTGTTACAGGTAATGAATATGAAAATGGTTCAAAGGTAACAGGACCTTTTGATATGGCAGTTGATAAGGTCACTGGCACGGAAAAATTTAGATTTGAACCGAATAAAAATATTACTTATAAACAAAAAATGGAAATTGAAGAGGTAGACCGTGCTGCAAAGACACCAGAAAAAAGAGTCGCATCAAGGATTACTGGAGAAGGACAATCAGTAGGAAACGTAACTGGTGATGATTGGGATCGCGGCGATAAGGTAACAGGCACAGAGGGAGCTTCTTCTAGAAAGCGAAATCCATCAAGAGCAGGATTCATGAGCGCAATGCCCCCTATGGAAGTTAAAAGGAATGAAGAAACAGAAAAACCAGATTTCTTGATAACTGGATCTAGTGGAAATACTCGTGAAGGACAACTTGTTACCTTTTCAGGCGGTGCAAGAGGTTAAGTAAATAATGCCTTTAAGAGGACTGGCTAAAGCCAAGAATTTCACATTGGGGCCAACCGCTCCAATGAAAACTTTTACTGAAAATATACATATACAAACTAAAGAATCAAATAATTTCCGAAATTCTGGAAAGTCTCATGAATTAACCAATAATATTCAAAATGAAAATCTATTTAGGTATGAAAGCAAAATAAAAAGTGATTTTGACGAAATTGTTCCAACTCTCAAGGAAATAGCTCGAATCCAACATCACGAAAATTTTATAAATAAGGCTCAGAAAATATCAAGAAAAAATTTGGGAATAGATTTACCTCTCCATGTATTAGATAAATCTTGGGTTAAACCTCTTGATATGAGAGCTTTATATGCATGGTGTGCTTTCAAACAGCATGAGAAACTTAGCGACAATTTTTTTAACAATGATCCACTTGAAGGTGCTGCTGGAAGTAGGGATGCGGAAGATTTTGAAAAATTTCTCTTAGATTGTGGAATACATTTACTTGATATAACTCCTTGTTCAGATGGAAGGTTAGCTCATTCAGTTGCTTATGTAATGAGAATACCTTTTAGTTCAGTAAGGAGAAGATCCCATGCTGGAGCACTGTTTGATATTGAAAATACCGTTAATCGATGGGTAAAAACTGAACATAAAAGATATAGAGAGAATGTTCCTAATGAAGCTCATAAAGATACCAGGTACTTAAAAGTTGTAACTTATCATTTTAGTTCAGTAGATCCTTTACATCAGGGATGCGCAGCTCATGGCAGTAATGACGAGTTAGCTGCAGCTGAAGGTAGAAATAAATTATATGCTTTCAAAGAGGCTGTAGAGAATAGCTTTTGCTGCGGAGCTTCTGTGGATTTGATGTTAATTGGACTTGATACAGACACTGATTCATTAAAAATACATTTATCAAATAGCGATGGCTTAATAGATTTAGAAAAAACTATTTCTACATTAGAAATTTATAATTCAACAATAAATTTTTCGAAAGAGGATGCGGAAAGAGAAATTTGCCAGACAATTTCTAAGCAATCTTCAAAAGATAAACTCAGTGGACTAGAAAAATTTACATATAAATTAATTGTCAATAATATTTCTCAAATTGATTATGTTAAGAGTTTTCATAATGGTTCATATGAAGATATTGGACATGCAGAGAGGTTTATTGGAGTAGGTATAGGTTTCAAAGAAGTACATCTCAGAAATTTAACTTATTTTGCTCATTTAGATACAGTCGAAGAAGGGGCTCCGGATTTAGATGTTGGAGTAAAGATTTTTACTGGATTAAATGTTTCTCAAGATCTACCTATCCCAGTAGTAATAAGATTTGATTACTCTGGAAAAGTACCTGGAGCAAAAGAGAGGGCAATAAATGATTGTGAAAGAGTTAATAATGCGATATCAATTAGATATAAAAATTTAGTTGATCAAGGTTTGTTACATACTTGCTCTACTATTAGAGATAGGGACAAAATTCATTCCGCCCAAATTATTGGAATGTCTTTAGATAAAAAAACAGAGGAGGCTCACTAATTATGTTAATTTGCAAGGTTGTAAAACCACTTGTTTCTACCAATAGGATTCCTGGTTTTGAACATAAACATCTGCAGGTTGTATTAGATGGTTCTTCCAATAAAGTTGCAGTTGATGCTGTTGGCTGTAAGCCAGGAGATTGGGTTATTTGTGTTGGAAGTTCTGCTGCTAGAGAAGCTGCGGGAAGTAAATCTTATCCAAGCGATTTAACGATTGTTGGAATTATTGATCATTGGGATCCTGACAAGTCATAAAAAGGAGGATATAAATTGTGGAAATTATGAAGGTATTAGGAAGGATGGTATGCACTCAAAGAGTCGCTGGCTTAGGTCATATGAATTTACGAATTTTAGAAAATAATAAAGGAAAGAAATTAGTTGCTGTTGATCCTGTCGGAGCTAGAGAAGGTAACTGGGTTTTTACTGCTAGTGGCTCTGCTGCTAGATTTGCATGCCCTAATCCAGAAGTTCAAACCGATTTAACAATTGGCGGGATTATTGATTATTGGGAGAGTGACTAAAAATTTTATCTTTAAAAATTTATTGAGAAACTTTGTTGAAGGTATAGTGTAATTAGTCTTGAATAAATAATGTAATGTGGAAAGAAAGAGAATCACCTTTGAGGATTGAAAAAAGATTTGAATTTAATCAATACTCAAAAATTAGTAAATTCATAGGGGAAATTGAGAAATTATGTAAAGAAAGGGATATCTATCCAAATATCAGCTTCGGTAAGAATTTTGTAAGTCTTTCAATATTTTTAGACAATGCAGAAATATCAGACAAAGAAAAAAACTTCTCAATGGATATTGATAAGTTTTATTTAGAAGATTAGTCTTTTTTAATAATTATTTGGCTTTGAAATATCTCTTTTGATTAAAGCCATTAAATATGTTGGTGCTTTATATCTACCAGGTAGACATCTATTTAAAGTTTCAAGATGACCCCAACATACTGTCTTTTCTATATCTTTAACTGAGCTTCCTTTTAAAATTAATAATCTAAGAGCTTTACAAAATAAAGGATAACCTGCTTCTAGTTCATCTATATTAAGCTTTGCTGCTGACATAGATCAAAGTTGAATTATCAAGTAATAATCTAAACAACTATGGTGCACAATTGGTTCAAATTTCAAATTTCTCAATAATTAGAAATTAATCTAGAAATGCGACGCAATCTATTTCAACTAAAACCCCTTTTGGTAGAGATGAAACTTCCACACAGGCCCTTGCTGGAGGATTTTCAACATTAAAAAAATCACTATATATTTTATTGACAATTTGAAAATTACTTAAGTCAGTTAAGTAAATAGTTGTTTTTATTACATCCTCTATTTTGGCACCACCAGCCTTAAGAACTTCTGCGAGATTTTTTAAAACTTGAATAGTTTCCTTTTCTATATCACCTAAACATGTTATTTCATTTAAAGCTGGGTCTATAGCAATTTGACCAGAACAATAGATAAAATCCCCAGCTTTTATTGCTTGATTATAAGGTCCTACTGGATCTGGAGCATTTGATGTTTTAATTACTTGTTTGGGGGACATTTGTTTAAGAAGATACCTATCTATTTAAACCCATAAATCTTTATTTGCTCTTAAAAAAGTAAACTCTTCTAAATTTTTTGCTCTTAAGAAAAGGTTTATTTTCATCTCTTCGTCAAGTAAAAATGGAATTGTCAATTCATTAAGGGAAAGTTTTTTTTCAACTTCCGAAAGTTTATTTTTTATATCTTGATCTTTAGGCTTAAGATTTAATGCCCATAATAGGTTTGCTTTAGTATATTCATGTGCACAATATATACGAGTATTTTTTGGTAGTGACTTGATTCGTTCTAGTGAAGAATACATTTGTTGATAAGTTCCTTCAAAAATTCTTCCACAACCTCCAGAAAATAATGTATCACCAATAAAAAGAACAGGATTTTCATTATTCAAAAAGAAGGCAATATGTGAGCTTGTATGTCCTAATACTTCAATCACTTTTACTTCTTCGCCCAAAATATTCAAAATTTCTCCATCCTCTACCGATACATTTTGAAAGGGTATTCGTTTTTTTTCTTTGGTAGAAGCAATCACTTTTACATTTGGCCATCTTTTAATAAGATATTTTGTCCCTCCAATATGATCTGAGTGGTGATGAGTTTGCAAAATAGCTTTAAGGTATAAATTGTTTTCATCTATATATCTAATTATTGGTTCGTGTACAGATGGATCTACAACCACAACGTATTTATCTTTTACCCACAACCAAACAACGTTATCACTTAAAACTCTTATTCCTATAATATTTGGAGCTCTATTAATTATATTTGGAGCTTTATTAAATTCCATTGTTAACTTAGAATGAAGAATCCTTGGAAGAAATTGATCTATGTTTACTATAGCTTTACCAAAGGGAGCTCTGTTAAAAGATTCAATTTCAACTTTTAAAAGAGCTGGATTAGATTTTTCTGATGCTTTGGACGAAAATAATAGATCATTAACTTTTGAATCAAATTGCAAACGGGCTAAAGCTCTATTAGTAAGAAATGGAGATGTTCCTGTTTATGTTAGTTATGGACAAGCTGATTTGGGCATTGTTGGATATGACGTTTTAAGAGAATCTGAATTAAAAGTTGCAAAGTTGCTCGATTTAGGATTTGGGGGTTGCTATATGTCATTGGCAGTTAAGAAAAATAGTAATTATTCCAAACCGACTGATCTTCCAGCGAATTGTAAAGTAGCAAGTAAATTTACAAAAACAGCAAGAAATTATTTTGATGAATTGAATATACCTGTAGAAATAGTTCATCTGAAAGGATCCGTCGAGCTTGGTCCTATTACAGGAATGGCAGAGGCAATAGTTGATTTGGTAGCAACTGGAAAGACTCTTGAAGAGAATGGTTTAAGTAAAATAGACGATCTTTTTTACTCAACTGCAAGACTTGTTGGAAATCCCTTGTCTATGAGGTTAGATGATAATTATCTCAGAGATATAATTTTAACAATAGAATCAACTAATGACTTATAGATAATTAGCTAAATGTTTTTTAATGATTTTAGAAGGATTAAAAAGTTAGGTAAATTTTTAACTAAAGATAAAAAATCAATTTATTTAATTTTAATAGTATTGTTACCTGTATCTTTTTCTGGGGCTGTTCAACCCCTTTTGGTAGGTCAAGCTATTACTATACTCAAAAATGAAAGTACAGATGTTTGGCTAAGTAAAACTTATTTTGGCCAGTCAATAAATGCCATAATCCTAACTTTATTTGTAACAGTTATTTTTAGGTTGATTTTGCAAGGATACCAAACCTACAATATTCAGGCAGTTGGCCAGAAATTAACAGCAAGAATCAGGAGAGAACTTTTTGATCATTCAATATCTTTATCTCTCAAGTATCACGATAAAATGCCTGTTGGTAAATTATTAACTAGATTAACCAATGATGTTGATGCTTTAGCCGAAGTTTTTGGTAGTGGAGCGGTTGGAGTAATTGCTGACTTTGTAAGCCTAATAGTAATTTCTTTGACAATGCTTTCAATTGATAAAGGGCTTGCCATTTTATTGCTATTAACTCAGATCCCAGTCTCATATTTCATTATTTGGCTTCAAAAACGTTATAGAAGAGCCAATTATCAAGTGAGGGAAGAATTGTCTCAACTAAACTCTGATTTTCAAGAGAATCTTCAAGGTTTAGAAGTCGTTCAGATGTTCAGAAGAGAGGCTTTCAACAGCAAGAAATTTTCTAATACAGGTGATGCCTATAAGAAAGCAGTAAATGGAACAATTTTTTATGACAGTAGTATTTCAGCATTTATAGAGTGGATTTCTCTTGCCGCAGTTTCCTTGGTTTTAGCAGTTGGTGGGTATCTTGTTACTTCTGGAAATATTGGGTTAGGAACATTAACAACTTTTATTTTGTACTCCCAAAGGCTTTTTGAACCTTTAAGGCAGCTTGCAGAAAGATTTACTCAAATTCAAGGAGGCCTCACAGCTGTTGAGAGAATAAATGAATTATTGGATGAAGAAATTCAGATTAAAGATTCTATTTCCGCAAAGCATTTTTCAGTAGATACTCCAAATGCAAATAACAAATTCAAGGGTAAAATTGAATTTAGGAATGTAAATTTCTTCTACAATGAAGGTGATTATATCCTAAAGGATTTATCCTTTCTCATTAATCCAGGAGAACATGTAGCTTTCGTAGGACCAACCGGTTCGGGGAAAACAACCATAATTAGATTGTTATGTAGATTGTATGAACCTCAATCAGGCCAAATTTTAATTGATGATATAAATATAAAAGATATCCCAATCGCAATACTTAGAAATATGTTGGGAGTAGTACTACAAGATACCTTTATCTTTAGTGGAAATGTTGCAGATAATTTGAAACTAAGTGCGAATATTGACAATCTAGAATTAGAAAATCTTTGTAAAGAATTAGGATTAAATAATTTGTTAAAGAAATTACCAGAAGGTTTGAACACTTCACTTAGAGAAAGAGGTGGGAATCTTTCTTCTGGAGAAAGACAACTTCTTTCTGTAGCTCGAGTAGCGATTAGAAATCCTGTTGTTTTGATAATGGACGAAGCTACTGCTTTTATGGATCCTTCTACAGAAGCTACTTTACAAAAAGATCTTGAAAGAATTCTTTCAAACAGAACAGCATTAGTAATAGCTCACAGACTAGCAACTATTGAGAGTTCTGATAAAATTTTAGTTTTAAAAGAGGGGTCATTAGTTGAAGAGGGAACTCATAGTGAATTGAGAATGAAAAAGGGTCTATATTTTCAGCTATCTGAGCTTCAACAAAAAGGATTTGCAAATTTTTAATGATTTTTAGAAAAAAAGGATCATCAATAAAAAAATCTAACAGTATTTCGAGAGATGAACTTATAGATATCTATGGTTTAAATTCTTATGAATTCACTCAAAAAAATAAAGAAGAAATTTTTGTATGTAGTAAAAGTAAAGAGTTAGATCTGATAGAGTTAGATCAACTTTTGCAAACTGTTGGTTGGAGCAGAAGACCAATAAGGAGAGTAAAAAGGGCTTTGGATTTTAGTATTTTGGTGGTTGGATTATGGCGTCATGATAATAAATTCCCTAGGTTGGTAGGTTTCGCAAGATGCACCGGTGATGGAATATTAGAAGCAACAGTGTGGGACGTGGCTGTAAATCCAGTCTATCAGGGACTAGGATTGGGTAAAGAGTTAATGAATTATATCCTAAAAGAATTAAAAAATACCGGTATTTCAAGAGTAACCCTTTTTGCTGATGCAGAAGTTGTTTCGTTTTATAAAAGACAAGGTTGGATTTTAGAGCCAAGGGGCTCTAAATGTGCTTTTTGGTATGCAAATTAATTATTGTTTGTAGTATTCAGAATGTAGTGATTTTGTAGATTCGCCCTTTAACCATCTTCTTCTCAAGTTCCAGTTCTTAAAACCTTGAAGAAAAATGTTAGTTCTTTCCCATTTCCTTGAGCTTGTAAAAATAGATAAATTTAATTGCTTTAAATCATTTTTATTTTTTAATCTCCTTACAAAATCCACGTCTTCCATTAAAGGAATATTTCTAAACCCATTATTCTTTGAATAAGTGGATCTATGAATTATTAATCCCTGATCTCCGTAGGGTTGTTTTAAATATTGGCTCCTAAAATTAACAAGAATTTCGAGGATTCTATATATTACCTTTTTGTCATTAATTTTAAATTTAAAAAAGTATATATAGTTTTTATCTCCCTTTAAAACAGATTTTACTTTTGTAAGCCAATCATTAGTTAATCTGGTATCAGCATGTAAAAAGATGAGCCATTCTCCCTCTGAATTTTTAGCGCCTATATCTAATTGTAAGCCTCGATTTTTTTCTTTTGATTTATATACTTTCGCCCCATAAATGTTTGCAATATTAACAGTCTTATCTTCACTACCACTGTCAATAATAAGAATTTCTCCCTCTTTATATATTATTGATAAGTCTGAAAGCAATAATGGCAAATTATTGGCTTCATTAATGGTTGGGATGATAATTGAGATTTTGGACAAGAGGATTACTTTCTATTTTCAATATCAAAAATTGTATCTATATCTATTTTTTTATCTAAAAACTTATATTTAAATTTTGTGGAAGCAAAATTATCAATTGTATTTTTAAGAACACTTTCTTTACTCCACGCAATATTAATGAAGGGTAAATGAAGATGTTTAGATAAGATACTTTCTGATAAACCAATAAGCCAATAACCTCCATCATTGGATGGCCCTAAAATAAGATCATTTTGTTTTAGCTCTCTGATAGTATTTATTAAATCTAGATGGCATAAATCTGGCAGGTCAGTACCAATAAAAATAATATTTTTGATCTTATTTTTTGTACAAAATTTTTTGTTTATAATTACTTGCCTTTTCATTTTTTCTCCCAAGCAGCCTTTTCCTTGTAAATTAAAATTTTTAATGCCTAATTCTTTAGACCATCTTCTACAATTTTTTTCTCCTAAACCAGACATAGCAACAGAAATATCAATTAGTTTAATTTTTTGAAGTGATTTGGCGACAGAAATAGTGTGGTTGGTCATCACACTTTGAACTTTTGCAGAATTACTTTTACCAATATCTCTTGATAATCTCGTTTTGCATCTTCCATAGCCATGCCATTTCGCCATTATGATGAGTAATGTTTTATCCAATATTTCGACGAGATTTATAATTTATTATAGGCCTTTAAAAAAAATGAAAAATTTTTTTCTTCCACGTTCATTTAGTGCTTTGTTAAAAAATTTTAAATTTGTCGTGATCTTGTGATTTGATAATGGCCAATTATTAAATTCCAACTAGATTAATAATCTATAGAAAAAAATTTTGCAAGTTACTAAATCAATTTGGACAGAAGTTCAACAATTACTCCAAAAAACTTTAAGTAAGCCTTCATTTGAGACATGGATTAGGCCAGCTAAATTTAATTCTTTTGAGAATGGCTTATTGACCTTAATTGCTCCAAATACCTTTTCCAGTGATTGGTTAAGAAAAAATTATTGTGAAACTATTGAAAAAGCAGCAAAAGAGGTTACTGGCTATGATGTGAAAGTTGTTTTTAAATCTGAAACAAATAACAGTACCGATTTAAAAAATAAAGAGAACCTAAATGAAGAGAACTTTAATCATAAAACAAAATCTTTTCCAAATAATAGCTCAGATAATTCTTCAAAAAATCAATTTAAAAACCGTAACGGTTTAAATTTGCGTTATGTCTTCAAAAGATTTGTTGTAGGTCCAAATAGTAGATTGGCTCATGCTGCAGCTTTAGCAGTTGCCGAATCTCCAGGAAGAGAATTTAATCCATTATTTATTTGTGGTGGAGTAGGTCTAGGTAAAACTCATTTAATGCAAGCAATAGGTCATTATCGAGTAGAAATAGATCCAGAAGCAAAAGTTAAATATGTATCTACAGAGACTTTTACTAACGATGTTATTAGCGGTATAAGAAGAGATGGAATGACAGCTATTCGAGATAAATATAGAAATGTAGATTTAATCTTAATTGATGATATTCAATTTTTAGAAGGTAAAGAGTATACACAAGAAGAATTTTTCCATACTTTTAATGCACTTCACGAATCAGGAAGTCAAATAGTTATTGCCAGTGATAGACCTCCAAATCAATTGTCGGGAATTCAAGAGAGACTAATTTCTAGGTTCTCAATGGGTATGACAGCTGATATTCAACCTCCTGACCTTGAGACTAGGACTGCTATTCTTCAAAAAAAAGCAGAGCAGGAGAGGATGAGTCTTCCAAGAGATCTAATTCAATTTATAGCAGGAAGATTTACTTCTAATATTCGAGAATTAGAGGGTGCATTCACTAGAGCTGTTGCATTTGCATCAATAACAGGCTTGCCAATGACAGTCCAATCAATTGCCCCAATGCTTGATCCTAATAGTGTTGGAGTAGTTGTAACTCCAACTCAAGTAATTAATAAAGTTTCAGATTTCTTTAAAGTTTCTACTGATGAATTGATTAGTTCGAGTAGGAGAAAACCAGTAAGTCAAGCTAGGCAAATAGGCATGTATCTTATGCGACATGGAACGGATCTAAGCCTACCCAGAATTGGAGATGAGTTTGGGGGTAAAGATCATACAACAGTTATGTACGCTATTGAACAAGTTGAAAAAAAATTGTCCATTGATCCTAATATTGCAAGTCAAGTTCAAAAGATAAGGGATTTACTTCAAATAGATTCAAGAAAAAATTTATAGTTTTACTCTTTACTTGAAATAAAATTTCTAGGATCCTGATCATATCTATGCCTGATAGGTATCTTATCTTTTTCATTGATATCTCCTAGCAACTCAATTTTATTTAATGATTGTCTTAATAACCTTGCTGAAATAATTGGCATATCTCTTGGAACTGAGATTCTATTTTTTAAGTATCTTAGAGAGATACCTGAAGGTTTTTTGGGGATTAGTACTTCACCTGTAATCATATGAGTCAACGCTGATCTTAAAGACTCCTCAAAGGATTCTTTATTATATGGGTTTACTTTTAGTAAATTGTTTTTATGCTTTAAAACTCTCTTAAGAGCAATTCTAGCGAAATATTTTGGATCATAATTTTTATTTAATTCATAATTACCTAGACCCTCTCCTGTGTCTATTAGCTTAGAGAAAGTAATCTGTTGTTCATTGGTTTCTTTATAACATCCACCCATTTGTGGAGGCAAATCATGAGAGTGAGTATGAAAATCTCCTTGAGTGCCTCTATAAGGACTTGTTCCTTCAAAAAGGGTAAGCCAGTTATCTACATAACGGTAATTAGATCTTAAATTAAATCCTTTATAATAAATCAGTGACGCATTCATTCTCTCCATATAGGGGATAAAAATTATATCTCCAACACCTGGCTCTATATCTCCAGTATTAGATGATGATGGATCAACAAATCCTGATTCTGATCTACTTAAGATTTCATCTAATTTAGAAATGGATTCTCTAAATCTTTTTTTTCTTAAGGAGTTATCTAAGAAATTAAAGCTTTCTCGGCATAGCCAATCACACCATGATCTGAAAATTTGTCTTTCTAATTCTCGAATTTTAACAAGGTGACTAGATGTTATGAAAGATCCAAGTGCTCCAAATTCATTTTCTAAAAAAGCTATGATATCGTCGCTTTCAGTTATAAATTTTCCTTTAAATTCAATTGCAGGTAATTTCCCCGATCTGACTTTCTCAAGAAACCAACTTTCTTTTTGACCGTAGCAAAACATATTTATTTTTTTGACTCTGTACGGAATTTTCTTATATTCAAGCCATAGCCATATCTTCTGACAGTAAGGACACCAAGAATGCCTATCCCTATAAAAAGTAACTATTACATCATTTTCACTATGACCAAATAATCTTAAATTTGCGTATGAATTATTAATACCATTGACTCTATCAAGATCTTCAACCTCGAACTTATTTAGATCAGCC
>CACGGY010000005.1 GCA_902572675.1 uncultured Prochlorococcus sp. | reverse complement strand
TCCATAAACCTGTACCTTTCTGGCCAGCTTTATCTAATATTTTTTCCACGACATCATCTCCAGTTATCTCATCTTTTGTATTTAGACAAATCTCTGTTATCTCAACAAGATAAGAAGCTAATTCATCAGTATTATTCCAAATACCAAATACCTCTGACATCTGTTGTCCATTCATACCTTTGACTCTCTTCATAAGGTCATAAGCTTCTGCAAGTATTTGTTCAATTCCATATTCAATTCCGTTATGAACAGTTTTTACAAAATGACCTGAGCCTCCTGGTCCAACATATGCGACACATGGTCCATCTTCAACTTTGGCAGCCATTTTTGTTAATAAGCTTTCTATTGCATCATATGAAGCCTTAGTTCCACCGGGCATCATACTTGGGCCCTCTAGAGCTCCTTTAGCACCACCAGAGACTCCCATCCCAATGTATCCAAAACTTTTACTTTCAAGAGTATTCACCCTTCTTTCTGTATCTTTAAATTGAGAGTTACCGCCATCTATTAATAAATCTCCTTCCTCAAGATATCCAGAAATATTATCAATGACAGCATCTGTTGCTGGCCCGGCTTTTACCATCATTAGAATTCTTCTAGGTCTCTCTAGCTTATTAACAAATTCTTGAAGAGTTTCAGCTCCTTCAATATTCTTCCCAAGGCCACGACCTTGTAAAAATTCTTCGGTTTTTGAGTAAGTCCTATTAAAAACTACACTAGAAAATCCATTTCTCTCTGCGTTAAGAACTAAATTTTCGCCCATAACACCAAGACCTATTAAACCAAAATGTGCCTTGGACATAAAAAATTAAAAAACTCAATAAATATAGTGTGCCTGCAACTCAACAAAATTGCTCAAAAAAAATACTTATGTCAGCGAAAAATGATGGAAAAGACTTAAATAACAGTTCCGTTTGCAATAGTTGCATTTTTAACTACTACAACAATTCCATTTCTGATATAGAAGCCTAATTCTGGCTTATCTGCTTCTTCTACTCGATCTTTATTAATAATCACGACATTATCACCAATTCTTGTATTCTTATCAAGAATTGCTCTTTTTACAGTAGTCCCTTCACCTACTCCAAGAGGCGTTCCGCCCCCTTTTCTTAATTCAATCCTCTCTTCAGGGGATTCAAAGAAATCCGCTCCCATAACAAGAGTATCCTCAAGAACCGAGTCACTTTCAATCCTGCTTCTTACACCTAAAACACAATGTAAAATACTGCATGACTTCAAGATTGTACCTTCACAAACAATTGAATCAGTAATTTGAGCATCTACAAGTTTAGAAGGGGGTAAAAATCTAGGTCTAGTATAAATTGGAAATTTCTCGTCATAAAAACTAAATGGAGGTTTTGGTTGCTCAGTCAATGCAAGGTTTGACTCAAAGAATGCCCCAATGGTGCCGATATCTTCCCAATAATCATCGAATACATAACTTTTAAGAGTATCGCCTCTATTGAGGGCTTCTGGAATTATGTCCTTACCGAAATCTGTATAATTGGGAAATTTATTTAGAAGATCGAAAAGAGTATTTCTGCTAAAAACGTAAATACCCATAGAGGCTAGGTATGGTTTTTCGGCAGCTGACTCCTTACTTAATCCAAATTTTGAAGTATCTACTGCCATTGCCTTCAACTTCTCTCCAGTGGGCTTTTCACTAAATTCTTTAATATTTCCTACATCATCGGTTCTCATTAGGCCAAAACCTTCTGCTTGAGCTTCATCAACAGGCAAAGCTGCAACAGTTAAATCAGCACCATTATCTCTATGATGTTGAACAAATAAACTGTAGTCCATTCTATACAGTTGATCACCTGACAATATTAAATATTCATCAACATCCCATTCTTGAAATAACCATTGGTATTTTCTTACAGCATCAGCAGTACCTTCAAACCACTTCGGACTATCAGGAGTCTGTTGTGCCGCTAAAACCTCCACAAATCCTTGGCCGAAAGGGCCATTTAAATTATATGTTCTTCCTATATGTCTATTAAGAGATGCACTATTGAACTGGGTCAATACGTACATTTTTTCAATGCCTGAATTTATACAATTACTTATCGGAATATCTATCAAACGATACTTACCTGCCAATGGCACAGCAGGTTTAGCCCTCATTTTTGTTAGAGGGTAAAGTCTAGAACCTTTTCCTCCTCCGAGGATTATGGCCAACACACGCTTCATTCAATCAAATGGAGGTAGATATACAACTACTTAAAGTAACTGATTATGGGCATATTTAGAAATACAAATGGTCAGTTTACAAAGGTATTTCGATAAATCACTGGAAAAACTTAATATAAATCGAAAAAAGTTAGTTATTTTTATCCTCTTCTACCAAAGAAAACAATTTTTCAACGATTTTCAAAGAAACTTGTCTTTCTTCTCTTGATTGAGGACTTCTCAACTTGGTGACCGGCGTATGAAGTATTTTATTAATTATTCCTTTAGTCAGAGCTTCCACAACTTTTCTTTCTCGAGCCGAAAAATCTGGTCCCATCCTACTAAGTGCTTTTTGCAATTCCTCTTTTCTAATTAACTCCAAATCTGATCTAAGTTTATTAATTACTGGAACGGCCTCTAAACTTGCCCACCATTCTAGAAAAATGATCCTTTCTTCTTCTACTAAAGATTCCGCTTCCTTTGCTATTTTCTGTCTAAATTCTTGATTTCTTGAAACGACCTCTTGTAAGTCATCAACATCAAATGATTTTACAAATTCATGTTGTTTGACATCATTAGATATGTTTCTCGGTACACCAATATCAATAAATTTAAGTCTGTTACTCAAATTTATTTTTTCAATTTTTGTGAGATCAATAATTGGCTCTTCAGAAGCAGTACTGGTAAAAACAAGCGAAGATAATGATATGTTTTCTTCTAATTCGTTTAAACCTTTACAAACAATCTCTAAATCAGGGAAGTCTTGAGCAAGATTTAATGCTCTATCAATATTTCTATTTAAAAGGATAAGTTTATGACATCCTTTTGATTTCAAATGAGTTATTAAAAGTCTACTCATTCGTCCGGCGCCAACTACAAGAACATTTTCTGATTCCAAACTTACAAGATTATCGAAACCTTTTTCTTGTCCAATTTTTAATTGAGCTAGTTCTACCGCTGCTGAACTGATTGACACAGCTCCAGTTCCTAAATTTGTTTCGGATCTTACTTTTTTCCCAGTACTAACTGATTGAGTTAATAATCTATTAAGAATTGGTCCAGTAGATTGATTCTCTTGACCTAACCTCATCATTTTTTTTACCTGCGAAAGGATTTGTCCTTCACCTAAAACGAGGCTATCGAGTCCTGCCGAGACTTTCATTAAATGCAAAACTGCATCTTCTTGTCTAAAGCAAAAAAGATGTGGATTTAAATCTTCAAAAATAATTCCAGAATAATCTGATATAAATTCTTTTATAGATGAAATACCAGTATTTTTATCCTTTACTAGCGCATATATTTCTAGCCTATTACAAGTACTTAAAATTGATACCTCTAAAACATCAGAGAAAGCTTTTAATGCCTTCAATGATTCTGTTATAGATTGGTCAGGAATACTTAATTTCTCACGCACTTCAACAGGTGCCGTGCGATGACTTAGTCCGACGACAACAATATGCATAGAATTACAAGTGAATTATTTAAGGCTGATACTCTTTGCACCATCTTTTATATGAACAGTATTTGTGAATCTTGCAGTACTATCTAATGTACTAATTACTAGACTGCTTGTTCTAACACAATCCTTTTCAAATTTAACCCCATCAAATAATAATCCATCAGTTATTCCACTACCAGCAAAAACAACATTTTCTCCTGATGCTAATTCGTTAGCTTCATAGATTTTATCTATGTCGGTTATTCCCATTTCATTTAGACGTTTTATGTTTCCTTCTTTTGTGTAATCAGCCCATTCAGAAGTTTGAGCAATTGCTGGATCATAAACTAGTTGTCCTTGAAAGTGTCCCCCTAAAGCTCTCATTGCAGCAGCCGAAATAACACCTTCTGGAGCTGCGCCTATACCCATCAAGCAATGTGTTCCAGTTCCTGCAAAACCACAAGCAATCGCAGCTTGAACATCACCATCAGAAATTGGTTGTACCTTTGCACCACATCCTCTAATCTCTTTAATTAAATCTTTATGCCTAGCTCTATCCATTACGACAACAGTAAGTTCATCAATAGAAAGATCCAAGCAATCACTAAGTATTTTCAAGTTTTCAGTAGCTGAATTTCTAATATCTACTTTCCCTTTAGCAGCAGGAGGAGCTGCTAATTTGTTCATGTAAAAATCAGGAGCATTAAAAAGGCCACCCGTATCTGAAGCAGCTAAAACCGCCATAGAACCTCTCTGATTATTTGCACAAAGATTAGTCCCTTCACAAGGATCTACTGCAAAATCAACCCCCGGTCCACTTCCACTCCCGACTTCTTCACCTATATAAAGCATAGGTGCTTCATCTCTTTCACCTTCTCCAATAACAATTTTCCCTTTCATTTCAATTTTGCCCATACGCAATCTCATTGCTTCAACGGCTGCCGCATCAGCTTCATCTTTTTGACCAAGGCCTGTTAGTTTTGCTGAGGCAATTGCTGCTTGCTCGACAACTTCGAGAATTTCTTGAATTAAAGTTTGATTCACAATTAAATTTTTGAGGATTTTCTAAAAGGTTTTGAGTATGATCTCATAAAACATGTAATTTTTTATGAGAATTATTATGCTGGTAAGCTTTTTTTAACTCTTTACAGCTGTTACTTTATCAGGCCGTGACTTGAAATTAGGAATAAACAACTAAATATAGTATCTTTATTAAATATTTTAAAAATTAAATGACTGAGTCAAATCAAACAAATTTAGATGGTGTTAATAGACCAATTCAAATAATCCCTTCCGTTTTACCAGCAGATTGGGCAAATATGGGGAGTTGTGTTAAAGAGCTAGAGGAAGCTGGGGTAGATAGAATTCAATTTGATGTAATGGATGGGAATTTCGTGCCAAATCTTACTTTCGGTCCTGAAATGATTGCTGCTTGCAGGAAATATTGCAATGTACCTTTTGAAACTCAATTAATGGTGAGTCAATACAATTGTGAAACAATGCTTGAATCTTATGTTAATGCGACAAAAGGAGCAAATGGAGAACCAGGAGTGGTTATAGCTCATGCAGAAGCTAATATTCATCTACATAGAGTTCTTGGAAAGATCAGAGACCTAGGAGGATCTCCTTCTGTTGCATTAAACCCTCATACTCCATTTGAAATGATTAAAAACATTATGGATATGGTTGATCATGTTTTGGTTATGACAGTTAATCCAGGTTTTGGTGGACAAGCTTATATCCCAACAATGCTTAATAAAATAAGAGAAATAAGAAACTTTATTATCCAAAAAAACTTGAATGTCGACATTGAAGTTGATGGAGGAATAAAAGCAAATTGGACTATTTCACAATGTGCCGATGCTGGTGCTAATTGTTTTATTGCAGGTAGCGGAATGTTTGCTTACCCAACATTAAAAGAAGGATGTGATGACTTGAGAAAAGTTGCACAAGAAGCACAAAAAGGGAATGTTCTTTCAGAACCTCAATAAATATTCTGGAAAATTAGCAAATCACCCAAATATCCATCCATAACTATGCAAACCTATTCCTAAAAAATTAACTCCTAAATAACATACTAAAACAACTAAAAAGCCTGTAGATGCTAATAACGCTGGTTTGCGTCCTTGCCAACCCTTGCTTATTCTCATGTGCAGATAAGCGGCATAAAACAACCATGAGATAAATGCCCATGTTTCTTTTGGATCCCAACTCCACCATGTGCCCCATGCCTCATTAGCCCAAACTGCACCTGAAATTAAACCGAGAGTCAAAAGAACAAAGCCTACCAATATAGAACGATAACTTAATGTATCTAATTCTTCTGAATGAGAAAATTCAATAGGTTCAACTAAATTATTTACGGGATAGCTATTTGAAATTTTAAATCCTCCTATACCTGTAGAGCTACTTCTAATTTGAAGCGGCTTATTTTTATTGATAAACAAAACAGAAGCTGAAAGTAAAGAACCTATTATTAATGCCGCATAACTAAGCATTACGACACTAACATGCATAACTAACCAACTAGATCTTAAAGCAGGAACCAAGTTGGATGATAATTTCAAATCTTCGGGCAAAACAAAACAGGCAAATGCAACAGTAAGTAACTCAACAGGTATGGCAATTAATGGAATGATTGGAGCTTGGTATTCTCTTTCAACCAATAGTTGACCTAATGTGATACCCCAAGTAAGGAAATAGAGAGATTCATACAAATTGCTAATTGGGAAATGTCCTGAAACTGACCACCTAAAAAGTAATTGCAATGTAATTAATAAATTTACAAGGATCGTTAGTACTCTTACAGTAAAAAAAGACTTTTTTTGGAAAACTGCAACTAAAGATATTGGTAAATTAACTAATAAAATATAAAAGACTAAAAGACCTAAAACTGAAACCGGTTCGTATATTAAATTTTTAAAAAAATTATCTAATATCATTTCTAGAAATTTTTCCAGTTTTAGTATTTAATGACAAATAAATAATAATTTAAATCACTCTTATATGAGTAAATCTTTAATAATAAAGTTTTAATTTATTTTCCAAAAGGATTTCAAAGTTTGAAATTATCTCCTAAATAATACTTTTTGACTATTCGATTATCTGCTAATTCACTTGATGAACCGAAGGCTAAAATTTTTCCTTCACTTAATACATACGACTTGTTAGTAATTAAAAGGGTTTCCCTTACATTGTGGTCTGTAATAAGAATCCCTACCCCATCTCCACTTAATTTAAGAATTAGTTTCTTTAAATCATTAACAGCTAGAGGATCTATTCCAGCAAAAGGTTCGTCTAATAATAAATATTTAGGCCCTTTTCTACCTACAGTTAGAGCTCTCGCTATTTCACACCTCCTCCTCTCTCCTCCTGAAAGTTGATAACCATAATTATCTACAAAGTTATTCAAATTAAATTCATTAATTAATTGTTCTCTTCTATTTCTAATTGCCGCTCGACTATAAGATGAATTTTGCAAAGCCAAATCTATATTTTCCTTAACAGTGAGATCTCTAAATATGCTCGGCTCCTGAGTTAAATAACCTAACCCAAGTCTTGATCTAATTGGAAGAGGAAGATTGGTTATATTTTTGCCATTCATTAAAACTTCCCCTTTATCAGGTTTTATATTCCCAACTGCAAGATTAAAAGTGGTAGTTTTGCCAGCACCATTAGGTCCCATCAAACCGACAACTTCACCTGGATTTACGGTTATGGAAACATCATTTACGATTAATCTTCCTTTAATTGATAGTGATACATTATGAATTTTTAGGTTCATCTTTCTTGATATCGAATAGTTTTCTTATTTTCATGAAAAAATAATGCAATAAAAAACAAAAATTTAATTAAAGAAAAGGATATATTCATATTCATGAAAGAGGTTTCAAAAAAGGTCTATCGTTCTCATTTAAAATTTCTTTGTATTGTAATTTCCTCAATAAATTTTCCAAACATTGGCAGAAGGATTCAAGATCAACACCTAAATTAATCTTGGTTCTAGTTTTTATCCTACCTAAACCTTCACCTAACAAAATAGTAGCTCCGTTTAAATTACCCTTACTTAAATGAAACTGTGAGACGGATACTTGCAAGATTCCTTGGATAACTTGTCTTTCGTCGCCATCAACAGTATTCCAAATTTCTTCGAAAGCATCATGAGCCTCATACCATTCATGATTGTTAAAAAGATTTAAAGCATTAAAAAGGGAATCTTGAAAACTTTTTGTACTTTCTTCGTTCATAAAACTAATTTTTAATTTTTTTTCTTTTTATTTATTTTTCGCATTCTTATTGAATCAGGAGTTACCTCTAGCATTTCATCTGGGCCAATATATTCGAGCGCTCTTTCAAGAGTAATATCAACAGGCGACTGCAAAGTATCAAGTTCTTCTGCTCCAGCAGACCTCATATTTGTCAACTGCTTAGTTTTACATATATTCAACTCAAGATCTTGAGGTCGATTATTCTCCCCAATTATCATTCCCTTATAAACTTTAACTCCAGGTTTAATGAAATAGACTCCCCTATCTTCTGCATTCTTTAATGCATAAAATGTTGCCACACCCTCCTCAAAAGCTATAAGGACTCCATTTCTCCTAGTTTCAAAATCTCCTGTTTTGGGTTTATATTCATAAAATGAGTGACTCATAATGCCTTCGCCTCTTGTTATCCGGACAAATTCACCACGGAATCCAATTAATCCTCTTGATGGGACGAGAAATTCTAATTGAGTTCTCCCATCTGAACTTGTTTGCATATTTTTCATTTCAGCCTTTCTCGAACCAAGTTTCTCTATACACGAACCAACGGATACTTCAGGCACATCTAAGACCAAAGTCTCTATAGGCTCACATTCAACATTATCAATTTCTCTAAAAATTACTTGAGGTTGCGATATTTGGAACTCAAAACCCTCTCTTCTCATAGTTTCAATCAAGATGCCTAAGTGTAATTCTCCTCTCCCTGAGACAGAGAACCTATCAGGAGAATCAGTTTCTTCGACCCTCAGGGCAACATTTGTTAAAAGTTCCCTTTCTAATCTATTTTTTAATTGCCTACTCGTAACAAATTTCCCTTCTTTACCCGCAAATGGAGAATCGTTAACAACAAAAGTCATATTTAAAGTAGGCTCATCAACTTTAATTAATGGAAGTGGATGAGGAGAATCTGGACATGCTATGGTCTCTCCAATATTGACGTCATCGAAACCAGAAACGGCAACGATATCTCCTGCGAATGCTTCATTTATATCAATCCTTTGTAACCCTTCGAATCCCAGTAGTTTACTAACCTTACCTTTAATAGTTTTTCCATTTTCTTTAATTAGACTAGCTTGTTGACCATTTTTTATTGTTCCATTATGAATTTTTCCAATAACAATTCTTCCTAAGAAATCGGAATAGTCCAAAGTAGTTATTTGTAACTGAAGAGGCTTATTCGCATCGCCCACTGGAGGAGGAACATGTCTGATAATAGCTTCAAAAAGGGGCATCATATTATCACTATTAGATTCCATCTCTTCTTTTGCGAAACCAGATAGGCCGCTCCCAAAAAGATAAGGAAAATCACATTGATCATCATCAGCGCCTAATTCTAAAAACAAATCCAATACCTTATCAATTGCTATTTCTGGTACCACTCTTGGTCTGTCAATTTTATTTACAAAAACTATAGGCCTAAGTCCTTTTTCTAATGCTTTTTTTAAAACAAATCTTGTTTGAGGCATCGGCCCCTCATTTGCATCAACGATAAGCAGACAACCATCAACCATTCCCAAAACCCTCTCGACTTCTCCCCCAAAATCAGCATGTCCTGGTGTATCAATAATATTAATTCTGGTATCTTTGTAGTTAACTGCAGTATTTTTTGAGAGTATTGTTATTCCTCTTTCTCTTTCGAGGTCATTCGAATCCATAACGCATGTAGGGATAACTTCATTGTCTCTAAAAATTCCTGATTGAGATAACAAAGCGTCCACAAGAGTTGTCTTCCCATGATCTACGTGGGCAATAATTGCAACATTCCTAATTTCTTTTATCGAGGATGACATTTATAAAATTTATATAAATAGTAGATTAACTTTATTAAGGCTAACTCAAAGAATGCTTATTATGAGAATTTTCTCTTCAAGACTTTGAAAAACATAATCATGTTGAATAATTAAATTAATGAATTAGATTTATGATTTTCTATTTGAACTTTCAAAAACTTTTAAAGCTTCAATTGATCCCTCATATCTCCAATGCCAAGGTTCGTAATCAATGTATTTATTACCTTTGTCAAAGGATAACTTAAAATGAAATTTAGCTGCATTCTTTTTTAACCATCTAAAGGCTTTAGTATTTTCGAATTCTGTTTCAAAGTCTGTTTCTCTTTGAGTAGCATCACCGATATCAATTGCAAAACCAGTACTATGTTCAGAATATCCTGGTGGTGCTGAAACTCTAGCTCTTTCTGAAGCTTCTTGATTTCTTATTGATTTAAGAGAATAAAAGATATCTTTCTGCAAATTTATTGATCTATAACCACTTAAGAATACCAAATATATTCCATCCTTTTTCGCTTCCTCTCTCATTTTTAAAAGAGAATCACGCATATCAATATGAACTTCAATATTTGGCTCAATAAAAACTAGTTTCTCCTTAGAAATTTCCGCATAGGGTAAATGACCTAAAATTCTATGGTCGTGATTTATCTGAGCCTGAAAATTGAGATTATCAAGAGATCCTATTTCTATATTTTTAATTAATCGCAATGCAGCGACAGAAAAGATAAGAAAAAGAAATGGAGAAAATATTAATAGTTTTTTTAATAATGTTGAATTTGGATTATTTAGGTAAGTTCTTTTGGCGAGTGGTATATCAAGTTGATCGATATCTTTGTTAAGTTCCAATATTTAGAAGTGAATTTGGAAAAGATATTTCGATATTAACTATTATTTTAAGAAATGCACTTTTATAAGCAAAAAAGATGTAGTTTTTATATACAGTATTATTTTTTTTTCATATGTTGAGGGTAGCTGTTATTGGTGGAGGCCCAAGTGGTTCATGTGCGGCAGAAATACTTGCTAAAGCTGGAATAAAAACTTGGCTCTTCGAGAGAAAATTAGATAATGCGAAACCATGTGGAGGAGCAATTCCACTTTGCATGGTCGAAGAATTTGATTTACCTGAGTCAATTATTGATAGAAAAGTAAGGCATATGAGAATGATATCTCCATCAAATAGAGAAGTAGATATAAGTTTAGATAGAGTTTATGAGAAAAGTGATAATGAGTTTATTGGGATGTGTAGAAGAGAAGTTATGGATGCCTTTATGCGCAACAGAGCATCAGATCTTGGTGCTACATTAATAAATGGATTAGTTACTTCTATTGATACTGGCGATAATAATCAAGGGCCATATAAGCTTTCCTACTCAGATTTTACGAATGGAGATAAAAAAGGGGAACTAAAAGAGCTTACTGTAGACCTTTTGATCGGAGCTGATGGAGCCAATAGCAGAGTCGCAAAAGCAATGGATGCAGGTGATTACAAAGTTGCTATAGCATTTCAGGAAAGAATTAAATTGCCTAAAGAAGAAATGAGTTACTACGAAGATCTAGCTGAAATGTATGTTGGAACTGATGTTTCTCCTGATTTCTATGGGTGGGTATTTCCTAAATATGATCATGTTGCTGTGGGCACAGGAACTATGCAAAAGAATCAGTCATTAATTAAAGGACTTCAAGAGGGTGTAAGAAATAGGGCAAAGAAAAGACTTGTTAATGGTGAAGTAATAAAGGTAGAAGCTCACCCTATTCCAGAGCATCCAAGGCCAAGAAGGGTAGTTGGGAGAATGGCATTGGTTGGTGATGCAGCTGGTTATGTTACGAAAAGTTCTGGGGAGGGTATTTATTTTGCTGCAAAAAGCGGAAGAATGTGTGCTGAAGAAATTGTTGAAGCATCAAAAAATGGTCAAGTAATTCCATCAGAAAAAGATTTAAAAAACTATCTTAAAAAATGGGATAAAAAATATGGCACAACTTATAAGGTGCTAGAAATCCTTCAAAATATTTTCTACAGAAATGATTCTGCTAGAGAAGCCTTTGTTGAGATGTGTGATGACATGGATGTTCAAAGACTTACTTTTGATAGTTACTTATACAAAAGAGTTGTCTCTATGAAACCATTACAGCAACTTAAAATTACGATGCTTACACTTGGTTCGATTTTAAGAGGGAAAGCCCTAGCGCCTCTAAAATATAAACCCGTTGATAGTGCTGTTAGGGAAAATAAAGAGGTAGAAAAAATGCTAGAAAATTATTCAATAAAGGGAGGAATTAAAGTTAAGAGTTCAAAAGTGTAAAGTCGGCAATTTTTAGAGAATAATTTCTAATTAAGCTCAACAAATTGAGTCTATTATTTCTTATTTTTAAATCCTCTGACATTATTAGGACTCCCTTTTCATTATCAAATAAATCCTCGATAGTGTTTACATTAATCTCAAACAAATTTAGAAGTTCCAAATAATTGCAATAACCTTCTGAAAAAAGTTTTTCTAATTCTCCAATAAATTTAAAAACTTTGAATTCACAATCTTTTTCAAAAAGTTTTGTGTTTACAAAATCTCTTGTTGAGAGAACGTCTCTTGAAATATCACTCTTATTTGCTAATTTGCTTACCCTAGTAATTACTTTCTGGATTTCAACAAAATTATCCTTTTCGTTAAAATTGATAATAGAATTAATTCTATTTTTAAGATCAACAATATTCATTACTCTTTTTTGAGACAATTCATCAGAAGAACAAACGGCCTTTATTAATTCTTTACTTAGTGATATTTCTTCTAGATGACTAACAATTCTTTGAACTAAAAATTCATTTAAATCATTAAGTATGGTTTCTCTTGAGAAGTTTAAATTCGGAAATACGATTTTCCAAAAATCAATAAGTTCTTTGAATAATTTATCTAAAGGTAAATCAAGTTCATAATCCCAAATTATTTTAATCACTCCATTCAAATTTCTTCTTAAAGCATAAGGATCAGATGATCCACTAGGACGTTTCCCAGAAATAAATATACTTATTAAAGTTTCGACCTTATCTGCTATGGAAATTATTGCACCATATTTTGTGGAGGGTAAAGCATCTTTATAAAAAGAAGGTAAATAATGTTCAGCGACAGCCAAGCAAACATCCTCACTAAATCCCTCATATTTAAGATATTTACCACCCATTATTCCTTGCAGCTCAGAGAATTCGTAAACAATTTCGCTACATAAGTCGTTTTTACAGTATTTAGCAGCTTCTATTATTTTTTTTTCTTCTAAAGACTTATCATTTAAAAATTTAAGAATTTTTTTTGTAACTTCCTCTATCCTTTCTACCCTCTGAAATATATTTCCAAGTCCTTTTAAATATGAAACAGATTTAAGCTTTTCATTTCTTTCTATTGAAGCAACTTTTTTGTCACTTTCTACGAAAAACTTCGCATCTGAAAACCTTGCCCTTAATACTTTCTCATTCCCTTTAGCAATATTATTATTTGATTCTTCAAGACCATTTGAAATAACGCAGAAAGTTGTACTAATATTTTTTTCAGAGCTTAAATCTAGTTTAGAAAAACTTTTGTTTTTAAATAAAAGAGGAACGTATCTCTGATGAATTTTCATAACTGTTGAGAGAACTTCAACCGGAAGATCAAGAAATTCATTACTAAATTTGCCAATAATTAAGTCTGGCCATTCAACTAAATCAGTTAGTTCATTTAGTAATCCTTCTGAAAGGTCAGGTTTCAGATTTAAAGATTTAGATGCCTGATTTATTAAACTTTCAATTTTTTCTTTTCTTTCTTTTCGAATAGCTATTACTCTATTTCGTTTCAATAATTCAAAAAATTCATCAGGATTCTGAACTTCTAAAACTTGATTAATTAATCTATGACTTTTTGTTATATTACTTATTTTGATTTTTGGATCACATTCATCAAATTCAAAATCAAGAATTTCATCATTATAAATAGAAGCAATCCACCTAATAGGTCTAGAAAATTTTATATTCCCACCCCCCCCATTTCATAAATCGAGGACCTTGAAGACTCTTTACTAATTTTGGGATAATCGAAGACAAAGAAATTTTTGTTGAAAGTCCTTTCTCAATTTTCTTTCCAAAGACAAAATCACCCTTTTCTGTGTTTTTTATTTCTAGCTCACCTACATCTATATCTAAGCTATTAGCAAATCCTAAAGCCGCATTAGTAGGACATCCATTTAAATAAGCTAAATTTGCTTTAGGCCCTTTTCTTTCTATTATCTTATCTTCTGCATAATCAACTAAACCTTCAAGAAGTAGAACTATCCTCCTTGGTGTGGAGGTAACAACTATTTGTTCGAATTTGATTAACCTTTTATCCAATTCAAATTCTATTAGAGATTTAAATTGCTCTAGAACAGAATGAGAAAATTTTGCGGGCAACTCTTCTGTTCCTATTTCAAGTAAATATTTAGACAAGAAAAAAATATGACTTCACTTACTATAATTTACTACCAGTTAAATAAGCTTTTCGCTAATGTATAAAAAGAGATATGTTATGGTCCTTTGATCAAGGTTGAGAAAGTAAAAAAGAAAAAAGATTCTGCAAAGGAAGAGACTGTTTGTTTAGCAAATGGACTTGAAGTCTCTAAATTTGAAAATTTTAAAAAAAGTAGCCAATTTCTTAAGGAACCACTTTCTTCAGAATTAATGAATGAAAGTGATCATTTTACTAATGATGCAGTTCAGTTATTAAAATTTCATGGTAGCTATCAACAAGATAACAGGGAAAATAGAAGGCCCGGAAAAAGTAAAGATTGGCAAATGATGCTTAGGTTAAGAAATCCCGGCGGAGAAGTCCCTGGGAAATTATTTTTAGCATTAGATGAATTATCTGACAAACTAGGTAATGGAACACTTAGGGCCACTACAAGACAAGCTTTTCAAATGCATGGAATCAGAAAGGAGAACCTAAAGGAAGTAATTCAAACAATTGTAAATTCAATGGGCTCCACATTAGCTGCATGTGGAGACATTAATAGAAATGTTATGGCCCCTGCGGCTCCATTTGATTTGCCAGATTACAATATTGCAAGAGCATTGGCAAAAAAAGTTGCAGATCTTCTTACCCCAATGGCTGGCCAAGGCACTTTTTTAGAACTTTGGGCTGATGGAGATTTAGAGTACACCATAAAGCCTGATGCAGATATTGAAGCAATTAGGAAGCTCCAATTTAAAGATAATGTTTTTAGTGGAATAAAAGATGAACCTCTTTATGGTTCAACTTATTTACCCAGAAAATTCAAATGTGCCGTGACAGTTCCTGGGGACAATTCTGTTGATCTTCTTACCAATGACATAGGAATAGTTGCCTTTACTTCTAAAGAGGGAAACTTAGAAGGATGCAACTTCTATGTTGGAGGTGGTATGGGTCGTACACATAATAATGAGGAGACCTTTGCAAGAATTGCAGATCCACTTGGATATGTTGAAGAACCTGATATTTATGAATTAATACAAAGCATTGTGGCTATTCAAAGAGATTATGGTGATAGAAAATCAAGAAAAAATTCAAGGATGAAATATCTTCTTCATAGAAAAGGTATTAAATGGTTCAAAAAGATACTTTCTGATAAATATTTCAAAAAAGAAATTAAAAAAATCAGAAAAGAACCTGATAAGGTTCTTATTGATTACCTAGGTTGGCATAAACAAAATAAAACCTCCCATTTCGTAGGTTTACCTTTATTATCAGGAAGATTATCTGGAGAGAAGAAGAATACCATCACAAGTATTGTTAAAAAATATAATTTAGATTTAAGGCTCACACCTAATCAAGATATTTTACTTTGTAATATCCCAAATAAAAACAAAGGTGAAATCCAAAAATCTCTATCAAAAATTGGATACGAAAATTTAGAAAACATCAATGAGATACAAAGACACGCTTTAGCTTGTCCTGCTTTACCACTTTGTGGTCTTGCAATGACTGAAGCTGAAAGAATATTACCTGATGTACTAAAAAGGATTGAAAATTTACTATTAGATCTAAAAATACAAAAGACAATATTATTCAGAATGACAGGATGTCCGAATGGATGTACCAGGCCATATATGGCCGAATTAGCACTTGTTGGAAGTGGGCAAAACAAATACCAATTATGGTTGGGGGGAAGTAAAAATCTACAAAGGCTTGCTAAACCTTTTTTACAAAGAATGGAGCTTAACGATTTAGAAAAAACTCTTCAACCATTATTTGATAATTGGAAGAGTAATTTGGATTTGGATTTCGGAGATTTTATAAATACTCAAGATGAAAATTTTATATTAAATTTACTAAATGAAAATCAATAGAATTTAAATTTTTCCATAGAGGGCATTTGCTTTTTTATTCTTCCAAGCCCATAATTGATCACCATAACTAAAATGCCACCATTCATTAGGATGTTGAGCAAATCCGAATTTAGTCATAATTTCCCTTAATAAATTTCTTCTACTATTCCAAATAATTGCTCCTTCATTCTTAATATTTGCATAAAAATAAGGATTTGAGGTCTCGTCCATTTGATCAACCATGCTTCCCATTTCAACAAGATTTCCGTCTTTATCTGATAAACAAACATCCAATGCACCCCCAGTTGAATGAGGGGGAGGACACCTAGTGTCATGAGAAGGATATGCCCAAAATTTTTCAACTTTTTTTAAAATAGATGGATATGATTTTATATTTTCAAGAGAAATATCAATATCAGATTTTTCACACTCTAATAAAAATGCTCTTTTAAACATAAATTCCTGGACTTCTAAAGGTCGCCAACTGTCATAAATTAAAAGGTTAAAACTACTCTTTGATAGCAAATAATCATTTACTTTTAATAATCTGTTTACAACCTCCTCTCTTAATTTCCAAATAGAAGTTTTATCTTTGTAAGGGGCTCCTAAATGAAAGTAAGGGTGGGGATCTAAAAACTTTAGGCAGCTAGGTATAGCTATTAATTTATCTCCATTATCTTTAATTGGTATTTTATTCCAAATTTTCAATTGAAATTTGCAATTGATTTATGGTGACATATATATCAAAAATTTCAACGATAGTTTTCAATTTAAGAAATCGTGAATGAATTTATTATCAGAATTATCAAAAAGTATATTCCTTAAAACAATATTTTCTTTTAAATTGGGATCATCACTAACAATCTTAATAGCCTCTTCACGAGCCTTATCAATCAGAAATTTATTGTTAGGTAAATTGTCCAGTACAAAATCAGGCAATCCGGATTGTCTATATCCTAAAATCTGGCCTGGTCCTCTAAGTTCCAAGTCTTTTTCAGCGATATAAAAGCCATCATTAGATTTTTGCAAAACACAAAGTCTTTTATTATCTAATCCATATTTATCGGGGGTTACCAGATAACAAAAAGATTTTGTTGATCCTCTACCAACTCTCCCCCTTAATTGATGTAACTGGGACAATCCAAATCTGTCCGAATTATAAATAATCATAATTGTGGCGTTAGGCACATCAATGCCAACCTCAATTACTGTGGTTGAAACCAATATATTAATTTTATTCTTTAAAAAAGAATTAATTACTTCATTCTTTTCTTGTGAACTTAATTTGCCATGTAATAATCCAACTTTTTTGTTAAAAAAGACCTCTTCTGATAAATGTTTGAATGTTTTCTTTGCCGAGCTTAAATTCATTTTTTCTGAATCTTCTATAAGTGGCAAAATCACATAAGCTTGCTTTCCTTTGTTGATTTCATCCTTAACAATCTTGAACAAGTTAGTCAAATCATCTTCTGCAATAATTTTTGTAGTTATAGGAATTCTCCCGGGAGGAAGTTCTGTAATTTGACTTATATCTAAATCACCATAAATGGAAAGAGCAAGAGTTCTTGGAATTGGTGTTGCTGTCATTGATAACAAATTAGTATTTTCTCCTTTATTAAGTAATCTATTTCTTTGAGTTACTCCAAACCTATGTTGTTCATCAATTACGACCATCCCTAATGAATTAAAGATGACTTTATCCTCAAATAATGCATGAGTACCAACGATAATATCAACTAATCCATTTTTCAAATTCGAGAGAATTTCTTTTCTCTTTTTTTGGGGAGTATTCCCAGTCAGAAGTTCAACAGAAACTAAAAGGGGGGGCAAATATTTTAATAAATTTTTATAATGTTGTTCTGCTAATACCTCAGTTGGGACCATAAATGCACCCTGCAGATTTTTTTCAATGACAATTAAAAGAGATGCTATTGCAATTATAGTTTTACCACTTCCTACATCTCCCTGAAGCAATCTAGACATTGGCGCGGGATTAGATAAATCATTCTTAATTTCATTTAAAACATTTACTTGAGATTTTGTTAATTCAAAAGGGAAGGTTTCTAAAAATTCTTTTAGTAAAGATTTCTTTTGAGGTAATTGTTGGGCAGATACATTTTTTTGTGTCTTTCTTTTTCTAAGCAGGAACTTTATTTGCAGTAAGAACAACTCATCAAAAACCAAACGTTTTTTTGACTCAACAAGTGCCTGTTGAGTTGGTGGAAAATGAATATTAATCAAAGACTCTCCTTTTGATAATAGGGATAATGAATCAAGTTGCTTTTTATTTAAAATTTCTGGATATTGCTTTGCATAAATTAGTACATTTTTCATAAGTTTTATAAAACTCATATTTGATACTGATTCACCTAATGAATACAAGGGTAATATTTTTCCTGAAAAATTAAAATTATCATTGTTATCCTTTAGAATTTCAATCTGAGGATCTACAAAAGTTTTTCCATATTCTGTCATTTTAACTTTACCGGAAATTGCTAATTTGGTGCCAGGAGTATACAAAGATTTTTGAGTTGCAAAGAAGGAGTAAGATCTAAATCTTCTTCCTATAAAAAATTTCGTAACCTTTATTGAAGACGTTTCATCAGAAACTACAAAATTCATTATTGATAAATTATTATTCTTTTTACTCTTATGCATATAAAATCTTTTAAGACTTGCGATGCACGTATATAAATTATCTGGTTTTAGGTTCCTTATCTTAACTCTATTTGTATAGTCTAGATATGTTCGCGGGAAATAATTAATTAGATCCTTTATATGAAAAATCCCTAATTCATTAAGCTTATTTTTATAAACTTTTCCTACATTTTTAATTAATGAAATATCTGAATCAAAAGACAAACCTGAATAGGCTTTATGCAGAATAACTTTATTAGAAATACTACTGTAATTTTCAATTTCTAAAGTTTTACCAAGTTTATAAAGATTTTTTCTTGTATCTATAATTAACCTTTTTCTTTGATTCTCATCTAATTTATTATAGTTATTAAATTTTTTGGAAAATTCATTAAATATCTTCAAATATTCGTCTGAGAGATTTAGATAATCTAGTTTTTTCAATGATTCATGCAAATAATCACTAAAATATTTTTCTCTTCCCAGAGTATTAATAAATTTGTTTTCAGTTTCAATAGTTAGAGACTTTTGAAGAGGTCTTATCCAATCTTTAATTAATTTATTATTGTTTTGCCCGCTAATAGTCAAATTTGAAAAAGAGTTATTTTTTCAACGTATTTTATTAAAAGTTATTTCTTTTTGACCCCAGTATGTCTCTTTTTTAATCAAACGCTGAAATTGATTTTTTAGCTCATTTATTTTATTCCTTTGAATAGAAAGATTTAAATTTTGAAACTCTAACTCAACAATAGATATATTAAAGAAAATAAAACTTGGAAGATCATTAACTTTTAATGATGACCGATTTAAGTTGAATTCGAAATTAATAACAAAAGGATATGGATGTTTTATCATCAAATTTTTGGTAATTAAGTAATCAAAGGAATCTTTAGATATCATCTTTTTTATTAGATTGACCTTAAATAATTCTTGGTTAATCTTATATGAAAGATTCAATAGTAAATTTTCCAACGATTTGTCTATTAAATCAAAATTTTTAAGAATCTGATTTTTGGGTGAACTCTCCATTTGATTGATATTTTCTTTTTCTGAATGTCTTACATTTTCAACCTTTACTTCACCTATTAATTCAAGAAGGGAGGAAATAAATTGTTTTTCAACTCCTGTATTTTCAATAAGATTGTTATTAGATAAAAAAGTAATCATGGTCGTTATTATCTAAATCAATTGACGCGAATTTCTCTTTATTATCAGCTTGATAATATTCAGAAGTATTTGAAACATCATTACTAATCTCGAACAGAATGGGTTCTTCTAATTGGAAACCATCTTCATATTCAAAGTTTTCTTTTTGGTCATCCTTTTTTTTTATGGAACTATCTAATCTATTAAAATTAATTTCCTTATTTATATTTTTTTCATTTTCATTTATTTGCAATTGTTCTACAGTTAATAAGGGCAAATTCGTATTAATAAGCCTACTTATTTTTTTTTCAAAGAGACTGAAAAATTGTTTTTCATTTAAGAAATTATCATTATTTGTTGGATAACTATAAATTTGGTTAAGCCCTTTTTCTACAGAGATATAAAGTAGATCTCTAACGATATTAAGATAAAGTTCATATTCCCTATAGATATTTCTAATTAATACTCTTTTTTGTATGTCTGCTCTCTCTAATTGAGTATTAATTTTATTTATGTCTAAGTAATTATTGGAATTATTCAAATCATTCTAGCGACTAATTTGATTGCATTGATGCAACCTCTTCAGCGAAGTCCATCTGATTTTTTTCGATACCTTCACCCAATGTATATCTTGTAAAACGTCTTACTTTGATATTTTCCCCGATTTTTGCTGCTGCTTGTTTAACTAGATCCTCAACAGTAAGAGAACTATCTTTAATATAAGGTTGTGAAAGCAAAACAAGCTCATTAAGTCTTTTCGCAATTCTCCCTTCAACTATTTTTTCTTTAATTTGTTCTGGTTTTCCAGATAAATCATCTCTCCCCATTTCTATCTGCTTTTCTTTTTCTACAACATCTTCGGGTATTTCATCAATTGAAACATACTCAACATTTGGGCAGGCTGCTACTTGCATTGAAACATCCTTCAACAGAGATTGGAAAATATCACCTCTCGCAACAAAATCAGTTTCACAATTCAACTCTAGTAGAACTCCAACTCTTGATCCAGTATGAATGTAACTACCAATTGAACCTTCAGCCGCAACTCTTCCTGATTTCTTTTCAGCACTGGCTATGCCTTTCTTTCTTAACCATTCCAAAGCTTTATCAATATTTCCATCAGTTTCGTTAAGTGCTTTTTTGCAATCCATCATTCCTGCACCAGTCTTATCTCTAAGATCTTTTACAAGTTTTGCTGTAATGTTTCCCATTGAAGTAATAAAAAATAGTAATTAGTAAGCTTTAAATTAGAATTTAATTTTTTCTTTCAGAGTTAGAGCCCTTCCTGCCTTCATTTATAGCATCTGCAAGTCTTCCTAAAATAAGTTGAACAGATCTAACAGCATCATCGTTACATGGAATTGGAACTTCACATAAATCTGGATCACAGTTAGTATCCAACATTGATACGAGTGAAATATCTAATTTCCTAGCTTCAAGTACTGCATTAGATTCTCTTCTCTGATCAACCAAGACTACTACGTCTGGCAATCTTCTCATACCCTTGAGTCCACCTAAGTATTTTTGTAATCTTTCAAGTTCTCTCCTTAAAACTGCAGCTTCTTTTTTAGGCCTCATTGCTATTGAACCACTACTTTCCATTCTTTCAAGATCCTTCAATCTCTCAATCCTAGCTTTCATTGTTGTCCAATTAGTCAACATGCCTCCCAGCCATCTTTGATTTACATATGCAGCTCCACATCGAGTAGCTTCCTGGGCCACTACATCTGATGCTTGTTTTTTTGTTCCAACGAATAGGAACCGTTTACCACTTTTTGCTGCGTTTCTTGTCCATTTATAAGCATTGTTCATACACAATGCTGTTTTCACAAGATCAATTATATGTACTCCATTTCTTGCACAATAAATATATTTAGACATCTTGGGATTCCAACGTCTAGTTTGATGCCCAAAATGAGCACCAGCTTCCATCATTTCAGATAGTGATACAACAGCCATAGTTTAAAAGGGTTTCGGGTTAGCCTCCATCTAACGGGGAATTTATAGAAATAAATCACCCGAAACTGTCAGATGTGCGGATTTAATTTAAATAATTCTAGCAAGCGATGCGTATTTATAAAAGTTTTTTATCTTGATTTAGTTAACTGTTTCATGTAAATCATATTTAGAGGAATCCTAAGTATCTCAAGCGCAAGTCTATTTCTTTTTAAATTTACTAAAAATTTTAATAGAGGAAGGATTCTAGCAACATTGATTAGTCCTCCCAAACAAAGTATCTGCCAGAGCAAATTATGAAGAGGAGTTAATTGAATCATAAATCTAACCCTTAAATTTGGGTGTTTTCTAAAAAACACTAAAGCCATCTTTGCTCTCTCTTTTTCTTGAGTTATTAATGACTCTATTTGTTCGCAGTTAAATGGTGGGTGCCAATGAAAACCTACTGCATTTGGACATTTTATTAATTTTGTCCCTATTTTTTTTAATCTTTCTCCAAGTTCTAAATCCTCCCAACCATAAAGACTAAAAGAAGTATCAAATAAGCCAACGCTTAAAATCAATTCTTTTGATATTGCAACATTCCCAGTAGCGAAATAAGCAAAAGAAGTATCCATTATTTTATGTTTTTCACTCTGAGGATCTATAAAATTTGATGTATTAATTACAGAGCCATAGGTAAAGCATTTTTTATTATTTTTTTTCCAAGAGGCAAGTAATTTTTCTACGTGGGAAGTAATAAAATCATCCAAAACAATAAGATCACTATCAATAAATATGATGATTTCATATTTTGATTTAATTACCCCAAGATTTCTTCCAATGGCAGGTCCTCCATGTTCTTGTTGAAATAGAACTACATGGGGGAAATTAGCTTTATTATTCTTTATCCATTCAGTTGTTCCATCCGTAGATCCATCATCAACTACTATTACTTCATAATTACTAACACTTGTATTTAATTTCTGATTCTCAAGAGCGAGGAGACATTTCTTTAATATAGGTTTTCTATTGTAAGTCGGTATAACAATACTTACATTCATAATCAGTATTTAAATATGCATAATAGATTGGATTTCAAGAAGGTAAAAATAAAATATGTTTCCTAATCAGCTGCCCCGCCATTATTTGCTGTGCCTGTAACATTTCCGCCTTCAGGTCTACCATCAGATCTTAATTTTCTTTTTTTGAACTTTCTAGCATACGCTCGATTACGTTCCTGCTTTTCTTTTTTTAGATTCCTTCTCTTAGACATGAATTTTTTAACTTTTAATTATATTAGCTCACTACGAGCACTATATATTTTACCATCTTCCATATTTAATATCCTATCTGCCATGTCAGAAATCCTTGGATCGTGAGTAACCATAAGAACAGAACAATTTTGTTCTTTTGCTAGTTTTCTTAAAAGGGTTACTATTTCTCTGCCTGTTACGCTATCTAAAGCGGACGTGGGTTCATCAGCTAGTAAAAGTTTTGGATTGGCAGATAAAGCTCGAGCAATTGCTACTCTCTGTTTCTGCCCACCAGATAAGTCATTAGGCAACTTTTTATGATGCTCTTCTAATCCTACTGCTGACAACCAATTTCGGGCTATTTCACGTCTTTGCAGATATGTTAAACCTTTTATTAAATCGGCGCCCATTTGTACATTTTGTTCGGCTGTTAAACATCTCAGAAGATTATGACCTTGAAAAATCATGCCAATACTTCTTCTAAGAATCTGACGCGTTTTTCTTGATGCTCCATTTAACTGATTATTTAACACAGTTAAATCTCCATTTTGACAGGTTCTCAAAGCACCTATTAAAGTTAAAAGAGTCGTTTTACCACATCCAGAAGGTCCTTTTAAAAGGACCAGCTCTCCTCTATCAATTTTTAAATTTACATTATTAAGAACTTGTTTTTTATTTTCATTTTTTCCATAAAAGTGACTCAAATTACTAATTGAGACTGTTTTTAAGTTTTTAATATTTTTTTTTGTATTATTAACTTTTGCCATTTAAATTTAATTATTAGAAAATTTCTGCAGGATCGGCATCAACTAATTTACGCATAGCAATACCAGCTGACCCCATACACATTACTAAAACTAAAACGAAAATTAAAATTGTTTTATCTGCATCCATAATTATTGGTAGTTTAGTAGAACTTCTTATAACTGAGTAAAGTATTTGACCAGAAAAATAAGCAGGTAAATACCCAAACAATGCCAATAGAAATCCCTCTCTGGCTACTACAAAGAAAAGAGACTTAAGCCTATAACCCATTGCCAATAAGGTGGCATACTCAGGGAGGTGGTCTGTAACGTCACTATAAAGAATTTGATAAACGACAACGCACCCCACAACAAAACCCATCAAAGCTCCTAGACTAAATATAAACCCAATTGCAGTACTATTTTTCCAATAATTCTTCTCGAATTCTATAAATTGATTTTTTGTAAGAACACGAACATCATTGGGGAGTGATTTATTTAAAATTCTTGCAATCAGTTCAGGATTAGATCCTTTTTTTAGTTTTACCAAACCAATCTCTATACTTCCTGGAGGATTTGCAGGAAAAAGTCTTAAGAAGGTTTCTCGACTAGTTATCAAATTACCATCTGCACCAAAAGACGGTCCCAACTCCACAAGACCCGCAACAAGTACTCTTTTCCCAGCAACCTCAGTTTCAACTTTTTGATTTGATAAAAACCATTCTTCTATTGGTCCAAATTCAGGTCTTGAAAGTTTATCAAAAAGAACTCTTGATGGATTTCTTAATTTATAAGCTTTATTTACAAATCCATCATCTAAGAGGAGTGAATCGGAGGGATTAAAACCTAAAGCTAGTATTGATCTGGTTTTAAGATTTTCTGGATTTCTCCAAAGTAAATAGTTTAAATTGACGGGAGCAGTTTTTTCAACATCTTTTACAGCAAGAGTTTGAATTAACCTTCTCTTTGGGAACCCACTCATGCTTATAGAACTTTTTGATCTGGGACTTATCAAGACCAGATCAGCATCTAAAAGTTTATGAATAGTTACGCTCGTATCAAATAAACCATCTCTGAAACCTAATTGCATAAACATCAAAATCCCTGCAAAACTGATTCCTGCAATAGCGACTGCCAACCTTAATGGTTGCCTAGTTAATAACAACCAAGCTAATGGTATTTTTCTAAATTTAAAAAAAGAAAAACTCATCAGGGAATAAATTTAGCAATAACTTTCATTCCTGCATAATTTTGTACAGTATCAATGGAATTTTGATCTAATTTTACGAGTACCTCGATAATTCGCGAATCAGCATCACCTGTTGGATCAGTCGATAAAACTTTTCTCTGTTTTACCTGAGGAGTTATCCTAATTACCTTACCTTTAAGTATTTTTTTAAAACCTCCGTTCTCACTGCTCAATTCAACATTCTGGGAAACAAAAACTCTATCTATATCAGATTCATAAACCTCTATTAGAGCTTCCATCTTTTGGCTAGAACCAATATCCAAAATCCCTTTATTTTTGGGCCTCTCACCAACTCTCGTATTTATTCCAAGTATAAAGCCATCTATTGGGCTCCTCAGTTTTGAATTAAAGAGATCTATCTTTATATTTTTTTTATCACCAATGAGATTTATTTTTTCTTTTTGTAACTTCAATAATTCATCTTTCCTCTGCGAAAACTCTACAAAAGAATATGCATCTTTGCTCAAAGCTAGCTCATATCTTTTAATCTGATCCTCCTTTAGAGCAATTTCATCGTTAATATTGGTAATTAAATTTTCATTTCTTTCAAGATCAGAAATCAACTTTCCTCTATTTTCAAAGATGGCAAGAATATCACCTTTTTTCACAAAATCTCCTTCATTAACCAAAATTTCAACTATTCGAGGAGTCGAGCCAAACTGAGTTATCGGAGCTGCTAATTGCCTAATCTCTCCAGAAGGAGAAAGTTGACCTAATGCGGCAACAGCTTTAATAGGCGGAATAAAATCTGAAGTTATATCCTCTTTTAAATTGGGAATAGATTTATTTCCAGAACAGGAAATAATCCCCAGAGATAATGGTGTTAATAATAAATAAATAAATAAATTTTGAATTTTTTTTAATTTCATTAAAAATCGAATAGCACTGTTTTTATATAATTGTTGACCCATTTTTCATCAAAATATTTTAGGAGGACCATGCTAGTCTTTTCATTTTTCATTTGTTGCACGCAATAATTCTTTTGATAATCAATTCTTTCCTGAATAATTTCCTCTTCAAATTCAGGTTTAGCTTCCCTACTTAATTTGATCAAAATAGAGAGATATTGATCCACAACTCTGCAAAAATCACTTTTTTCAGATTTACTTTTTAAAGAAGCAAAAAATACATTTTTAGAAAAAATTTCCCCCCAGTTAGGAATTTTTCTCAATGAAGTGAAAGAACTTTTATCAACTTCAGAAAGAAATTTTTCGTATTTCGTACCTTGATTTTTAGAAGCTGGGGATAAATCAACAATTGCTGCCGAAACAATATCATTTATTTTTACTAAATCCATCCCAAAAATTGGGATGTCAAACTTTGGATCAGGAAAAAAAACGCAATGTAAAATTTTAAGATTTTTTGAGAATTCTGCTACTTCAATATGAAGCTTTCTAAATCCTTTTGCTTTATGAAATTCATTTTCTATATAGAGTTCTTTACCTATTTCTTTGGATATTATATTAGTTAGGTTTGGATCAACATTTATAATCATAAGATTCTCAAGCATGGATCTATGCTCTCTTATATTTTGTAATAATTCCAAAATAAGAGGGTCTGTTAATTTTGTTTTAATTAAAGATTCAGACAACAAGGCTAAAAAGTACCAAAATAGATTTTAAAGAGAGAATTTAAATGAATGTAGGAGACGTCACATACTATACCCATTCAAGCAAAACTAGATGTGTGTTTGTGGATAATAAAGAATTGTCGCTTATAAGCATTGATATTTGGTGCAAAGCAGGTTCTTCATTTGAGGAGGTTGATAAAAACGGCACTGCTCATTTTCTAGAACATATGATTTTTAAAGGATCTAACAAAATAATGCCGGGTGAATTTGACCATAAAATTGAATCACTAGGCGGATTAAGCAATGCTTCAACTGGTTATGATGATGTTCATTACCACGTCCTCATACCACCTAGTAACTTTAGAGAATCACTTGCTCTTTTGACAAATATTGTTATTTCTCCAAATTTCAATCCTTATGAATTTATAAAAGAAAAAGGGGTAGTCATTGATGAAATAAAGCAACAAAATGATCAGCCAGAGGAAAGATTATTTAATTACTTTTTAAAAAGGGTTTGGTTAAGTCCTACTTATTCCAATTCGATTCTAGGAACAGAAACTAGTATCAAAAAATTGGAGGTGAATGATCTTGAGAAATTTCATAGGAAACATTACACTTCCGAAAAAATTTGTTTTGCAATTGCTGGGAATCTCTCTGGTGAAATTTATAAAATTTTTGAAGAATGTGATCTATCTGGGATAAATAAAGATTCAGCTTATAATGATTTAAATGCAATGAAAATAAATAAAAATCCTTCTTTAAAAATTAGAAATAGTAGAGAACTAATTGAGTTTGATAATTTAGAGTTTTCAAGAATATTAATGGCTTGGTTCATCCCAAACCTTAATAATCAAAAGAATATTATTGGACTAGAGATATTAGCATCATTACTCTCTGTAGGAAGAAACAGCAGATTAGTAAAGATTTTAAAAGAAGATAGTAACCTAGTTGAATCAGTATATGTAGATGTAAATACAGGGGAGTTAGGAGGATTATTTATAATAGAAGCAAGTTGTGAATCCAAAGATGTTTTTTTAGTAGAAAACAAGATTAACAAAATAATCGATGAGATCTTAGATCTTAAAGCCTTGACTTTGGATGAAATAAAAAAAGCTATAAATATTGTAAAAAGCAACTATGTTTTTAATTTAGAAACATCTACACAAATTTCTTCATTCTTTGGGAATGAACTTCTTTGGGGGAGAACATCCTCAATCCAGAATTTAGAAAGTCATTTAAAGTTTTGGAATAACTTGAAAAATTTCAAGGAGATCACAGAATATATCCAAGGAGATAAATTTACCTTAATTGCATCGCCAGAGAAATGTTAAAAAGATATTATTTCAGTCATCAAAAAAGAAATTTTTCAACTGCTTCAATTTGGATTAAAGGTGGGAGTAATATGGATAGTATTAGAAAAAAAGGTATAAACAAGATCCTTTGTTCATTACTTTCTAGAGGATGCGAAGGTTTTGATAATTTCACGCTTTCTGAGTATATTGAGTCTTATGGAGCAGAATTAAATCAAGAAATATTTGAAGATGGCATTTCAATAAGCATTAAATCCTTAAATGAACATTTCAGCAAATTATTACCTCTTTTAGATTTAATAATTAATAAGCCTATTCTATCCGAAATTGAATTTCAAAAAGTAAAAAAATCCTCCATTGATTTAATTAGAAAAGATAAGGAGAATCCATTTAATATCTGTTTTGAAAAATGGAGAAAAATTGTTTACTCGAATCATCCTTATGCTTTTAATACAAGTGGCAATGCAAATGATGTCTTAAAGATTACTCATAAAGATATTTTGTATGAGTTTAAAAATTTTAAAAGGAGAGACAAGTTTTTAATTTCAAATAATGCAGCAATAAATGGAGAAAATTTAGGAAACATAGAACAAAAAACCACAAAAGAAAACTCAAGACTTATAAATAATGATTTAAGTCCCATGAAAAGATTTGATTACATAATTAATTATTCAAATCAAACAATAATAATGTTAGGGAACCAAACTTGCTCGCGTAGAAGTAGTGAATATTTGCCTCTAAAGGTTTTAGAGTCATATTTATCTTATGGAATGAGCGCAGCTCTATTTAAACTTTTTAGAGAGAAAAATGGCATCACTTACGATTTGGGTGTTTATTATCCTGTCAGGAGCGAAAACGCCCCATTCTTAGTTTATTTATCAGTATCCAATAAAAAAGCACTTTTTGCTTTTGATCTTTTAACATCACTATGGAAAAACTTACTTTTAAATCCGATAATTGATGGTGAAATACATTTAGCTAGAGAAAAACTAAAAGGTTCTTTTCTTTTGGGAAATCAATCACTAGATGAAATCTTACAGCGAAAGATACAGTTAATTAGTTATGGTGTAAATTCAATATCTCAGAACGAATTAAATTTTAGAATAGATGAAATATCACCTTTTGATATTCTTGAATTAACTAATAAATATTTTTCAAAACCTTTTTTGA
>CACGGY010000004.1 GCA_902572675.1 uncultured Prochlorococcus sp. | reverse complement strand
AGCATTAGAGGGTGGAAATCAAGAGGTATTTGTTGGAAGAGATTTGATGACAAGAAGTGAAGTATCCGACTCTATCTCTAAACAAATTGATGAAAGCGTAAGGGTAATGGTTAAGGAATGTTATAAAGAAACTTATTCTATAGTCAGCAAACATAGAAATGCAATGGATAAAATAGTAGATCTTTTAATAGAAAAAGAAACATTAGATGGTGATGAATTCGTTAGCATACTCTCTAAATTCACCACTATTCCTGAGAAAGAAAGAACACCTCAACTATTAAGTTAAAACTTAACCGGCTGGTTTCTTATCCAATACTAAATCTATTAATCCATACTCTACTGCCTCATTTGGAGACATATAAAAATCTCTATCTGTATCGTTTTTAATAGTGTCATAATCTTTACCCGTTCTTTCTGATAATTCAGTGTTAAGACGTTCTTTCAGGAACAAAATTTCATCTGCTTGAATTCTTATATCACTAGCTTGCCCTCTAGCACCTCCAAGTGGTTGATGAATCATAATTCGTGAATGCCTAAGGCTACTTCTTTTACCTTTAGTACCTGCTGCCAACAAAAAAGCTCCCATACTAGCTGCAAGGCCAACACAAACTGTATGAATATCTGGCTTAACATGTTGCATTGTATCGAAGATTCCTAAACCATCATAAACAGATCCTCCAGGGGAATTTATATACATGTAGATATCCTTCTCCGGATCCTCTGCTTCAAGAAATAATAATTGCGCAACAATTCTATTGGCAGTTTCACTTGTGACTTGTTCTCCCAAAAAGATTATTCTCTCTCTTAATAGTCTCGAATAAATATCAAAGACTCTTTCGCTACCACCAGATTCTTCTAAAACTAACGGGATCATAATAATATTTATCTGTTTATTAGATATTAACGATATTGAGTCAACATACGCTAACCTTATTAAGGTTTACATATAAAAAATTGAAAGAAAAATTGACTGTTTCTGATAGCAAAAAGTTATTTCATGAAAAATTTCCTTACGTTATTCCAGGTTTATATAAAAGAATAGTTGACGAAATGCTTGTCGAGCTTAATCTTTTAAATCATCAAATTGAATTTAAACAAGATTATCTATTTTGTGTGGGTCTCACAGAAACATACAAAGAATTTATGAAAGGATATAAACCCGAGAAACATTTGGACCTTCTTTTTGAATCTTTATGCAGTTCTACAAATTTTAAAGCTGAGGAAATTAAGGAAATCTCTCAAAAATCTCAAAAGGAATTTAAAGAAAAATCATCTGAAGACTTATTTAAATTATTAAAAGGGAAAAACAATTCTAAAATCTACCCTTCAAGGATATTAAATTTAGGCATATTTATAATAATTTCCAAGAGTCAAGATTTAAAAGGTAAAAGTGAATCAGAAACAAATAATGTCATCTCTGATATTTTTGAGAAATTAAATTTATCCTTTAACAAAGCTGAAAAAGATATAGGAATTTATAAAAGTAGTCTTTCTAAAATGCAACAAGCGAAAGAATTAGCTGAAGAACTAAAAATAAAGGATAAAAAGAAAAAATCTTAATCGATAGTATTTATTTATTTAGTCTTTTTTTATCTTTCCAAGAGACGAAAGAAATGTAAATCACAGCTAACGTTATAAATATAAGTAAAACAAATGATGTAATAATAAGAAACTTACTTAAATATACTTCATATGAAAAGGAAGGAATCATATATCAATAGAGCCGTCACCATTTCTACCCCAAACAACCATTGCTATTGAAAAAGTAAAAATTGCAGCTAAAGCAGCCCATCCAATTTGAAAAATCATTAGATTTAAATCAATTACTATAAATATAACAGAACTTCAAAAATTGTTTTTAATTTATAAGCTAAAGTTAACTTCTCAGAAACACAATTTTTTAAATAGAATGTAAAAAAAAAGGTTTGGGTAGATTAGTTTTAAATCATAGTACGAATATAGAGGGTCTAATTCCAATACTTCAAAAGTTAGTCCTTAATATGAATATAAAGACAATAACTCCAGCTGCGATATCAAGAGTTAGAGGAAGATCTTCAAAATTGATAATAAGATTGTCAGTTAAAACGATAAACGGATATAAAGCAATCGCAAGAAAAGGTAAAACAGCCCAAGAAGTTTTTATTTCAACAGACTTAAGTAAAGAAGAATTAAAACAAATTATAGATATCTATAATGATATATAAAAAACATAATTAGAATTCAAAAGCTAGAAATTTATGAAATTTGTATTATATTCATTTTTATTTTTACTAGCCTCACTGACATTTGGTGAAGTATCATATTCACTTACTAATTACCAAATAAAAAAAATTTGTAAGAAGGAGAAAAAAGAATTTACTTGTATAAAAAATTTGCAAGAGAAAAGGTCTATTCTTGAAAAAGGTGATCTAATTGAAATACCAGTAATACCTTATGAAAATAAAAAGGGAAAAAATTAGATTTCAAATTCAGATTCAAAAAGATTATAACCATCCTTATAATTTGAAAGTCGTTTTTCCGAATTATCATTAAATCCAAGTTTTTCATAATCTTCTTTGAGTTCATCGTATAAACAAACAACTTCGTTAAATGCGCTCATATATTCCTTTTGTATATCTTCATCATCAATATCATAGATTTTTGCCAAAACTAATTCGACATTTTTTTTTGATGAATATATCTCCCTCTCGAAATCTTTATTTAACTTCCTTCTTTTCTTTGGCATTTAAGAATTAATCTAACTACAAATTAACAATACTCAAATTCATAGATTATTTGAATTAAAACTTATAAAATAAGAATATAGTTTTCAAATCAAAATAAAACCTCTATATTTCACTTAAATTATTCGATGATATGAATAAAAAAGAAACAATTAGTCCAAAAGAGGTTAGAAAACAAAACTATGAAGATAAGAAAATGAATACTTCTCCAAATGTGAAAAAAAGTAAAGGTAAAGATCTTCCATGGTGGGTTGAACTTTTATTTGTTCAAATAGGATTGCCAGATAAATTACTAATAAGAATATTAAGAACAAAAAAGAAAGCAAACGAAATCTTCAAAAATGATAAAAAATCATTAATAACGTTTTTGTCTATAATTTTTTTACTATCATATTTTTATCCAGTTATTAAACATGCAAAAAATAAATTGGATTGTGAAGCATTTGCTAAAAATTATATTATTAAAAACAAAAATATAATCGGACTCAATAACAGCGAATTAAAAATGTTATCTACTAATTTTTGTTATGGTGGTGAAGAAATTTATGAAATTGAGAATTTACAAGATTAAATTTTGATAACATGAATGATATCAGACAAAAGAAAGAAAACGTAAAAATGCACTTAAAAAATTTAAGGCATGATTTAAAAAAAATGCATTTAGAAGTTACCGAAGAATTAACATTACCATGTCCAGATGATGTAAAGGAATTGATGAATAAAATGGATCAACTATTAAAATTAATAGAATCAAAATAAACTAGACTTTCATTAATAATTTAAATAAAATTTAAATATCATTAAAATAAAAATGAAAAGAATAAAAAATTTATTTCAAATAATATTTCTAACAATGCTCTTGAGTTCTTGTAAGACATCAATTAATTATGATAATCCCAAAATTAATTCGGAAGAAAATATTATTGAAAATACTAATTCGGAAAAAACCAGATTAGAGGTTAAGTTTTCTTGTGCAGAAGATGGCATTTCAGAATACTTAGATGATGGATGGATAATATTAAAAGAAGATGCGCAAGAAAAAATTTGTACTTGGAAATCGGTTCCTGCCACAAAAGATTGCGACATGGAAAAAGATAAAGGTTGCAAAATAACAACACCCGACAAAATTGGAGAAGAGAAAATTTATTTATTAGAAAAATAGATATATATAATGACTCCAAAATCAGAATATTTAGTTGATTTAATTTTTAATAAATTAAAAAAATATAAGGCTAAAAAAATAATTTTAAAAAAAGAAGTTTTTAAAAAATTTATTTATACACTCTTTAAAGAAAACTGAATCCAAAGAAAATCCATAAATACTGTTATAGTTAAATAAATCTAATAAATATATATTATGTATAATTTTTCTTCCCTTACAATCTTTCTTATAATGACTTTTATTATAAGCCTTTATTTTTTATTTAGAGTTACATCTAAGGCAAAGAATTAAATTTGGTTAAATCTTAATTTATATGATTGGATCCTCTCTAATTAGTAAAACGGTATGTTTATTTAACCCATCATTAATCCATTCTTTATATTCCTCTAAAATGGAATTTTTATCAGAATTTCCTAGTAAATTAATTCTTTTTTTTGCATTATCTAAAGCTAGATTGATACTGTATTCATAATTTTTAAAATTTTCTTTCATTTTTTTTTTCTAATTTTAATTAAAATAATTCTTTAAATTGTTTGGTATTTGTTAATAATAATTGTCTTTTATTTAATAAGAGTATCAAGCAATACGGAACAAATATATATATATTTGTGATAATATCATTTTTAATTATTATGTCATACGAGGCAGGCAGTAAAGAATGTAGACATTTGATAGATGCAAAGGAAAGTCTTCTATCAGCAATGGATGCTTTGAGCAATATAAACTCAACAGATCTAATACAAAACCAAATTAAAGATATTTACAAAAAATTAGAACAAATGCATGACAATCGCAAAAAAATAGAATCAGCTTCCAATTATCTATAATTTATCAATATTCATTAAAAGTTCCCAAATTGACTTTTTATCTTCTTTACTCTTTTATCCGATAATAATTCAAGTAGTGCGTCAAGTTGTGCATGTACTTCTTTTGCTTCATTTAGATCTGGTAACAAATCATCTTTGATAAGCATTTGATGCATTTCTCTGAGCTCTAACCTTATATATCTAAGGTGAGAACTTACTTCCTCTCTTTTTGTTGCACTCATATTTTCTTTCTGTTCATTACATTATACAATATTGGGTCTTTTATAATCCCTTCTGAAATTTGCTAGAGTTTAATATGATTCGGAGCTTTAACAACATAACAAAATCACCTAAAGTAGTAGTCAATTCATTATGAAAAAGAAAAAATCTAAAAAAACTCAACCCAACTCAATTAAAAAAAATAAAGAATTAGGCCAAACAAAAAATTCTGCAAAATTAGTCCTTTTTGTATTTGGAATAGGGCCAATAATAGGTATAACTATATTTTTATACAGTAAGGGATTTTTTAATTCGCCAAACATGTAAATCTAATTGTTTTAAAAATCAAAAACGAAACAAGTTATTTGAAAAAATTAAAAATAATTATCAAGTTTTTTTAGTGAAAATATTCTAAATTCCGCCATTTTTCTTGCATTTTCAGGATTAGAGACTAAAAAAGGATGTTCAGCTAAAAGTTCAAACACCTTATCTATCTTTAATGCTAAATCCTCGCAATCAATATTTTTCCATTCCTCGTCAAAGGACATGGCAAAGCTGTCAGCATTGTCATAAAGTTTATCTTTCATAAAATTTGATATTAAAATTAAAAAGTTTTTAAAATTTTTTGGCCTATTCTTTAAAGTAATTAGAAAAAATAATTCAAACTTATCCTAATGACTAGTTAAGAAACAGCTTTTTTTTAAGATAAACATCATTATACTTACTTTTATTACTTTACGGCACTTATGGATATCAATCAAAATTTAATCTTATTTGACAAAAGTGTTACAATAACGACATATATAAATTTCTATGGAAAATAAAGTAAAAAGAATTGGATATCTTCCTAGAAAAAGGGTTCTTGAAATTATTGATGAAATATCCAAAAGCGAATCTATTAGTAGATCTAAAGTTGTGGGAATATTAGTTGAGGAAGCATTAGATGCAAGAGGAATAGCGAATTTTGGATATAGCAATATAAGTAAATCAAATTTATTCAATTCAAAAAATTACAAAGATACCCAAAACGATAATGTGCATTTAAAAGATGCTGAAGATGAATTTGTTGATGATAGTGGATATACAGTTTCTTCTCACAAAACATTAGATAGGTCCATATCCTCTGCAGATATAGAATTAGCAAATAAAATTAATATTCTTAAAGAATCTGGATTAATATAACTTGCATTTATAATTTTTTATTTTTAATGCATAAGATTGAATCATTGTTTATTCTTAGTCAAGAATAATATTCTTTTTTATTAATTCGAATATTAAATCCTCTCTAAAATTAGTTTTGTATTTAAAAAATGAAAGATATTAAATGTCCATCATGTGGCAAAACTTTCCGAATTGATCCCAGCAGCTTTGAAGAAATACTCCTTCAAATAAAGGACGAAGAATTTAATAAACAATTAAAAGAAAGACTTTTATTGGCTGAAGAAGATAATAAAAAAGCTTTGGAAATTTTAAAACAAGATTTAAAAATACAGTTAATCGAGCAGAATCGTGCAAAAGAAACTGAGATACAAACTCTTGAAGCTAAATTAAATTACTCTGAAGAAAAGAAAACAAATGCCCTAAATGATTTAAGAAATCAAGCGACAAATAAAATTAATTCACTCAATAATGAATTAAACAAATTAAAGGTTGAAATTAAAAATCAATCTTTAATTTCAGAATTATCTTTGAAAAATAAAGTGAATGAGGCTGTTGCTAATTTAGAGAAAGAAAACTCATTACTAACAAATTCCATTGAAAAGATGAGGCTTGAACAATCAATAAATGAAAAATTAATAGAAGAAAAGTATAAAAACAAAATTAGCGAAAGAGATCTAACTATTCATGAGCTTAGAGAAATGAAATCAAAATTGTCTACAAAAATGGTGGGCGAAACATTAGAGATCCATTGCGAAACCCAATTCAATCTTAATCGCTCTACAGCATTTAAAAACTCATACTTTGAGAAGGATAATGATGTCTCTTCAGGAAGTAAGGGGGACTACATTTTTAGAGAATTTGATGATAAGGGAATTGAAATTGTATCAATAATGTTCGAGATGAAAAACGAAAGTGCAAATGGAACCAATAAAAGAAAAAACGAAGATTTTTTAAAAGAGTTAGATAAAGATAGAAGACAAAAATCTTGTGAGTATGCAGTACTAGTTTCGCTCCTTGAACCAGATAGTGAATTATATAATTCAGGAATAGTAGATGTTTCACATAGATACCCAAAGATGTATGTCATAAGACCACAATTCTTTTTACCAATTATTTCTCTACTAAGAAATGCTTCTATTGAAAGTTTAAAATACAAATCACAAATTGATTTAATGAAACGCGAGAATTTTGACATAACTAATTTTGAAAGTACTCTTGAGCAATTCAAAAATGCAGTTGGTAAAAATGTTTCACTAGCCCAGGATAGATTTAATGATGCAATTTCAGAAATTGATAAATCAATAACCCATTTACAAAAAACAAAGGAGGCTTTAGTTCTATCAAAAAAACATCTTTTATCTGCTGATAGCAAGTCTCAAGACTTGACAGTAAAGAAATTAACCAGAAATAACCCAACCATGAAGAAGAAGTTTAATGATTTAAATAATTTCGAAGATGAAGTAGCCTAATTAAAAAAAGTTTTTGAAATTAATAATAGTTAAAAATATATTTAATTTCTAATTTATAAATATACTATAAATAATAAATTACATAGTAAAGAAAATAATGTCTTACACCACTCCTATTTTCAGTATTGCCAAAGATCTTAATGTCGAAAGTAATAGAATATTATTAGCCTGCAAGAAACTTGGAATCAACGCAAAGGGTGCGACAAAAAGATTAAATAAAGAGGAATTAGAAAAAATTATAAGTTATTTTAAAACGGGCAAAAATGTGTCAGATGAAGTGATCAATTTAAATAAGATAAAAACCAAAAGCAGTTCTAAAAAAAATGTAGAAAAGGTAAAGATAAAATATTTCCCAAACAGGCTTATTCGCAAATCTTAAATAAAAATAATTTTTTCTAATTACTTAAAGGAATAAACCACAGAAGAAAAAAATAATAATTTACTATAAGTAAAAATACTTAAAATGAGCATAAACAAAGTTCTAAATTCTCTTGAAAAAGCTTGGGAAAGAGATGTTATTCTTTTAAATATAAAGCAAGGATTAGGAACAGATGAAATAGTTAATGAATTTCTTGTGAAAAACGAAAGACAAATTAAAGAATTAAATTCTTTATTAAAACCAGAAGATATTGATTTATTAAATCAAGTAGAACAACTCTCATCTTGCGAATCTAAATTAATAAATGAGATTAAAAATTTAAATTACTTACAAAATAATGCAAATCATCATATTCTGAATCAGAAAAATATTGTGCCATCTTATAGAGTTTCTTTTAACAAAACTAGTTCATTCATGATTAATTGGAGTAACAAATTTGTATTTATTGCTTTACTAATAATTTCAGCCATAGCTTTATCAAAACAAGCGTGGGCATAATTAGCTAAATTAACTCTATTGTAAGAGATGTAGTTTTGAGAACTAAACAAGAATATTTAATTATATATAAAGATGGAAATCTTTATTGTGAACTTGCTGATATTTGGATTGATCCAAGCAAGCCAGTAAAAAAGGCATTAATAACTCATGCTCATTTTGATCACTTTACATTTGGCTGTGAAGAATACATTTCTACTAAGGAAACTGCGATACTTCTTAAAGAAAGAGTTGGAGATAATATCAAAATTAAGACTTTTGAATATGGAGAAGAATTTAAGATAAATGGCATTAATATTTCCTTTCATCCATCCGGTCACATCCTTGGATCTAGTCAAATAAGGTTTATTTTTGCTGAAGAAAAATGGCTAATTTCTGGTGACTTTAAGCTTCAAAAAGATGATACTTGTAAACAATATGAAATAGTGAAAACTGATTATTTAGTAAGCGAATGCACTTTTGGTTTGCCAATATTTAAGTGGGATGAATCAAATAAAATAGCAAATGATATTTCAAAATGGATAACTAATTCACCAGAAAAAACTTCTTTACTTTTTTGCTATTCACTTGGAAAAGCCCAGAGATTGCTAAACGAGATTAGTCAAACAAATTTTAAAGGAAATATTTATTCCCATGGCAGTATTCACAAAATGAACCATAGTTATAGGGAACTTGGAATTGATATTAAAGATACTATAAAAATTGAAAATAAAAAAAAGATAGATGAACTTAAAGGAAGTCTAATATTATTACCGCCATCTTTAAGTAAGGGTTCTTATTTAAAAAATTTCAAAAACATTCAAACAGCTTTCGCGAGTGGATGGATGTCAATAAGAGCTCTAAGAAAAAGATCAGGATATGATAAAGGATTCGCAATCTCTGATCATGCGGATTGGGATGGAATTCTGGAAGTAGTAAAAAAGTCTGAAGCAAAAAATGTATTTTTTCATCATGGAGATAGTGAAGCCTTAAGTAAATATTTAGTTGAAAAGGAATCAATAAATGTCCTTTTATTCGGTAAATAAATATGAGTTTAAAAAAGTTTTCAGAATTATTTGGCGATCTAGATTCAATTAATAGTACAAATAATAAAATTGAAGTTTTAAAGAATTATTTTTTATCTAATGATCCAATAGATAATTCATGGGCAATATATTTACTAACTGGAAAAAGTAATAAGAGATTTATTAGTGGAAGATATTTAAAAAATCTTTTTTCTCAAATATATGAATATCCTCAATGGTTAATTGATACATGTTATTTAAAAGTTGGTGATTCTGCTGAGGTAATAACGTTATTACTTAAAAATAAAACTAATTCTAGAAAAAAGAAATTATCAAATATAAGTCTCAATGAATTACTAAGCGAAACAATACCTGCATTATCAAAACTTAATGAGGAGGAGAAAAATTTAGAAATTAAAAATCTTTGGGAAATATTACCTGAAGATTACCATCTAATTTTTAATAAAATTCTTACAGGAACTTTTAGAGTAGGAGTCTCTATCGGATTAATCACAAAATCAATATCAAAACTAATTAATATTGAGGAAGAGATTATTTCTCATAGGTTGATGGGTGATTTTAAACCTTCAATTGATTCATATGAATTTTTAATTAACAAGAATATCAATCTTCAAGAGTTAAATTACAAACCATTTCCATTTCTTCTAGCAAATACCTTTGAAGATAAAATCTTCAAAAATTCAATAAATGATTTTCAATTTGAATGGAAATACGACGGTGTAAGGATGCAATTAATTAAAAGATCAGGCAAAGTTTCATTATGGACAAGAGGGCAAGAATTAGTAAATGAATCTTTCCCAGAATTAGTAGAGAAAATGTCACATATAAAAGATGATTTTGTTCTTGACGGGGAATTATTAGTTTGGAATTTTAAAGAACAAATTGCCGATGATTTTTCTTTACTTCAGAAAAGAATAAATAGAAAGTCTCCTACAAGATCAATCCAAAAAAAATATCCAATTATTTTTATTTCTTATGATGTTTTAGAGATTAATGGAAGAGATATAAGAGAAATCAAATTAGAGAATAGAAGAATTGAGTTAGAAAAATATTTTTCAAAATGGCAAAATAAAGCCGAGAATAATATTTCTGATATTTTCAAAATATGTGATTTAATCTACCCTAAAGATTGGCCTGATGTTTTAACTTATAAAGAAAAATCTCGAGAAAATAATACTGAAGGATTAATCATTAAGAAAAAGACGTCTATATACGCGTCTGGGAGAAAAAAAGGTATTTGGTGGAAATATAAAGTTGATCCTATGCAACTGGATGCAGTTCTTATTTACGCAAAAGGTGGCAGCGGTAGAAGAGCTGGTCTATATACAGATTATAGTTTTGCATTATGGAAAGACCAAGAATTAATTAAATTTGCAAGTGCATATTCTGGTTTAACGAATATTGAGATTAAAGAGCTAGATAAATGGATAAGGAAAAATACAATAGAAAAATTTGGTCCTGTTCGATCTTTAAAACCAGAAATGGTATTCGAAATATCTTTTGAGAAAATACAAAATTCAAAACGTCATAAGTCAGGCATAGCAGTACGATTTCCAAGAATAACAAAATGGAGAAAAGATAAAAAAATTAATGATGCAGATAGCCTAGAGAATGCTTATGAACTAATGAAAAAAATATCATGAAAAATATTATGAAAAATAATAAGCAAAAAAAATTAATTTCTAAAATTAAACAGTTTTTCTCCACAAATGGATGGGAGCCACTACCCTATCAGATCCAATCTTGGGAAGCATATTTAAAGGGAGAGAGTGGAATAATACAAGTTCCTACTGGATGCGGCAAAACTTATGCTGCATTAATGGGACCTCTATCAAAGATAGAAGATCCCAAAAATAATAAAAGTGTGAATATATTATTAATAACCCCTTTAAAAGCACTAAGTAGAGATCTAAAAAATTCCATACAATTAGCAGCTTTGCATTTTAATAAAGAAATCACTGTTGAAATTAGAAACGGGGATACAACCCCATATGAAAAGAAAAAGCAACTAGCTAAACCACCTAATATTCTTATTACCACTCCAGAGTCTTTATCTCTTTTACTTTCTAATAAAGAATCTAATAATCTGTTCAAGGAGTTGTCATCAATAATTATTGATGAATGGCATGAATTGATGGGTAGTAAAAGAGGAAACCAGTGCGAGTTATCTTTAAGTTGGCTAAGAGGTAATATAAAAAATTTACAAATTTGGGCAATGTCTGCAACTATTGGAAATATTGAAGAAGCAGCAAGAGCAATAGTTGGGATGAGCGCTATTAAACCCAAAATTATAAGTACAAATATTCAAAAAAAGATTGAAATTATAAGTGTTTTACCAGAAGAGGAAACTACCTTTCCATGGAGTGGGCATCTTGGGATTAGAAGTCATTCTTCACTATTAAAAATCCTAGATAAAAATAAAAGCACCTTATTATTTACCAATACGAGAAATCAATCTGAAAGATGGTATCAGTGTCTTAAATTTTTTCTCCCAGAGATGGAAAACAAAATCGCACTTCATCACGGCTCCCTTGATAAAGAAGATAGAAAAAGAGTTGAAGAAGGGGTTAAAGACGGATTAATAAAATGGGTAGTCTGCACCAGCTCGTTAGATTTGGGAGTTGACTTCCAACCTGTAGATCAAATAGTTCAAATTGGTAGTGCAAAGAATTTAGCTAGACTTATCCAAAGAGCTGGAAGAAGTGCTCATAGACCAGGTGGAAAATCAAAAATAATTTTTATGCCTACTAATTCTTTAGAGTTATTAGAGATTAGTGCAATGAGAAGAATAATAAAAAGTGGTATATCTGAGGAAATTAGGCTTCCTGAATTATCTTATGATGTGCTTCTACAACATCTAATAAGTTTGGCATGTGGAAATGGCTTTGATCCGAAAATTGAGAAAGAAAGAATTAAAAATTGCTGGAGTTATAGAAACTTAAAAGATCAAGATTGGAATTGGTGTCTTGACTTTTTAGAGTATGGAGGAAAATGTCTTAAAGCATATCCAAAATATAAAAAGATAGTTAAAGAAGAATCACAAAATAATAATGAAAACTTTAAATATTTTGTAAAAGACAAATCTTTAATAAGAATGCATAAATTCAATATTGGGACAATTACAAGTGACAAATTCGTGAATGTCAAATATATGAAAGGTAAATCCTTAGGTAATTTAGAGGAAAATTTTGCTTCAAAATTAAATCCTGGAGATACATTTTATTTTGCCGGCAAAATGCTTCAATTCGTAAGAATAAGAGATATGAATTTATACGTTAAAAAATCAACAAAAAAAAGTTCTCTAATTCCTGCATGGGTTGGAGGTCAAATGGCAATTTCTGATCTACTTTGTGATAGTTTGAGAAAAGAAATAGATATATGCAACGAACTAGAAAATTATGCTTGCTTAAATCCTGAACTCAATTCATTACGCCCAATATTGAAGAAACAAAAAGTTCTTTCAAATATTCCAAAGAATGATGAATTCCTTATAGAAATATATAAAACCAAGGATTTATCAAATCTTTTTGTTTTTACACTTGATGGCAAATTTGTAAATGAAGGAATTGCATTTTTATGGGCTTTGAGATTGGCAAAATTAAAACAATCTACATTTAGTATTACTGCTAATGATTTTGGATTCAGCTTAACTACCGCAGAAGATTATGATTTTTCCATAATAAAAAAAGAAGCTGATTACTTTTTGAATAACAAAAAATTAGAAGAAGATCTAGAAAATGCAATTAATTTTTCAGAATTAACAAAACGTAGATTTAAAAATATTGCCCAAATAAGTGGACTTATAAATCAAAATAATCCAACCAAAACAAAAACCTCCTCTCAACTTCAAATAAGTTCAAGTCTTTTCTACGATGTCTTTACTAAATATGAAGAAGGCCATCTTTTGATAAAACAATCGCATCAAGAAGTTAAAGAATATCAATTAGAAAATAAAAGAATATCTAGATCATTAGACAGATTAAAAAATTTAAAGATTCTATTAAACGAGATAAAAACTCCAACTCCTTTTGCATTCCCTTTATTAGTTGAAAGACTTAAAAATACTTTAAGCAATGAACCAATAGAAAAAAGAGTAGAAAAACTCATAAAAAAATATAGTGAATAATGAAAAAAAGTTCTATTAAATTTATTTGGGAAGATACATTGTTAGAGATGCTTCCTTCAAGAGCTTTATTTCTACCGGAAACAAAGGATTTGTTAATATGCGATATTCATCTTGGGAAAGCTGAGTATTTTCAGCAGAATGGTATACCTCTTACTAATAATTCAGATAAAAACAATTTCGCAAAAATAAAAAAAATAGTAAAAAAATATAGTCCTGAAAAGTTAATAATATTGGGAGATTTATTCCACAGCAAATATTCAATAGACAAAACTCTTCAAAAAAAAGTGGAGGATCTTCCTGAACTACTAAAAACCAATGTTGAACTAGTCCTAGGTAATCACGATGTAGGTTGCGATATAAAAAATATAAAAATTTTTGATATTAGAAAAACTAAAAATATTACTTTTAGCCATGAGCCAGTTAATTCAGAAAACAAAAAGACATTGAATATTTGTGGACATTATCATCCAAAAATCAATATAAAAAACAATGGAGATAAATTATCATTTAGATGCTTTGCAATGGATAAGAATAAAAATACTTTATTTTTGCCTGCATTTGGAGACTTAACAGGAGGATATCCCTGCAAAAAATCATTTAAAAAATGGGCAATTTTATCTGAAGAAGAAATTATAGAAATTAAATCTTAAGAAAAATCCAATGAAAGTGGCCTAAATTTTTCATTTAGATATACCAATTTATACTTAAAAGTCTCGTTTAGTTTTTTTATCAATTAATTTATATTTATTATATTTTGCGAGTAAAAATAGATAATAAAAAATTTATACAGCTAATGACCCTTTCTTTAGCAGACAATCCACGTTATAAAAAAAATAAACACTTTTTATAGAAATGAAAAAATTAATAGCCTTGATTTTATTTCCATTTCTTTTCATGCCATTTGGGGCAAAAGCAAATGATAATTTTTCCGTTGAAATAGAAGCACTTACACTAGTAATGGAGCAATATAAGGAAGAAACTGAATCAAGTGTTGAATTAGATATTAAAGACATAAAGGCAAATTATATGGCTCTTAAACAAGACGAATGTAATGCTACTGTTGAAGTTACAGAAAAAACAGGATTAGAGGTTGTAAATACTGAATCTTTCGATGTGAATGTCTGCTTGAAAGAAATCTATAAAGTAATCAACTAAATAAGCAGGTTATAAAAATATAATAAAAACAAACAAATTAAAGAGGTCTTTTACTTAAAGAAGGCAAGACCTCGAGACCTAACAGAAAACTTTGGAACGGGTTCTGCATAACCAATTAATAACTACAATAGATTTGTAGAGGTGTAATTAAAAGTACAAAACCTAAAATTATTTTTTAAATAATTATTTCTTCTTTGATAATGTTTGTGATTCTTCTCTGGACATTAAAGCTTCAATTTGAGCAAGAACTTTTTGAAGTTCATCCGTTTTTGTAAGAGAGGCTTCTGCTACTTCTCTTAATTTTTCTAACTGTTCTTTAGTTTTATCCATGATAAATAAATTAGAAATAAACCACTTTTAATGGTTTTAATACAGATTTTTCACTCCCACACAGATTCATATTCTCTCTTTTTTTTATAAAGTCAAATAAATTTTCCTTAATTAAGATTTTATGAGGACTTCCAATTAATTCTTTATTTATTATTGAAACCATAAAATTACCTGAAATAGAAATACTCTTAAATTATGAAGTAAATACAGGCAATCCTATTGTTGCAGTTGTTATGAGAGCCCCTGCGAAAATCAAGAAAGGTAGAAAAGGGTAGTTTTTCAAAGATAAACTTACTAATTCGAGATAACTATATAGGTATTTATACTGTTTGTCTACCCCTTGACCATCTTAAACGTAAAAATTTTTTCTTTTAAGAGTAAAAATTTAACATCAACCAAATTTACCAGATATGTATTCCTGAGTAGTTTTTTCTTTTGGAGAGTTAAAAATTTTCTTTGTCGAATTAAATTCAGCAAGATAACCAACTTTTCCTCCATCACCATCTTCATATTCAATAGCATTAAAAAATGCAGTCATATCACTAACTCTTAATGCCTGTTGCATATTATGGGTAACGATAATTATTGTGTAATTCTTCTTAAGTTCATGCATCGTCTCTTCTATTTTCAAAGTAGAAATAGGATCCAAAGCTGAGCATGGCTCATCCATGAGAATTATTTCAGGCTCAATTGCAATGGTTCGAGCAATACATAATCTTTGCTGTTGTCCACCGGATAAAGAGTAACCACTATCATTTAATTTATCCTTACATTCATCCCATAAAGCAGCCTTTTTTAGTGAACTTTCGACTAGTTCATTCATATCTCCAGTAAATCCGTTAATTCTTGCTCCAAATGCGATATTTTCGTAGATAGATTTTGGGAAAGGATTAGGTTGTTGGAAAACCATTCCGATTCTTCTTCTCACTTCAACTGGATCTACTCTTTTATCGTAAATATTTGTTCCATCAAACAGGACATTTCCTTTTAACGAACAATTTGGAATTAAATCGTTCATCCTATTTAATGATCTAAGAACAGTTGATTTACCACAACCAGAAGGTCCAATAAGGGAGGTAATATTTCCTTTTTTAAAGTTACAGAAAACATTTCTTACTGCTTCAAAAGTTCCATAGCTAATAGAGACATTCTCAAGAGATAAAATGATATTCTTTGGTGTTTTTTTATTAGTTTTAATCATTTATACTCTCTTAGTTTTCTCAGTAAAAGCGGCTAAAATCCTTGAAAATATATTTACTGATAGTATCGATAAAACAAGAATAAAGGAAGCCGCCCAGGCTAATTTATTCTGAGCATCATAAGGTTCAAGAGCAAAGTTATATATCAATACAGCTAAAGAACCCATCTCATAAAATAAATCTTCAATACCTACTATGTAGTAGTAAGAAAATAAAGCAGTAAAGATTAAAGGTGCTGTTTCGCCTGCAGCCCTTGCGATTCCAAGTACAACCCCAGTTGCAATAGATCTAAATGCAGATGGCAAAGTAACTTTCAATATAGTTGTATACATACTTGCTCCAACACCAAGAGAAGCATATCTCAATTCATTAGGTACCAACTTTAAACCTTCGTCAGTAGTTTTAATCACTGTAGGCAACATCAATATTGAAAGTGCCATACCTCCTGCCAAGCCACTGTACATACTTCCAAATAAGATCTTTGTTGAAACGATTAAGGCATAAATAAATACACCTGCAATTATTGAAGGGACTCCCGCTAAAACATTTACCCCAAATCTGATAAATCTTGAAAAAGCACCACCTTTAGAGTATTCCGCCAGATATATGCCGCCACCTACACCTACTGGTATGGCAATAATTGAAGCAATGGTAGTTATTATTAATGTCCCGATCAATGCAGGATTAATACCGCCTGCATCTAAATCATCTCCAGGAGGATTTGGTTCTAAAGTAAATAATTCTGGTGTGATTTGAGATCCACCTTTGTAAAGGATATAAGTCACTAGAAAAATCAACGGAAGAATTGCTATCAATGCACAAATTACTGATAAAGAAGTAAAGAATTTATCCCCTATATTTCTTGATAATCTTTTCTGGTAATAAAGTGAATTCATAATTATCTAATATTTAAGACTAAATTTCTTAACTAGCCATTGAGCAAAGATATTGACCACTAAAGATAGGATCATTAGTACAAAAGCTGCATAAAAGAGTGATGAAACCTGACTTCCATCCGCTTCACCAAACTGGTTTGCGAGCATTGAGGAAATGGTATATCCAGGAGACAAAAGAGACCAACTGAATGCATTGGAATTACCAATAATCATTGTGACAGCCATTGTTTCACCCATTGCCCTACCTAAAGCGAGAAGAATACCTGCCATAATTCCTGATAATGCTGCCGGCAAAATCACTGAAAATATTGTTTTCCATCTACTTGCTCCAATTCCATAAGCCGCATTTCTTAGCTTTTTAGGAACCTGATTAAGTGAATCCCTTGCAATGGAAGTCACTATTGGCAAAAGCATTACTACTAAAATCAATATTGCTAACAAAGAATTCCTGCCTGTAGGTTCTGTACTGAATAAAGGTATCCAACCAAAGAAATTATGTAAAAAGACAAAAAAGGCTCTAAAAAAAGGTTCCATAACAAATATTGCCCAAAGTCCCAATACAACTGATGGAATTGCTGCTAATAATTCAACAAAAGAACCTATTATTTCTCTAAAAACTTTTGGTGCAAAGTCCTCGGTAATAAATATTGCAGTTCCAACGCCCAAAGGGATAGTTATTAACAACGAAAGAAATGAGGTTACTAATGTGCCATATATAGCGGTAAAAGCTCCGTATTCATCTTTTACAGGATTCCATTCAGAGGTTATTAAAAACTTCAAGCCATACCTTGAAAAGGATTCAAATGACTGAAAAAAGACTACTAAAATAATTCCTAAAAGTATTATTGCTACGAAACTAGACAAAACTAGAGCGGTATTCTTGAAGATAATATCTATATTTTTTTCGATACCGAATCTTTTACGATTCTTGAAAAGAGTTAATTTCTCTTCCATTAAAAAAAGAATATCTCTATAAATCTACTACTAAATGTTGTAAAAGACTTTAAGAGGGGTTAAAGGTATAAGAAAGTCATGAAAAGTAAACATCCTTAAACTTAATTTCTTCAAAAATTTTTTCTTTAACTTTACTTAACCATAGGTGAATATTATTAACTGAATAGAAACTGAGGGGATGTTTAATTACAGGGAATTCATTGCTCAAATCAAATATAAAGAAGTAATATCTTCCCCTGTATATTTTATTCCTGTTTTGCTTCTATCCATAATGATTATTATTGAAGGTTTTCACATCTTTAATCACAAACAAAATTGCAAAACTAAAGCTGAGTGGATGGAACAATCAGGAATGACTTATGACAGGGAATCAGAAGTTAATTAATAAAATCTAAAATATAATTTATTCGCAGCAACGTTTTCTATTTGAGGAATAATCTGTCAAAGAAGTTATCCATTCCTTGATCAAAAATAGAGATTCTTTATTTAGGCTATAGTACACCCATCTACCTTCTTGTCTGTCTGAGATAAGACCAGCTTCCTTCAATATTTTTATGTGATATGAAATTCTTGATTGAGATAAATTAGTTAATTTCATAATATCGCAAACACAAACTTCTCCATCCATCATTAGATCAATTATTTCTAGCCTAAAAGGATCTGAAAATGAAACCATCAACTTAGATATATTTTCATTTTCTACTTTGCTACTCTCTTTTAACAATTTAAAGTAATTGAATTCTTTTAAATATAGCTTAAATAAAAAAGATTTCATTAATCAAAACATCTTGATGCATCAAAATATTTTGATGTATGATTTATGTAGAAAATTTCAAAGTTATGAAAATTGGAATTAATGGTTTTGGAAGAATTGGCAGATTAGTTTTCAGAGCATTATGGGAAAGAGCTGATATAGAAATAACTCATATAAATGAGATAGCAGGAGATTCTAATACTGCTGCGCATTTACTCGAATTCGATTCGGTCCATGGTAGATGGGGGAAAGATATAGAGGTCAAAGAAGAGGAAATAATAATTGGGGGAAAGAAATTAGCCTACACATCTTTGAAAAATTATCTTGATGTTCCTTGGGAAAAATCTTCTGTAGATATTATTTTGGAATGTACAGGAAAGAATAAAAAACCAGACAAACTTAATCCTTATTTTGATTCTCTTGGAATGAAAAGAGTAATAGTAGCTTGTCCAGTAAAGGGAATTGTAGCTGGAGAGGAATCACTTAATATTGTTTACGGTATAAATCAAAGTCTTTATGACCCTTCTAAACATAAATTAGTAACTGCAGCATCTTGCACTACAAATTGTTTAGCTCCGATAGTAAAGGTAATCAATGAAAATTTTTCAATTAAGCACGGTGCTATTACAACTATTCACGATGTCACGAACACTCAAGTTCCTGTAGATTTTTATAAAAGTGATTTGAGGAGAGCAAGAGGATGTATGCAAAGTTTAATTCCTACTACTACTGGATCTGCTAAAGCTATCGCTGAGATCTTCCCAGAATTAAAAGGAAAATTAAATGGGCATGCAGTAAGAGTTCCTCTACTTAATGGTTCTTTAACTGATGCAGTTTTTGAATTAAATAAAGAAGTGTCAACTGAACAAGTAAATTTGGCACTTAAGGTAGCTTCAGAAACTTATTTAAAAGGAATTCTTGGCTACGAAGAAAGACCTTTAGTTTCTGCAGATTATGTAAATGACTCTAGAAGTTCAATAGTTGATAGTTTATCAACTATGGTTGTTAATTCAAATTTATTAAAGATATACGCTTGGTATGACAACGAGTGGGGTTACAGCTGCAGACTTGCAGATCTTACTGAATATGTAATCAAAAAAGAGATTTAATTTATGTCTTTATGAAGTTATCTAATATTCAACAATATAGTGTTGTAACCGCAAACTATTGGGCATTCACTCTTACTGACGGCGCATTAAGATTATTAGTTGTTGGTCACTTTCATGAGCTAGGTTACACAACTCTACAAATTGCTTTACTTTTCCTTTTTTATGAGTTTTTTGGAATAATTACTAATTTATATGGTGGTTGGATAGGAGCAAGATATGGTTTAAGGCTTACTTTATGGATTGGGACTATCCTGCAAATCATCGCTCTTTTCATGCTTATACCAGTTAAAGAGGATTGGCCAGTAATATTTAGTGTCGTATACGTTATGGTTGCTCAAGCAGTCAGTGGGATAGCAAAAGATTTAAACAAAATGAGTGCTAAAAGTGCTGTTAAGACAGTTGTTCCAGAGACAAATAACGGCAATGATACTGGCCAAAAACAACTTTTTAAATGGGTTGCTATTTTAACTGGATCTAAAAATGCTCTTAAGGGTGTTGGGTTCTTCTTGGGTGGACTTTTATATAAGTTATTTGGATTCAATAATGCTGTAGGAATTATGGGTTTTGGACTCTGCTTAGCCTTTTTATTGACATTAATTTTGCCTGGAGAAATTGGCAAGATGAAAACCAAACCAGCTTTTAATGATCTTTTTTCAAAATCAGATGCCATAAATATTCTTTCAGCAGCAAGATTCTTTCTTTTTGGAGCAAGAGATGTTTGGTTTGTTGTAGCTCTTCCAGTATTCCTAGATATGGCATTTGGTTGGGACTACATGGAAATAGGATTATTTCTTGGGGCCTGGGTAATAGGTTATGGAATAGTTCAGGCTTCAGCTCCAGCAATTAGAAAGATGTGGGGCCAGAAAGAAAGTCCAGATCGCAAAGCTATACAATTTTGGAGTGCCGTATTAATGGTCATACCATCTTTGATAGGAGTCGCATTATGGAGAGAAAGTTCTCCATCGATAGCAATAATTTTAGGACTTACTATTTTTGGATTTGTTTTTGCAATGAATTCCTCTACACATTCTTATATGATTTTGGCCTACTCTGATAATGAAAAAGTCAGTTTAAATGTTGGCTTCTATTACATGGCAAATGCTGCTGGAAGACTAGTTGGAACATTACTATCTGGCTTACTATTTATGATTGGGAGAAATCCGAGTATTGGTCTTCAATATTGTCTTTATTTTTCATCACTTCTAATATTATTATCTTGGATTTCGAGTCTTAAATTACCATCAATCAAACAAAGCTTATCATCACCATAAAAACTAATTTTTAGAAATTAGAATATTTAAATGGCAAAAATATCCTTAATTGAACTTGCAAAAATTTTTCTTAAAATTGGTATTTTCAGTTTTGGAGGACCATATGCTCATATTTCTTTATTCGAAGATGAGCTTATAAATAATAAAAAATTGATCTCAACCCAATCTTTTGAAAAAGGTATTGGTTTATGTCAATTGCTTCCAGGGCCAATATCCACTCAATTAGCAATATATATAGGTCTTAAAATTAATGGATATCTTGGTGGATTTGTATCTGGTATATGTTTCATTATCCCAGGATTCATTTCGGTATTGGTTCTTACCTTTTTTTGGCAAATTTATTCTGGATCAAAACTTCTAAATGATTTAATTTATTTTAATCCTCCTATTATTGCAGGAATAATTTTTTCATTTTCATTAGTTCTTTTAAAAAAGAGATTAAAGTTAGATCGATTATTATTCTCTAGCTCAATCTTATTTCTACTTATATTTGCAAAATATAATAGTATTCAATTTCCTCTCATAACAATTCTTACTATTGCAGGTTTGATAAATATTTTCTTACAGAAATGGAAAAGTATTTTTTATAGCTTGGTTCCCTTATCTATATTTTCAACAACCTCATTTTTAACTAGCTCAATCTTTTTGGATATTGCCAAGTTTTATAATTTTTTAAAGCTCTCTACAAACTCAAAGTTTTTTATTGATTATCTTAATCTGTTTTTTTTCTTCTTGAAAACGGGACTTTTTATTTTTGGAGGGGGATTAGTAATCATTCCTCTTATGAGTGATTATGTTGTCTCACAAGGATGGTTAACAAATAATGAATTTATAGATGGGATAATGATTGGCCAGATAACACCTGGTCCTGTCTTATTAACTACAAGTTTTATTGGATACAAAGCTGGGTTTTCGCTCGGAGGAATAAATGAAGCTTTAAAGTATTCATTTATATCAACTTTTGCAATTTTTTTTCCAAGTTTTTTATTGATTTTTGTTTTTGGAAAAGGCTTCATAAAAAACAGAATTAAATCGATTAATTACTTTATCGAAGGAGTAATTAATACAATTCCAGGAGCAGTTATTTTTTCTGGCTTTAATTTAATTGAAGATAGTTTTTCATCAGAATTCTTTTTAATTAGCTCTATTTTTATAGTTTTAATCTCCACACTATTATCTTTTTTTAAAATAGTTCCAACATACATACTTATCCTATTTTCTTTAATATTAGGTTTAATAAAATATTTGTTTGCATAAAAAAAGGAGGAAATAAATTCCTCCTTTTAAATATTGTCTTCAGGTTTATTTACCGATTCTTTTTACAGCAGCTCTTGACTTCTCAAGAATATCGCCTTTCAAAGGAACAAATCCAAGAGATGGAGCTTTATCTTGATACTCATCACTTAACAATGTATTAAAGGCTTGTTTGATAGCTTTAGTGTTTCTACCATTACCCTCTTCATAAGCAAGTATCCATGTTAATGAAGCTATAGGGTATGCTCCTTTTGCTGTTGGATTAGGATTTTTACCAGCGAGATTTTCATCTAAGGTAATGCCATTGAGAGCTTTAGCTCCTGCTTCAACTGTAGGCTTTACATATTCTCCAGAAAGATTCTGAAGTGCAGCAGCTTTCACATTACCTTTTATATAAGACTGGTTAACATAACCAATTGCACCAGGAGTATTTTGTATGACTCCAGCGACGCCAGAATTACCTTTTGCTCCAACACCTGAAGGCCACTTGACAGATTTACCTGTGCCTAATGTCCAGGTTTTTGAAAAAGCTTCCATAGAGTTTGTAAAAGCTTTAGTTGTGCCTGATCCGTCAGAACGATGTGCCCAAGTTAATTTACCTGGCTTACAACCAACTTCTTTCCAATTCTTGATCATACCCATAGCGACTTGCACAGCTTGTTCTTGTGAAAGTCTCAAGTTGCAATCATAGTTATATCCAAAAGCAATTGTGCCTCCAACCATAGGTATCTGTACTAATCCTCTAGTAACTTTTGCTATATCTTTATCTTTCATGGGATCATCAGAAGCACCAAAGTTTACAGTCTGATCAATAAATGCTTTTCTTCCAGAACCAGAGCCGACAGCTTGATAGTTTACTCTTGGACCACCTGAAGTAGCTAAATCCTTGAACCAACGAGTATAAATTTTTGCAGGGAATGATGCTCCAGCACCACTTAATCTTGTTCTTGCAGAAACGCTTTTACCAGTAACACTTGTACCAGCAGTGATGGCTACTACAGAAGTAAAAACCAAAGCTCTCTTAGCTATGTTCATGGTTGTCATGATTAAATTTAAGACTCCATAGTTATAACACTGAATTAATACACAAATAATATTTACTAAAAATTTTATCTTTTAATTAATTAGTTCTTAACCCATTCTTAAACTAAATCTTGGTTTAAGCTTTTTTAGTTTTGTTTTGAAAATATTTAAAAATAAAATTAGATTAATTTTTAACTTTTATTGATAAAAATTTTGAAATTTGTAAACAATTTCCCTTTAAATTTAAAAGGAGTTTAAGGTCTATTTAAATTTTTCTTTTTAATATCACTCCTTACTCATTTCTTAACCTTAATCCGTTGTCATGAATGTGGGTTTATATCCATTTTTTACGTGTTGAGGTTCATGAAACTTTTTCAAAAATTAATTGCTGCTCCTGCCTTAATTTCTTTGGCATCAGGTTTTGCAGTAAATGCTGCTGAGGTCAATCAAACTGAATTCAGCCCTTTCACCAAATCCTCTGAAGTGATATCAACAGACGATTTCAAATCAGATATGTTGTTACCAGGCGATTGGGCTTATGATTCATTGAAGGATCTATCTAAAAGTCCTATATTTAATGGATCTCCAGTTCATCGTTTTGCTGCTGCTTCTGAATTAAACAGATTAATCGCAGGTGGTGATGGCTTAATGAACTATTCTGCAATAGATAGGCTGAGTGATGAACTTGGTTCTGAATTAGCGATTATGAAAGGAAGAGTGGATGGTCTTGAAGCTCGTGTAAATACAATCGAAGCTGGAAGTTTTTCTGAAACATCTACCGTATCATTTAAAGTTAATATGGCAATTGGTGCTGTTGATGGTAAAGGTATTTCAACTGGTGTAACTGATGGTGACGAAGCTCTTAATTTCCAATACACTTTCGATACCAAAATAAAAACTAGTTTTACTGGTGATGATTCATTAACAGTAGCTATTGATTCTGGTAACGGAGCTTCTGGTGGTCCAGTTGATGAATTCGGCCTTAATAACACAGCCGACCAACTTAAAGTCGATGGTGTTGCATACAAATTCCCAATAGGAGATAACCTTACTGCTCTCGTTTCTGACGGGGTAGACGGCAGTAAAATATTCACAACAGCATGTGCTTATGGTGGACCATCTGACACTCTTGATGATTGTGGTAATGTAAACGCCAATATTGATAATGCTGGTGTTACTGCCATGGCAGAATATGATTTCGATAATGGCTTTACTGCTGCTGTAGGTTATGCAGGTAATGAAACAGGAATCATGACTGATGAAGGTATAGACGCTTACGCAGCTAACGTAGCCTATACAGGTGATAACTTCGGTGTTTCAGCTACTTACGGAAATACTGAATCAACTGCCATAGTTGCAGCTGGTGAGGTAAATACATACGTAGCTTTGAATGCTTTTTGTACTTTCGATAATGGCATGTCAGTCAGTGCTGGTTACGAACTTGGCGATCTTGGTGGTGCTACTCCAGCTACTGATGAATCAGTTAACTACTTCGTTGGAATCAATGGAGAAGTTGGTGCTGGTGAATTAGGTGCTGCTTTCGGTACATCTGGCGGTCAAAGAGAAGGCACAGATGAAGAGCTAATGTATGAAGCATATTACTCATACCCACTTAATGATGGTATGACAATAACTCCACTTGTATTCGTTAAGGAACAAGCAACAGCTGGAACACCAGATCAAACTGGAGTTATGGTTAAAACAACATTTAAGTTCTAAATTAAAATTTAATTTAGAAATCTCACACTCATCAACAGGACCTGCATTAAGCAGGTCTTTTTTCATGCCTTTTTAAATTTTTCCTATAAATCTGTATTTAGACACGGAAAGATAGTTTCAAAAATTGCTCCACCATCCTTATGATTAAAAGCCTTTACAAAACCTTTATTGTTGTTGATTATTTTTTTTGTTATTGAAAGACCTAAACCACTACCACTTTTCTTAAATTTAGTCCTTGATGGATCACCTCTATAAAAACGAGAAAAAATATCATTAGATTCATTTTCTTCTAATCCAATACCTTTATCTCTAACTCTTATAACAACAGAGCTATCTCTTTTAAAAATTTCAATTTGAATTTCTTCACTAGCTGGGGAATAACGAATAGCATTATCCAAAATATTTATAAAAGCTCTTTTTAAATTTTCAATATCTCCAGATATAAAATATTTTGTTGGTATAAGTAAATTTATTTTTACATCTTTCTTTTCTGCAAGTGGTTTTAAGGTTTGCCAAGATTCCATCACTAAATCTGAAATAGATATTTTTTTGTTTTTATTAAAAGCCTCGGTACTTTCTAGCTTAGAAAGCTCTAAAGTCTCCTCCACCATTTTTCTTAATCTTTTAGATTCTTTCTTAAGTCTTTTAACAAGATATCTATCTTTCTTTGATACTACTGCTTCCAATCTTTCTCCTATCAAAATAAGAGATGTAAGAGGTGTTTTCAGTTCATGAGACACATCATTGATTAATTGATTCTGTCTTTTTTTTATGGATTCAATTGATAATTTACTCTCCAACAATATTAAATAATTTTTTTTCCTTGCTCTAACAATATTTACAGAAATGGGTTCCCCCGAAATAGTGCAATCTAGGCTGATTGGGAAATCTTTTTTTCTTGAATATAAAATCTTATTTCTTAGTACTTCGAGCTCATTAATATCATTAATTGCTTTTCCAATAACATCTTTATATTTAATAAACTTAATGATAGATAAACCTTTCTGATTGATAAATTTTATTGTTAGATCAGATGACAAAATCATCCATCCTTGAGATGAATAATCTAACCAAGATAAAAGTTGCTGTGGTTTAACTTTATCAAATGGAAAATCAAAAATTTGTTGGTTCTTATTTTTAGTTAATTCAATATTTTTATTATTTTTTGAAAATCCTTTAACCTTGGTTTTCCATTTCTCATAAAAGAAAGTTAATACTTCTTGTAGTGTTTTCATTTTCATCCAAACTTATAGCCAAAACCTCTAACAGTTTTAAGAAACTTTGGAGCAGAGGGATCTTCTTCTAATTTCTCTCTGAGCCATCTAACATGAACATCTACCGTTTTAGTATCACCGATAAAGTCAATTTCCCATATTTTTTCAAGTATTAAATCCCTTGACCATACTCTTTTTGGATTTTTCAAAAATAATTCTAATAATTTAAATTCTTTGGGAGATAATGTTATTTCTTTATCAAAAGAAGTTACCCTGCATTCTTCCAAAAACATTTTTATATGATTAAACTCAATGATAGTTTGTGTTCTGTCTATATATTTCTTATTACGTTTAGATCTTCTTATTAATGCTCTTGATCTGGCAATTAATTCATTTAAACCAAAAGGTTTTGTTAAATAATCATCAGCACCAACCTCTAATCCAAGAACCCGGTCTGATTCATTATCTTTAGCACTCAAAATTAATATAGGTGTATAATTTTCTTCATTTCTTATTTTTCTGCATAACTCTAATCCATTAAGACCCGGCAACATCAAGTCAAGAATTATAAGGTCTATATCATTTTTATTATTATCGCCAATAAAATCTGAGGCACTTAAACCATCTTTAAAAGTTAACACTTGAAAACCTTCGCCTTTCAATGATTCACTTACTGTCAGCCTAATACTCTTATCATCCTCTACAAGAAGAATTTTTGAGTCCTGCAAACTTTTATGATCTTTAGTAGCCATTTAAAGTTCAATCAATTTTATTTTATATAATCAAATTTATTTGATGTAATTATTTCATATTTACTTTACATTCAATGTTTTTTATCTGGTCTTATTAGCTTTTTAATTTTTCCTTAAACCTGTTTATTTAATATAAAAATGCTTCTTTAATTTTCCTCACACAAACATATTAAAGGGGCAAACTTTTCATCTACTCCCAGCCTTTTTGTGCATTTTGAATAATCCATTGTGCAAGAACCTTATCCTCCCCATCCTTCAATTTATTTTTATAACCTTTCATAAAACCAATACCATCATTAGCAATTATTTTTATTGAATTTACATCTGCTATACCTCTTTTTTCGAGGTCAGAAAGTTTTAATGATTTAGATCCTTTAAGAACGACTGATCCACCTCTTACATGACAGCCTGCACAAACATTTCTAAAAATTGTTTCTCCATCTCTAATCTCAGAAGCCATTAGATATCTATTTTGCAAAGAGGTTTGAAAAATAATTATTAAAGTTATTACAGGAATTACAAATAGAAATTTAAATAATTTCATTTCATTCAATTTATAATATTACCTATACCTAATTTAACCTTTAATTCTTACTCAAGATATATCTATTTTAGGAGCTCTACCGCTACAACAAGATTACCCAACAAACCATTTAAAATATTTAGTTGTTCTTTACTGCCAAATGCTATTAATACCTGACCTGGCTGAAGTAAAAAATCACCTCCTGGATTAGTTATTAATTTTTCATCTTCTTTTATTGCCAATATTTTAGCTCCGCTCTTTTTACCTATTCCAAGCTCTAAGAGAGTTATCTTTTCTGCAGTTTCAAAAAGACTAATATCATTACTCAGTTCAAATTCTTCAATTTCACATTCACTTCCTGCAAGCAAGTCAAGAAAATCAATAGCAATTGGTCTTAAAGCCATTGATGCCATAGCTCTTCCCGCTGCTATGTAAGGACTAACAACAATACTTGCTCCAGCTAATCTCAATTTGCTAGCAGCCTCCTCTGTTCCAGCTCTTGCTATTACTCTTATAGAACTTCTTATCCCTTTAGCACTTAGAACAACATATAAATTTGCAGCGTCATTGGGTAAAGTAACAACCAAACTTTTGCATTTATCTAATCCAGCTAGTTTTAAGGTTTCATCAAGTGTTGCATCAGCACAAAGAACTTCTAATCCATTATCTTCAGCAATCTTTTTTCTATCTTCATCGCTCTCAACCACAATAATTGGAATATTTTGCGTTTTTATTTGGTTAGATATTTCCTGACCTACCCTCCCATATCCGCACAAAATTACATGATTTTCCATTTTTCTAAGAAGTCTTTTAAAACGTAATTCGTTTACTCTTTGAAAATAGCCGGATTCGAATAATCTAACAGCTTTTTGAAAGGTAAATTGAATAAAGATCAATCCGCCAACGATTACTAAAACAGTAACGATTCTGCCTTCAGGACTTAAAGGTTGAACTTCTCCAAAACCAATAGTGGTAATAGTGATCAGAACCATCCATAAGCAATCACTCCATTCCCATCCCTCTGTTACTCGATAGCCAATTGCACCTAAAAAAAACAGAAAGAATAAAGAATAAATAAGACCAAACCAAGGCCTTAAATAGTCTTTAATAAAATAGAACTCAAATAATCTAAGCTTCATATCCCTTATTATCGTTAACTATTCAAAAATTTCAAAAAAATTTTCTATTATGTTCCTAAAACTATTTATTTGTTTAAGTGAAATACATTTTAAGCAGGATAATAATATTTATTTTCGTAGCTCTATGCATTAAACAAATGATTACTATTTCAGGTCTTATTTAATGCTTCATTAAAAGTTAATTTAAGGTTTTACTTGTACTGATTCTATAAGAAAATCAGAAGCTGCTTTTAACCAATCCGCGACTGTAAGACGGAGATCAGGTTGAGAATATACAAGCGCGACAATGATTCCAACTAAGATTATCTTTACCATGGCAATTCAAATATTCTTATGAATTAAAGCACAACTATTTAGTAAAAAGAACCTTAAATTTATAAAAAATAGATTAATTAAAATTTCTCTAATTGATTAAACAAGTATTCCACTCTTCTAAGATTTACGCCTAAATCAGACTGCCCTAATCTTGCTGCAGATCTTATCTGAATAATTCCTTTTGACCTATCTACATAACTTCTTACATCAAGCTTTAAAATTTCGAGGTCATCTGGAAATCTAAAAATTAAGCTTCTACAAACGCCTCTCCAATAATTTCTACCACTTTCAATAATTTCTGTACGAGGTAACCCTTCTGCTAGAGAAACAAGTTGAATAAACTTTTGATCAACATTTATTAGTTTCTTTTCTATTAAGACACTATTTAATGGATTAGTTATTGGAGCAAGACCTTGAATGGAGGAAACCATATTCTTAAGAAAGATATAGATGTTCTAACCGATTTCGTACACAAAGTGAGAGAAAAAAGCAAATAAATTCCCCATAAATTTAATCTCTTTATAAAGATTCCTTATTTTTTGATCAAAACTCTAAAATTTGAGATTTTTAATTGTTTTTTTTGGAAGAAATGGTTGTCTACCTTTACTACTAGTTAGTTTCCTAACCCATAAAAAAACTCCGACAAACAAAAAAATTTCAACAATAATTCCAACCTTTATTAGACTCATTTTTT
>CACGGY010000003.1 GCA_902572675.1 uncultured Prochlorococcus sp. | reverse complement strand
CTGTCAATGGAAAAATTAGAGGAAGAATTAAAGTTTTTCCCAAATATTAATCAATCAAAAGATTCAGTTAATTATGGGAACGTAATTGATATAAATAATCAATCCATTATTGAATCAAACAAAAAGACTTTAGTTAAAGAAGAAAAATATGAAAAAGCTATTGTTCCATCCCCTAAAAGTGAACTGCAAATTGGAACCAAAAAACAAGTTGAGGAAGATGAAAATGCTCTCTCAATTTATGGAAAAGATTTAACAGAATCAGCTAAAAAAGGCTTACTGGATCCTGTTATAGGAAGAGAAAATGAGATCAATAATTTAATGAGGGTACTATGCAGAAGAAACAAAAATAATCCCATACTGATAGGCAATCCAGGAGTTGGTAAAACCTCAATTGCAAAATTGCTTGCACAATTAATTGTAGACAAAAAAGTTCCTGATTCTTTAAAAGACTTTAAAATTATTTCACTTGACTTAGGTGCTTTAGTTTCTGGGACAAAATTTAGAGGCCAACTAGAAGAAAGACTAAGCTTAATACTGCAAGAACTAAAAGATCCAAGCCAAGGAATGATTTTATTTATTGATGAAATTCATTCAATATTAAGTTCTAACAGATCTACTACCGACATTAGTAATATCTTAAAACCTTTACTTGCTGAAGGAGAAATTAGATGTATTGGTACAACAACACCTGAGAAATTTCGTGAAACTATTGAAAAAGATCAGGCATTGAATAATTGCTTTCAAAAGATAGCTGTTAATGAACCTTCAGTAGAATTGAGCGCAAAAATACTGCAAGGAATCAAAAAAAAATATGAATCACATCATGGCATTAGAATTTCTGAAGAGGCTGTAAATTATTCTGCAAAATTAGCCGACAGATACATCAGTGATAAATGTCTTCCTGATAAAGCAATAGATTTAATTGATGAAGCAGCTGCACAGTTAAAAATCGAGTCTAATAATAAGCCTGAAATTATTCTCCGACAGGAAAACAAACTGCATACTTTTAATGAAAAACTGAATAATTTGCAAGGAGAAAATATTGAAGCTCAAGAAAAATTATTGAATATGAGGGATCAATCCGAGGCAAAATTAAAAGTTCTTCTCGACAATTGGAATAATTTACGCGAAGAAATGGAGCAACTATGTATTTTAATGAAAGAAGAAGATAAGCTAACCAAGCAAATTAAAGATAAAAATAATTGGGAAAGTGTAAATGATCTGGATTTTTTAGAAAAACTTGAAGAAGAGTTAAGTGAAATAAAGGATGAAATACAAAAAGTTGAAAGGAACTTTAATAAAATAAAGGGAAATAGAAATTTCCCTTTTAAATATCAAGTTGAGCCTGATGATATTGCTGATGTTATCTCAAAAATCACAGGCATTCCAATTTCTAAAGTAGTTTCAAATGAACGTAATAAATTAGTCAATCTAGAAACAGAACTAAGTGAAAAAGTTATTGGACAAGAAAAAGCTATAGAAGCTGTTTCTGCTGCAATTAGAAGAGCTCGCGTTGGCATGAAAAGTCCTAAAAGACCTATTGGTTCTTTTTTATTTATGGGTCCTACAGGTGTTGGTAAAACAGAACTAGCAAAATCTCTTGCAACAGCTTTATTTGATGAAGAAGACGCACTTGTAAGATTAGACATGAGTGAATATATGGAGAAAAATGCCGTAGCAAGACTTTTAGGAGCGCCTCCTGGTTATGTCGGTTATGAAGAGGGAGGTCAATTAACTGAAGCCGTAAGACGCAAACCCTATTCAGTAATACTTCTTGATGAGATAGAAAAAGCACATTCAGAAGTTTTTAATATTCTTTTACAAGTCTTAGACGAAGGAAGATTAACGGACTCTCAAGGAAGAACCGTAGACTTCAAAAATACTGTAATTATTATGACTAGTAACCTAGCTGGTAAATCTATACTGGAATATTCAAAAAAAATTTCTAAAAGTGAGGTTAAGTTACTAAATGATCAACAAACTCTAGATGATTCCATTAGTAATACATTGTCTTCAATTTTTAGACCGGAATTTTTAAATAGAATTGACGAGGTAGTAAAGTTTAATCCATTATCGATTGATGAACTTCAAAAAATTATTATTCTACAAACAGAAGATTTAAAAAACCTCTTACTTGAACAGAAAATAAATATTGCTATAGACAAAAAAGTTATCAATAAAATTGCAAACGATTCTTACGAACCTGAATATGGTGCTAGGCCTCTTAGCAGGGAACTTAGGAGACAAATAGAAAATCCCTTAGCTGCAAAACTGTTAGAGGATAATTTTAAAAACAAAAAAAATATCGCAATTAAACTTAACCCCGCTAAAAAAGATGAGATTGTTTTCAAACCTAGCTGAGGAGTAAATCAATAAGCTAAAATATAACTAAAGCGTAAAGCCTAATTTCAAAAAAATTTTGTGACAAGTCCTACCACTAATAAAGAACCTTTAAAAAAGGATTCTCCTGAAATTGAAGAGCCTAAAAAAAAGAATAATTTTTTTAGATCTACCTATGATGAGCTAAAACTTGTTGTATGGCCAAACAAACAACAACTTTTTAGTGAATCTGTAGCGGTTATAATTATGGTATCCTTTTCAGCGGCAGCCATAGCATCTGTCAGCAGATTCTATGGATGGGCAGCCTCGCAAATTTTTGGTTGAATTATCCCTTAATATTCATCTATAAGATTTTAATTTAGCTTCAATAAAAAAATGAGTAATGAATTGACTACAAGCCTAGCTTCTTCAAAAGCAAATACTAGCATCGCAAGATGGTATGCAGTTCAAGTAGCTTCAAGCTGTGAAAAAAAAGTAAAAGCGACTCTTGAACAGAGATCAGTAACTTTAGGGGTTAATAATCGAATCATTGAGATTGAAATTCCCCAAACTCCTGGAATTAAATTAAAAAAAGATGGCAGTAGACAAACTACTGAAGAAAAAGTTTTCCCAGGTTATGTCCTCGTAAGAATGATTTTGGATGAAGATACAATGATGGCCGTAAAAAGTACTCCAAATGTAATTAACTTTGTTGGTGCTGAAGACGGTAGAGGCAGCGGAAGATCGCGAGGTCATATCAAACCTCGGCCATTATCCAGACAAGAAGTTAATAGGATATTTAAGCGCGCATCAGAGAAAAAAGCTGTAATTAAGTTAGATATTGAAGAAAAAGATAGAATAATAGTAACTAGTGGTCCATTCAAGGATTTCCAAGGAGAAGTTATAGAAGTTTCCGGGGAAAGAAATAAATTAAAAGCATTACTTTCAATATTTGGGCGCGAGACTCCTGTAGAATTAGAATTCTCCCAAATCAATAAACAAAATTAATTTCTAATTATTCTTGTTTATCGAGTAAAATTATGATTTTCTACTTCAGCTTAAATTCTTTAATCTAATGGCAAAAAAAATTGTTGCAGTTATCAAGCTTGCTCTACAAGCAGGCAAAGCAAATCCTGCCCCTCCTGTGGGGCCAGCTTTAGGACAACATGGAGTCAATATCATGGCATTTTGTAAAGAATACAATGCAAGGACGCAAGATAAAGCAGGTTTTGTAATTCCAGTTGAGATTTCTGTTTTTGAAGATAGAAGCTTTACTTTTATCACAAAAACACCTCCTGCTTCCGTCTTAATAACAAAAGCAGCTGGTATAGAGAAAGGATCAGGTGAATCCGCAAAAGGATCTGTTGGGAATATAACTAAAGCTCAATTAGAAGAAATAGCCAAAACTAAGCTTCCTGATCTAAACTGTTCTAGTGTTGAATCAGCAATGAAAGTAATTGAGGGTACTGCTCGTAACATGGGCGTCTCTGTTACTGAATGATTTCAAGGCAAACTCACTAACTATTTAGGGGAGGTTAGCTAATAACCGTTTGCACCCAAAATTTATTATGAAAAAACTATCAAAAAGAATGGCGGCTCTATCAACAAAGATAGAAGATCGCGTTTACCCCCCGCTTGAAGCTCTTAGTATTATTAAGGAAAATGCTAATGCGAAATTTGATGAAACTATTGAAGCGCATATACGTTTAGGTATTGATCCAAAATATACTGATCAACAATTAAGGACCACAGTTGCATTACCACATGGTACTGGCCAAAGCGTCAAAATTGCAGTCATCACAAGTGGTGAAAATGTATCGAAAGCTAAGACTGCTGGTGCAGATTTATTTGGCGAAGAAGATCTTGTAGAAAGTATCAACAAAGGAAATATGGAGTTCGATCTACTTATTGCAACTCCAGATATGATGCCAAAAGTTGCAAAATTAGGGCGAGTTTTAGGACCTAGAGGTTTAATGCCTAATCCTAAAGCTGGAACAGTAACTAATGATATTGCTAATGCAATCAAAGAATTCAAAGCTGGCAAGCTCGAATTTAGAGCAGATAAAGCTGGTATCGTTCATGTACGCTTTGGAAAAGCAAGTTTCAAAAAAGAGGCTCTATTTGAAAACTTAAAAACCTTACAAGAATCGATTGACAAAAATAAACCAAGTGGAGCCAAAGGAAAGTATTGGAAAACTTTTTATGTAACATCAACTATGGGGCCTTCAGTGCAAGTTGACATAAATGCCGTACAAGATTTTCAACCTGAAGGTTAACGCTTTGTAGTATAATTTAAACTGCAATAATACGGCCAAAGAAAGTAGGTTGATTTAGTAATTCTAAATTTTTAATTCCTACCGAGGACTCGTCTTAATTATTTCTTTTTGGATCTAATAAAAGCGGCCTCTTTAAAAGGACTTTGCCGCATTTCCTGCTCTCCCTAAATTACGATCCAAAAAAACACAAATGGGCCGAACACTAGAGAATAAGCAACAAATCGTTACTGAGATTAAATCTCTTTTAAACGACTCGGAAATGGCTGTGGTTCTTGACTATAAAGGTTTAAGTATCAAAGAGATGTCAGATTTGCGATCTAGATTGCAAACAACTAGCGGCATTTGCAAAGTTACTAAAAATTCATTAATGCGTAAAGCGATTGATGGAGATGGTAACTGGAGTGATCTTGAATCTTTACTGACCGGAACAAATGCTTTTGTCTTAATCAAAGAAGATGTTGGAGGAGCTGTAAAAGCAATCCAATCTTTTCAAAAAGACACCAAAAAATCCGAAACCAAAGGAGCTTTATTTGAAGGTAGACTTCTTAGCGATTCTGAAATAAAAGAAATTGCAAGTCTTCCATCTAAAGAAGTATTGATGGCAAAAATTGCTGGCGCCTTAAATGGTGTAGCAACAAAAATTGCAATCTCTATTAATGAAGTTCCTTCTGGACTTGCTAGATCACTTAAACAACATTCTGAAAAATCAGAATCTTAAATTCAAACCCTAATTATCTTTTAAGAAAATGTCCGCAAAAACTGAAGAAATTCTTGAATCACTAAAATCTCTATCACTTTTAGAAGCATCTGAGCTTGTAAAGCAAATTGAAGAAGCTTTTGGCGTATCTGCTGCAGCTTCTGCAGGTGTAGTAATGGCAGCCCCAGGAGCAGCTGGCGGTGATGGAGATGGTGGCTCAGCTGAAGAAAAAACTGAATTTGACGTAGTTCTCGAAAGCTTTGATGCAGCTGCTAAAATTAAAGTTCTCAAGGTTGTAAGAAATGCAACTGGTCTTGGTCTTGGTGATGCAAAAGCACTTGTTGAATCAGCGCCAAAAACAGTAAAAGAAGGAATTGCAAAAGCAGATGCTGAATCTTTAAAGAAAGAGATTGAAGAAGCTGGCGGTAAAGTTACACTTAAGTAAGAGTAGATTTTTTCAAGCCGATACACTAAATATCGGCTTCAAAAATTATGAATACTGATTGTATTGCAATTGAAGCTGCAACTGATGGTGCCTGCATTGGCAATCCTGGTCCAGGTGGTTGGGGTGGTTTAATACTTTTTGACGATAAAAGTAAATTAGAAATAGGTGGTTCCGAACAAAACACCACTAATAATAGAATGGAACTGACTGCTGCTATAAAAACTCTCGAGAAATTAAAAGACTATAAATTAAAGGAGAAATTCAAATTAAGAACTGATAGTAAATATGTCATAGAGGGCTATACGAAATGGATTATTAATTGGAAGAGAAATGGATGGAAAACAAGCTCAGGAAAATCAGTTCAAAATCTTGATTTATGGCAAAAAATTGATCAATTAAGAATAAATGGCTTAATAATGGAATACGTTAAGGGGCATAGTGGGGATAAACAAAATGATAGAGTTGATAAGATCGCAACTAACTACAGCAAAGGTATCTCTATAATAAATAACTTAAAAGCAGAAGAACCCTCAGTTGACTTTTTTGAAAAAAATGCACCTGCGGAAATTCAGGAATTATTTTCAAGAAATGAATTAATTCAAAAATTTGCTGAAAAACAATTTTTGTTAAGTTCACCAGAACTAAGCAAATTATTAGGTGAAGAAAACCATTTAAATATAAAACAGCATTTACTTTTTGAATGGCGTAATTGGAGATTGATTCCTAAAGAAAAAATATATTGGATAATAGAAAAAAAAGAAGCGTAATTTGTTATGAATGAACAAAAGGGGGTATTTAAAAATCTGTATAAAAACTTGATTACCCCTGTACTAAAAAAAGACTCTGGAATTGATGCAGAATACTTAACTAATTTATCTCTTAGCCTTCTATCATTCAGTTCAAGAAAATATAATTGGCCTATAGTTTCATCTATCTTAAAAAATCTAAATGAAGAATTTTCTATAGTTGATAAGAGGTTAACTCAGAATATTTGTGGAATAAATTTTTGCAATCCTATTGGTTTAGCTGCGGGTTTTGACAAAAATGGAAATGCTGCAAATATATGGAAAGATTTTGGTTTTGGGTTTGCTGAACTTGGCACAGTAACTAAATTTGCTCAAAATGGTAATCCCAAACCAAGGTTGTTTAGGTTAGCTGAAGAAGAGGCAGCATTAAATAGAATGGGTTTCAATAATAATGGTGCTGAAAATCTAGTTAAAAACTTTCTTGAACAAGGTATTGAGTTTAAAAAAAACAGGGAGAATATTTGTTTAGGGATAAATTTCGGTAAGTCTAAAATTACAGATTTATCACAAGCAAAAGATGATTATTTAACTTCTCTACAATTATTGATTCCATATTGTGATTACGCAGCAATAAACGTAAGTTCTCCAAATACTGAAGGTCTGAGAAAATTGCAAGATCCAATTCGCCTAAAAGAACTTCTTAAAGAAATTAAAAACTTACCTAAATGTCCACCATTATTTGTAAAAATTGCACCAGATTTAAGTCTTAAAGATATTGAAGATATTTGCCAATTAATAATTGAGGAAAACATCGATGGAATAATTGCTACTAACACAAGCATTGATAGATTAGGTCTTGAAAACAGAAAAATCAGGCAAACAGGATTATTACTTTCTGAAGAGAATGGAGGATTAAGTGGAAGGCCTCTACAAAAAAAAGCAAATCAAATAATCAAACATATTCATAATATTGATAAAAAGATTATTTTAATAGGGGTTGGTGGCATCGATAGCCCTGAGTCAGCTTGGGAACGAATTTGTTCTGGAGCATCATTAATTCAACTCTATACAGGATGGATATATAAGGGTCCACAATTAGTCCCCGATATACTTGAAGGAATTATAAAGCAACTCAAAAACCATCAATTATCTAATATAAAAGAGGCCATTGGATCAGGCTTAAAATGGGTTGAATAAAATTAGAAAATGAATAATAAATCAATCCAAACCTTATGATTACTCTACATTAACCATGCAAATATCAAACTTAAAACATGGAGGAAATGTATATAAAAGTGCAAAAAAATTAAATTTATTACCCTCTGAAATCATTGACGCTAGTGCCTCATTAGTACCCTTTGATCCTCCCAAAATACTTATAGATTCATTAAATGCGGAAATTAAGAATCTTGGATTTAGATATTACCCCGAAAGAAACTTGAGTGATTTGAAAGAAATCATTGGTAAATTTCATGGTATAAATCCAGAAAAGATATTGCCTGGAAACGGAGCTTCTGAGCTAATAACCTGGGCAGGTTATGAAGCATCCAAATTTGGAATAAGTTGTATTCCTTCTCCATGCTTTGTTGATTATGAAAGATCTTTAAATTGTTGGAAGAGTAATTTCATACATTGCGAATTACCAAAAAACTGGAATAATGTTTTTCCTCAATCATTTCCGCTTCTCCCTAAAGGTGATGTTATATGGATAACAAATCCACATAACCCCACCGGTCAATTGTGGGGTAAGAATTCATTAGAAGAAATTATAAAAAATTATAAATTAGTTATTTGTGATGAGGCTTTCTTATCGATAACCCCTAATGGGGATAAAGAATCTTTGATACCATTAACCGCAAAATATAATAACTTGTTCGTCTTGAGAAGCTTGACCAAAATCTTCAATATTCCTGGTCTTAGATTAGGTTATGTTGTTGGCTCACCAAAAAAACTTAAGCAATGGAAAATCAATAGAGATCCTTGGCCTTTAAATTCCTTTGCTATTAAAGCTGGAATTGAACTACTAAGTAATAATAAATTCTATGAACAATGGACAAAACAGATTCACAGCTGGATAAATATTGAAAAAGAGAGGGTATATGAAAAATTATCAAAAATAGAAAACCTTAAAGTTCATAACTCTTCAACCAACTTTTTTTTAATCGAAAGTAAAAGATCCTTATCGCCAAATATAAAATATTTAGAAAATAAGGGAATATTGCTTAGAGAATGTACTTCATTTAGATTTCTTGACGAAAAATGGGCAAGAATAAGCTTGCAGAGTAGGGAGAATAACAATCTTTTATGTAAAGAAATTCAAAATTCCTTTAAAAATTGATTAACAAATTTTTTAATTTCAATTTTAGACTTAATTTTATTATTGTTTTTCATGTTTTTCTTCATGAGCTCTAGTATTTCATAATAGTTTTTTCCATTTTTTAATTTTATTTTAAAAATTCTTTCTAGAGTTTCTTCAAAAATTTCTTTGGAAATTTTATTTTGATTCATTAAAACTGTGCCTCCACTTTCAGCAAGAATCATTGCATTTTTTTCCTGGTGATTATTTTTAGAATAAGGATATGGAATTAAAATTGAAGGTTTTTCAGTTTCTATTAGTTCATTTATTGTGCCTGCACCAGATCTCGATATTACAAGATCACAGTTTTGAATTAAAGCTGCTATTTCATTAGTAAATTTCTTTTGAACATAATTTTTAAAATTTTTTATATGTGAAGTTTTTTGATTACATTCGCCAATAATATGAACTATCCGAAACTGTTTTTTCATTAAAAATTCTAGAGATTCGTAGACAATCAGATTTATAGCTTTGGCTCCTTGACTACCTCCCATAACAAGCAAAAGAGGTCCTTTCCCTTTGGGAACCCATTCTGGCAAGTGATTAGATTTATAGAATTGCTCTCTTAAAGGGGTGCCAGTGAAGATAGATTTACAATTTTTTAAATACGAATTTGTTTTCTTAAATCCTAAAAGAACATAGTTACATAAAAAGCCAAAATACTTCGTGACCATTCCTGGAATTAGATTTGATTCATGAATTATGACAGGTATCCTAAGAAGTTTTGAAGCAACAATAGTAGGCGCTGATATATATCCTCCAGTAGTAAAAACTAAGTCAATTTTTTTTTGTTTTAAGATCCTAATAATTTGGAAAGTTGACATTAAAATTTCTATATATTGATAAAACAAAAAAATGTTTTTTCTTGGAGTCTTTAGATTCAAAGTACTCAAATTATATTTTTTGGGAATTAAACTTGCATCAAGTCTTTGCTGAGACCCCAACCAATAAATATTCCATTTATCTTCTAACTCTTTAGAAACTGCTAAAGCAGGGAAAATATGCCCTCCTGTTCCACTAGCTGCAACTAATAAATTATTTTCTTTAGACATAAAAACTTAAATAAGTAGAATAAAAATAACAAATGATAAATATGTTGAATTTAAACTTATTCAAAAATATAGGAGTTTCTCTCTACTTATTTGTTTATCTCATTATTCCCTATTCAGCAATAACACAAACTTTTAAAGTTGATTTTGTAAGAGATCTAGAGAGATCTTTAAATGCTAGAGATTTAAAGTTTATTACAAAAAGTTTTATAAATTATGAAAGCCAAAATATAAAAAAACAATATTCAAAGATTATGAATGATTTCCCAAACAGCAAATGGAAGATCAAAAGATTAGAGTCTAATATTCCAAAAAAAGAGATCCTGAGAATAACAGTCTCTGGAGAAAAAATAATTAATGGAGAAATATATGTACTCGAATCAAACTTCGATTATTTATTTTCAACCGCAAATGGGAAAATAGATGAAGGGATTATAAAAAATTTATTCACAACAATAAGAAATGATGATAAGAAAATAGATATTAGTTTTAAAATTCCAGATAGAGTTCTTACTGGTTCAAAATATGATATCGATATAATTCTAAATGAGCCTCTTGAAGAAGTACTTATTGCTGGAGCTTTAAAATCTTATCAATTAGATTCATTGTTTGAACAAGAAATATTATTGGTGCCATTAGCGTCTGGGGGGATATTTAAAATGACAAGAGCTCCTTCAAAACCAGGGATGCAAATTTGGTCTGGAATTTTAGCTCACCCAAAGGGAATTATTACTTTCACAAAGAGTATTGATATTGTTGATGAGATATAGCCTAAGCGTCGTTTAACGCAGCTACACCTGGTAAAGTTTTACCTTCTAGAAGTTCCAAACTAGCCCCACCTCCAGTCGAAATATGAGACATTTTCTCAGCTAATCCTGCTTTCTCCACTGCCGCAACTGAATCTCCACCACCAATTATTGTGCATACTTCAGAAAAAGCACTTAAGTCAGCGAGAGTAGTAGCTATTGCATTTGTACCTTCTGCAAATTGATCAAATTCAAAAACTCCCATTGGACCATTCCAAATTATTGTCTTACATTCTGCAAGAGCATTCTGAAAAATCTTAATGGAATCTGGACCAATATCAAGACCCATCCAATTCCCACTAATTAAATCAATTTGAGAAATTTTACTTTCGGCATCAGGAGAAAATTCATTAGCCAAAACAACATCAGTCGGTAATAATAATTCGACTCCTTTTGCTTTTGCTTTGGCTTCTAATTCCTTGGCGAGCTCAAGTTTATCTTCTTCTACAAGGCTTTTTCCAACATCTAGGCCCCTAGCTTTATAAAAAGTAAAAATCATACCTCCGCCAATCATAATTTTGTCACACTTATCTAGTAAAGAATCAAGCACTCCAATTTTGCTACTAACCTTTGATCCTCCAACTATTGCTGCCAATGGGCGCTTTGGGGAATCTATTGCGCCTTGTAGATATTTCAACTCTTTTTCTAAAAGGAATCCAGCTACTGATGGACTTAAATAATTCGTAACTCCCTGAGTTGAAGCATGAGCTCTGTGAGCAGCACCAAAAGCATCATTGACATACATATCTGCATGTAATGCTAAATTTTTAGCAAAATCCAAGTCATTCTTTTCCTCTTCTCCAAAAAAACGAACATTTTCAAGTAGAAGAACATCTCCATTATCTAAACTATTTGATTCTGCAACCGCTTCATCACCTATACAACTATTAGTAAGAGCAACATTTTTTCCTAACAATTCAGTTAATCTTGCTGCTACTGGAGTTAATCTCATTTTTTCATTTACTTGACCCTTTGGTCTTCCAAAATGAGCAGCTAAGATAACCTTTGCAGAATTATTAATGAGATATTCAATTGTTGGGATCGCTGCTCTAATGCGTGTATCGTCAGTTATCTGGCCACTTTCATTTAATGGAACATTAAAATCTACCCTTACAAGAACTTTTTTGCCTTCTAAATGTGTCTTATCAAGACTGGAAAGAGATAATTTTGACATTAAACAAACTATTTTGATCTAAAGACCCTAACGTTTATTTGGACTTATTGGGTTAAAAAGTAGTAACTGTTACCTATGCCTTAATAAATTTTAAAAATTAAATATAATAACAATTTTTTAGTTATTGAATTTATATTAAAATTTAAGAGTAAATACTTTTGAAACTAATAAAAATTAAAAGGAATACAAAAATTTTATTTATTTTATTCAAGTGGACATACCTAAAATTCAATGGTATCCAGGCCATATAGCAAAAGCAGAAAAAAAATTATCTGAAGTCATCAATAAAGTAGATTTAGTTATAGAAGTTAGAGATGCACGAATCCCAATATCAACAGGGCACCCACATTTAAATAAATGGATCAACAATAAAAAACATATTCTTGTTATTAATAGATCAGACATGATCTCTGCTGACACAATAACTAGTTGGAATAAATGGTTTAATGAAAAAGATCAATATCCGCATTGGTGTGATGCTAAAAGAGGTGTAGGTATTAACGAAATTTGTAAATCTGCAAAAGAATCTAGATCATCAATTGATGCTAGAAGGATTTCTAGAGGTATGAGAATAAGGCCAATAAGAGCCCTCACACTTGGTTTTCCAAACGTAGGTAAATCAGCTTTAATTAATAGAATTGCAAAAAAAAGGGTTGTCAATAGTGCAAGGAAGGCTGGAGTGACACGTAATTTAAGATGGATAAAATTAGATAGTGGTATTGATCTACTAGATGCTCCTGGTGTTATACCTCCTAATTTAGAAAATCAAAAATCAGCACTTAATCTTGCACTATGTGACGATATTGGAGAGGCTGCTTATGAAATAGAAAGTGTCGCAATTGGATTTATCAAAATTCTGTCCACTCTAAACAAAGATAAAAATGCGAATATCTCAGTGAAACAAATATCTAATAGATATGGAGTGGATATTGCAAAAGGCTTTGAGAGTCCCTCTGATTGGATCGATGAAGCAGCTTCAAAACATACCTCAGGAGATAAAAGGAGAATGTCTCATAAGTTATTGGAAGATTATAGAAATCAAATGCTGGGTAAAATTCCTTTAGAAGTCCCACTATGGAATTAAATAATCAAAGTTCTTTCGGCATTGGAGAAGGTGAGCTTATAGAAATTATTTATGAGCTACCTCTTCCTATGAGGCTAGACAGATGGTTGGTAAGTAAAAGGCCAGAACAAAGTAGAGCAAGAATTCAACATTTTATAAATTCAGGTTTAGTACTTGTAAACTATAAGACCGCTAAAGCAAAGACTCCACTAAAAAATGGCGACAATATTCAAATATGGATGCCTCCTCCAGAACCTCTTATTTATTTGAAACCTGAAAAAATGAATTTAAATATCCTTTTTGAAGACGAGCACATCATAGTAATTAATAAACAATCAGGACTAATTGTTCATCCAGCCCCTGGACACAAATCTGGAACTTTAGTCAATGGATTACTTTTTCACTGTAAAGATCTACCTGGAATTAATGGGAAACTAAGACCTGGGATTGTTCACAGATTAGATAAAGATACCTCCGGATGTATGGTGGTTGCAAAAAGCCAAGAGGCATTAGTAAATCTCCAGAAACAAATTAAAGAAAAAATAGCATCACGCGAATATATTGCAGTAATTCATGGAGCACCTAATTCTGTAGAGGGCCAAATAGTGGGAAACATTGGCAGAGATAAATTAAATAGATTGAAATATAAAGTAGTTGAAGAAAATTCAGGAAGGTATGCCTGTACCTATTGGAAATTAGAGGAAAGATTTGGCAATTACTCATTAATGAGTTTCAAACTAGATACGGGGCGAACGCATCAAATAAGAGTACATTGCGCTCACATTAATCATCCAATTGTGGGTGATCCGTTATATGGAAGATGTAAAAAACTACCATGTAAATTAGATGGCCAAGCTTTACACGCCATTAAGCTTGGACTTATACATCCAATAAATGGTAAAGAAATGATATTTGAATCAGAATTGCCATTAGATTTTCAAAAATTACTAAGTGTTCTTACAGTTAAATAAGATTTAAAGAGGAATTTAGAAGCGATTTTGTATATGTGTTTTGAGTTTTAGTGAATATTGTAGAACTTTCTCCTTCATCAACTATCTTTCCGTGATTCATAACCAGCAATCTATCACAAAATCTTTTAGCAATGCCTAAATCATGAGTAATAAAGATAATCGTTAAATTCATTTTTTCTTGCAAGGCTCTAAGTAAATCAAGAATCTCTATTTTTACTGAAGCATCCAACATATTTACGCTCTCATCACAAATCAAAATTTTTGGTTTCAACAATAGTGCTCTGGCTAATGAAATTCTTTGCAATTGACCACCAGATAATTGGCTAGGATAAGAATTTGAAAAATCATTATTTAAGGGAAGATTTAAATTTCTTAACATTAATTTTATTTCCTTTTCGATTTTTCTTTTATCTGAAATTTTTTGAATAAAAAATATATCTTCCAAAATAGTTTTAATTTTCATCTTCGGATTCAAACTTGAAAAAGGATCTTGAAAAATTATTTGAACATTATTCTTCTTAAAAGATTTATTGTTTTTCGATACATGATTTTTATCATAAATTTTTATTTCACCACCTCTTACTTTAAGAAGTCCAATTAGAGCCCTACATAATGTACTTTTACCGCTCCCTGAAGAACCAACTATTCCAAGAGTCTCATTCTCATATAACTTGAAACTAACTTCATTTAAAGCCTTGTTCCACTTATTAATGAAGATTGAAGAATTTAATTTATACCAATGTCTTAGGTTATTTACCTCTAAAACAACTTCACCTCGAGCATTATTTTTAATATTTGGTTCTAATACTATTTTTGAAGCATTTACTAACTTTTTCCCGATATCTGATTTTGGTGATTTAAAAATTTCTAATATATTCCCTTTTTCAACAATCGATCCCTTCTCAATTATTGCAACTTTTTTACACCACTTTGCTGCAAGATTAATATCGTGACTAATTAAAATTAAAGTAGTATCAAATTCATTACAAAGATGAATTATTTCTTGCATAATTTCAAAACTTGTTTTGGTATCTAAGCTTGTTGTAGGTTCATCAGCTATTAATAATTTAGGTTTCAAAGCAAGTGCCATTGCTATAGAAACTCTCTGTCTCATTCCACCGCTAAATTGATGTGGGAAAGAATCAAGTCTACTTTCTTCAATTCCTACTTTTTGAAAAACTTCTCTTACTAAATTCTTAATAACATTAGATGATTTAGTTTGATCATGTGTTTTAAATAATTCATATAAATGATCCCCAACTCTCATTAGTGGATCAAGTTTTTTTATAGAGTCTTGATAAATAAATCCAAAATTCTTTCTTCTAAATAATTGTGCATCTTTGTTATTTATTTTCCTGGGATCTACACTAGAAATCGATAAATACCCTTTAGAAGTGGCCGTTTCTGGCAATATATTTACTAATGTTTTTGCAAAAGTGGTCTTTCCACATCCAGAAGGTCCTATTATGGCAAAATGATCTCCACTATCTATTTCCAAATTAAAATTTTTGATAATAGGTTGCTGTTTTAGACCATATTTAACACTAAGATTTTTAACCACAATAATTTTTTCTTTATTTTTTTCCATGATTTATAGCAAATTTTTCTAGACCCAAATAAAATATACCTAAAGCAATATAAAATGTCTGAGGCAGCTGCAAATTCAAAAGAAAAAAACGAAATTGAAGTTTCCAAAACTATTTTGCCTGAAAATAAAAAATATGAAAGTGAATCTTTGAATTATCAAATAAAAATTCCCGATTGGCTTCTTAAAGATATTCATAAATTTGAAAAATCAAATAAAGAAAATGATGAGAATCAAAACCTTATAGTTAAGGCTTTTAAACTTGCTTATAAAGCTCATCATGGACAATTCCGCGCAAGTGGCGAGCCATACATTATCCACCCGGTTGCTGTTGCAAATCTCCTCAAAGAAATAGGTGCTAGTTCATCTGTTATTGCTGCAGGCCTTTTACATGATGTTGTTGAAGATACTGGCATTGATTTATCCGAAATAGAAACAAATTTTGGATTAGAAGTAAAAATACTTGTAGAAGGTGTAACAAAATTAGGAGGCATTCACTTTAACAACAGGACTGAAGCACAAGCTGAAAATCTTAGGAAAATGTTTTTGGCTATGGCCAGCGATATCAGAGTTGTCTTAGTAAAACTTGCAGATCGACTTCATAACATGAGAACAATTGAATGGCTAAATGATGAGAAAAAACTAAGAATAGCGAGAGAAACAAGAGAGATTTATGCACCATTAGCTAATCGACTAGGAATAAACAGATTTAAATGGGAATTAGAAGATTTAGCTTTTAAATTCTTAGAGCCTAAAGAATATCAAGATCTTAAAGATCAAATCGCTGTTAAAAGAAGTGATAGAGAAAAAAGATTAAATGTAACTTTGAATCTTATGAAGGAAAACTTGGTGTCAGCAGGTTTGAAAAATTTTGAAATAACAGGAAGGCCAAAACATCTTTATGGCATCTGGAGCAAAATGGAAAGACAACAAAAGCATTTTCACGAGATTTATGATGTTGCTGCCCTTAGAATTATCGTAGACAATTCAGATAGTTGTTATAGAGCTTTAGCAGTTGTTCATGATACTTTCAAACCAATTCCAGGTAGATTTAAAGACTATATAGGATTACCAAAACCCAATGGATACCAGTCCTTACACACTTCTGTGATTGGAAGACATCGACCTATTGAAGTCCAAATTAGAACTACTTCGATGCATCAAATTGCTGAATATGGTATTGCTGCTCATTGGCAATACAAAGAGGGTGGTTCTCCTGCTAAAAGTAATGCCGAGAGATTTAATTGGCTAAGACAATTAGTAGAATGGCAACAAGAAGGTAACCAAAGGGATCATAATGATTATTTAGCTTCAATAAAAGAAGATTTATTTGATGAAGAAGTATTTGTGATCACTCCAAAAGGAGATGTTGTTGGTTTAAGGAAAGGATCTACCGCGATAGATTTCGCCTACAGAATTCATTCTGAAGTTGGAAATCACTGTAATGGAATAAGAATTAATGAAAAGCTTTGTCCATTATCTACAGCACTTCAAAATGGTGACTTTATAGAAATTTTAACAAGTAATAATGCTACTCCAAGCTTAGATTGGCTGAACTTTGTAGTTACGCCAACTGCTAAAAATAGAATTCGCCAATGGTATAAGAAAAGCCATCGTGATGAAACGATTAAAAGAGGTAGAGATTTACTTGAAAAAGAAGTAGGTAGAAACGGTTTTGAAGCATTACTTTCTAGTGAAGCCATGAAAAAAGTTGCAAATCGATGCAATTTAAAAACTACTGAAGACCTTCTTGCATCTCTTGGTTTTGGTGGTTTAACTTTGCATCAAGTATTAAACAGACTAAGAGAAGAAATAAAATTACAGACAGTAGATGTAAAAAATGATTCTGACTCTGAAATAGCAAAATCTCTTAAAAGTAATAGTAATTTATCCACTAATAAATCTTATACGGCAGCTAAATCACCAATTTCCGGGATAGAAGGTCTTGATTACAGAATAGGTAAATGTTGTGCCCCACTCCCAGGCGAGGATATTATCGGAACTGTGTCTCTCGGCAACCATGGAATAACTATACATAGGGAAGATTGTGAAAATGTAATACCAATTCCAATAGAGAGAAGATTACCAGTTGGTTGGAATCAAGATAATAAAACTACCGATAATAAGTTTCCAATTCAGCTTCGAATAGAAGTAATTGATAGAGTTGGAGTTCTTAAAGATATTCTTATGCGGTTATCTGATAAAGGTATAAACGTTAGCGATGCCAATGTTAAAACTGCTTATGGTAAACCAGCTATTATAAATCTTTGTGTAGGTCTTGAAAGTTATAATCAACTTCACAAAACAATTGACCAAATTAAATCAATGGCAGATGTTTTAGATATTGCCAGAGTTGGACAAAGTTAATTTAAAAATCAAATGAATCTATCTTTTACTTTTTAACTTGTAGATAAAGAAAACAATACTGCCGCAAATCAACGCTAGTAAAATACCTACAAAAGATGAACCCAAGAGTAATTTTAGGGAAAAAATTCTACCTTGTTTCCATAAGTCATCAATAACTAAACTTTTTTCAAGAATTGTATTAGAAGAATTATTAAAAAAAATCGAACCAACTTTATAGTTAAAATAATAAAGTGGAATATAAGTAAAAGGGTTGCTGATCCAAGTACCAATTGCAGCTAGAACAATGTTTCCCTTGGCTATTTTCGCAAAAAATACCCCTATTAAAGTCTGAAACCCAAAAAAAGGAAAGCAGCCACTAAATACACCTATAGCTACACCTTTAGCATTAAAGAGAGGACTTCCATTCTGATTCCTAAACAATGATAGAATTTTCTTATAGGTAATATCTCTTTTAAATCTCATTCAGAAAGAAAATTTGAAAATTCTTGATAATCTTACTTAATTATCCATAACAAAGCGAGAGATGGATTCGATAGTTACTACAGAAGATACGATAGCCGCAATTGCTTCAGCTATAAGTATAGGGAAAGGTGGAGTTGCGATAATAAGAGTATCAGGTAAAGACTCAATAAATTCTTGCAAAAAGATTGTTCAAACTAAATCTAAATATGCATGGGAATCACATAGGGTTTTTCATGGTTTTATTCATGAAAACAAACAAAATAAATTTATAGATGAAGTTTTAATTTTAGTGATGAAATCACCAAATAGCTTTACAGGGGAGGATGTTGTTGAACTTCATTGCCATGGAGGAATTATCCTTGTAGATAAAGTTCTAAAGATATTATTATCTAGTAATTCTAGAGTTAGACTTGCAAACCCTGGCGAATTTAGTCAAAGAGCTTTTCTTAATGGAAAAATAGACCTTACTCAAGCCGAGTCGATTAATCAATTAATTAATGCAAGCAATACAAGATCAGCAGAGTTAGCTTTTAGTGGGGTTCAAGGAGAAATAAAGAAAAAAATTAATGATATTAAAAATGACCTTATAAATCAACTTTGCGAAATAGAAGCGAGAGTTGATTTTGAAGAAGACTTCACAGATTTTAATTACAACAAATATCAAAAAAACATTAAAAAAGTAAAAGGAAAAATAGAATTACTAATAGAAAATGCAAAAAGAAATTCATATATTCATAATGGAATATCCATTGCGCTTATAGGTAAAACAAATGTTGGTAAAAGCTCTTTACTGAATTTGCTTGCAAAAAAAGAGAAGGCAATCGTAACTAATATTCCTGGAACAACTAGAGATGTTATTGAAGTTAATTTAACTATTAATGATATTCCAATGAAAATAATTGATACTGCTGGCATAAGAGAAACTCATGAACAAATTGAAAGTATTGGAATTAAAAAAAGTTATGGGAAAATTAAAGAGTCAGATTTTATAATTTATATTTATAGTCTTGAAGAAGGATTTAATGAAGAAGACAAAAAAATAATAGAAGAGATCCCCAAAGAAAAATTAATTACTATTTTGGGCAATAAGAAAGATTTAATTGATTGCAATAATATTAATTCAGATAAGTTAAAAAACACAATTCTTATGAGTATTAAGAATAATGATGGTGAAAGATTATTAATCGACACAATCATAAAAAAATGTGGATTAAAACAAGTAGAAAATATCAATATATTTTTAAACGAAAGACATCTAACAAATTTGTCTGCTTGCCTATCTAATTTAAATGATACTGATGAAATAATTAAAAATAAATTGCCATTTGATTTGTTATCAATAGAACTGAGAGATGGAATTCAAAACTTATCTAAAATAACTGGTCAAGAATTAACAGAGGAAATTCTGGATAATATTTTTTCTAAGTTTTGTATTGGTAAATAAATTTGAGTTAAATTACATAGTGATATATAGTTGATCTCTAACTTCAGTTGACTTTTTATTAATTAATTATTTTTTAGTTTAGTGGATTTAAATACTCCAATAATAAGTAAGATCATTGATAATTGGATCGATGAAGATATAGGTAGGGGAGATCTTACAAGTCCCTCTATTACAGAAGAGAATGGTAATGCATATTGGATTGCAAAAGAGGAGGGTATATTTTGTGGGGTTGAAATTATAAAAGAAATTTTTAAAAAAATTGATTTAAAAATCAGTCCAAAATTTAATATCTCTGATGGAGAGAAATTTGTTAAAGATCAAAAACTCTTAGAAATATATGGACCTTCAAAAAGTTTACTAGCATGTGAAAGGATCAGCTTAAATATAGCAATGCATTTATCTGGAATATCTACATATACAAAGAATCTTGTCAATAAGTTAGAAGGTACAAATATAAAATTAGCAGATACTAGGAAAACTACTCCTGGTTTAAGAATATTTGAAAAATATGCATTCAAATGTGGAGGTGGAGTAAATCATAGAATGGGATTATACGACGCGGCTATGATAAAAGAAAATCACATCGCATGGACAGATAATCTTAATAATGTAGTAAAAAAAATTCGACTAAATTCGCCTTTTACAACTCATATAATAATTGAAGCTGAGAATATCGAACAGGCAAAAGAAGCAGTATTAGCAGGAGCAGATAGTATCTTATTGGATGAACTTAGCCCTGAAATAATCAAAAATAACGTTCAAGAATTAAGAGATTTATCAATGAATAGCTTAAAAAAAGAAGTGAAGAAAAATTTAATAATAGAAGTTTCTGGAATTAAACCTGAAGAAATTAGTAAATTTCTAATAAAAGGTATTGATTTGATTTCAACAAGTTCTTCAATCACCAAAAGTAATTGGATTGATTTGAGTATGCGTTATATTAATTAATTATATAGATAAATAATTGAATAATTAATGCTAACCATTTTTAAAGAATTAACAAAACAATTTGAACAATCTCTTTTAGATAGTCTTGAAAAAAATGATAAAAAAGGAGAATTCGAAATTCTTAGAAAAAATTTAATTACACAATCATCAAAAGAGGAATTTGGTGATTATCAATGTAATGTTTGTTTAAGTTTATCTAAAATATATAAAAAGAACCCAAGAGATATTTCTAATGATTTTATTATCCTTTTAAATAAAAATAAAAGCATAGCAAAATTATGTAAGAGTCTAGAAATAGCTGGACCTGGATTTATAAATATAAAATTAAAAGATGAAGTTCTAATAAATGAAATTAGATTAAATATTCAATGCCAAAGGGGTGGAGTACCTCAAATTAAAAAAGATTTAGATAGTGGCTTATCAAATAAAGTCATTGTAGATTTTTCTAGTCCTAATATTGCTAAAGAAATGCATGTAGGGCATTTAAGATCAACAATAATAGGAGATTCAATATCCAGAATTTTCGAATTAAGAGGTTATCAAGTATTAAGACTAAATCATGTTGGCGATTGGGGAACGCAGTTTGGAATGCTTATTACTCAGCTCAAAGATTTATATTCAAATGATTTAGAGGAGATAGGCAATATTAAGATAAGAGATTTAGTTGAATTTTATAAAGAATCAAAAAAAAGATTTGATAATGAATCTGAATTCCAGAAAAGATCTAGAGAGGAAGTAGTTAAGTTACAAAGTGGAGATATTAAATCGATTAAAGCTTGGAAATTATTATGTGATCAATCTAGAAAAGAATTTGATGAAATCTATAAAAATTTAAAAATAAAAATAGAAGAAAGAGGTGAATCTTTTTATAACCCCTTCTTAAAATCGGTTATTGAGGATTTGAATTTAAAAAAAATATTAGTAGAAGATCAAGGAGCAAAATGTGTATTTTTAGATGGGATGACTAATAAAGAAGGCAAACCTTTACCGCTAATTGTTCAAAAAAAAGATGGAGGTTTCAACTATGCCACCACAGATCTCGCTGCTATAAGATACAGATTCAATAAACCTCCTAATGGTGATGATGCTTCGAGAATTATTTATGTAACTGATCATGGACAAGCAAATCATTTTGCTGGGGTTTTTCAAGTTGCAAAAAAAGCAAAATGGATCCCAGACAATTGCCAAGTAGACCATGTCCCTTTTGGTTTAGTTCAAGGAATTGATGGCAAAAAACTAAAGACAAGGGAAGGTGAAACAATACGTTTAAAAGATTTATTAAAAGAAGCAGTTAGAAGAGCAAAAGAGGATTTATTAAAAAGATTAGAAGATGAAAATCGTTATGAGACAGAAGATTTTATTGCAAATACTTCAAGAATTATTGGATTAGGAGCTGTTAAGTATGCAGATTTAAGCCAAAATAGGATTACTAATTATCAATTTAGTTTTGATAAAATGCTTTCCCTTAATGGAAATACTGCTCCCTATTTGTTGTATACACTTGTAAGAATTGCAGGAATTAACAGAAAAAATGATTTTGTTTATGACTCTAAAGATTTGCAATACATAAATTATGAACATAAATCTGAATGGAAACTTATAAGAAAATTACTTAGGTTTGATGAAGTCATAATATCTATTGAAAAAGACTTAATGCCAAATAGATTATGCAATTATCTGTTTGAGCTATGTCAAACTTTTAATAGGTTCTATGATCAAGTTCCAATACTCAAAGAAGCAAAATATATAAAAATTTCTAGACTGAATTTATGTGATCTAACTGCAAAAACACTAAAATTAAGCTTAGAGCTTCTAGGTATTGAAACTTTAGAAAGAATGTAATGAATGATTTTGATCAATTAAATAATCTTTGCCCAAGACCAAGAGAAGAAATAATAAATATGCAGTCTTACTCTGCACCTTTAGAAAATAGAAGAAATTTACTCCGCTTAGACTTTAATGAAAATACCCTGGGTCCAAGTCCTAAGGTTATAAAGGCATTACAAGCGATAAAATTAAATGAGATTGCAATTTATCCAGAATATAATTTATTAAAAAATTTTTTATGTGATAAATATCTTGATTCAAGAAAATTTGATAATGATGAAATAGGAATTTTCAATGGAGCAGACGCAGCAATAAATGCAATCTTCAATTGCTTTGGAGAAAAAGATCAAATCTTTCTAACCACGAATCCAACTTTTGGTTACTATTCTCCTTGTTCAGAAATGCGAGGAATGAAGAAAATCACTTGTTCTTACATTGGGGAAAATTTTCTATTTCCCATCGAAGAATTTAGCGAAAAAATTATAAAGTATAATCCAAAGTTAGTATTTATTTGTAATCCAAATAATCCGACAGGAACAGTTTTAAATGCTCAAGAGATAATTAAGTTAGCAAATATCAAAAACGATGCATTGATAATTGTTGATGAACTATATGAAAAATTTAATGGAGATAGTCTTCTTGAATCGATAGATTTTGAAAAGAATAACAATATACTAATAATTCAATCTCTCTCAAAAACAGCTGGGTTAGCTGGTTTAAGAATAGGTTTTACTTTTGGCAATAAAAATTTAATTAATTTTATTAATAAAGTTACAGGACCATATGATGTAAATAGCTTTGCTATAACGGCAGCATTAGCAGCACTTAAAGACAAATCATATATTGATAATTATGTTTTAGAAGTAAAAAAAGCAAGGGAATGGATTTTAAATAAATTTAAATCAACAAAAATCAGAACTCATTTTAGTGGTGGTAATTATTTCTTAATTTGGCCAAAAAAAGATCCTAAAATTTTAATACAACAGATGAGAGAAAAAGGTATTCTTATCAGAAGTATGGAAAATAAAAAAGATATTGGTAAGTCAATAAGGGTTAGTATTGGAACTAAAGAACAAATGATTTTTTTCTGGGACAATTACAAGGTCCTAGATTTAATAAATTAATTACCAAAAATATAAATTATATTTTGATCGATTCTTTTGGATTTTATTTGCAAATCCTTTCCAACATATTTTACTTTAAAATTTTTCATATTTTCGATAAACAAATCAGCATTTGAGAAATCACATTCTTTGTTAATTTTTTTACCACGAGCAAAGTGAACAGGAATAACTACATTAGGTTTTAAAAGCTTAACTATTCTTGAAGCCTCTTGCCCATCATAAGATTTTATTCCTCCTCCAATTGAAATAAATAAGATATCTGGGCGAGACAACATAATTTGACTATTAATATCAATATCACCAGCAGCGCCTCCCATATGAACAATTTTAAGATCATTCTGCTTCCAACTCCAAACAGTTGCCATCCCAAATCTTCTTCCATCTACTCTGTCATGTGGGACGGAAATTCCATTTAATAAAATATCCTCAAATTGGTAGATTCCTGGATCTACAAACATTAATTGATTATTAGGATTAAAGCCTTCATCTGGAAGCCTAGAACTAGCCAAAATAAAATCTGCGTTGACTTCTTTTGGCTCTTTTAAATTGCTTGCACAACCTATTGCTTTAAAGGGATTTATAAGAATCGATTTTTCAGCACTATTAATTAAGAAACTACTATGTCCCAGACTTTTTATTACTAAATTCCTAGCAAATAATGAGGTAGGTAAAAAAGAGCTAAATAATATAAAAAAGAAAATGTTTTTAATTTGAGAAATCATATTATAAATTTTTTTATATTTTACTTTTGTTCAGCCATTTTTAGAAAATTACTAATTAATTTATGACCAAATTGTGTCAATACACTTTCAGGATGAAACTGTACTCCATGTAAATGCTTATATTCTTTGTGAGAAATAGCCATAATAGTTGAGTCTTCTAAAGTCGCAGTTATATCAAAGCAAGTTGGTAATGAACTTGAATCAACTATAAGACTATGATATCTAGTAGCCACAAATGGAGTCTCGATATCTTTAAACAAACCTTTTTGATTATGAAATATTTTGGATGTCTTACCATGCATAAGTTCTTTCCCAACTATAACCTTACCTCCAAAAGCTTGGGCCAAAGCTTGATGCCCTAAACAAACTCCTAATGTTGGAATAGTTTTTGATAATTTTTTTAGTATTGGCAAACAAATTCCAGATTGATCTGGATTACCAGGACCTGGCGATAATAGGATACCACTAGGATTTAGTTTGATAATTTCATCTAGAGTAATCTCATCATTTCTTTTAACTATTAATTCTCGAGTGATTTCATGCTCAACAGAAAGTTCTCCTAAATATTGAACAAGGTTATATGTAAAACTATCGTAATTATCAATAACAAGAAACATATCTATATATATTCAAATAACAACTTAATTTTAGGAACAAAAATATATACAGCAATAATAACAGAATTAATGGAAGCTAATAACACTGCTCCTGCAGAAGTATCTTTTGAAATTTTTGCCAAACTATTAAATTCTTTTTTAACTACTAAATCAACTATTGATTCAATAGATGTATTTAATATTTCTAAGATTAAAACAGACATAATTGTGGCAATTAAAATTACATAATTACTTTGACTAATTTGCAGCAAAAAACCAATCATTAAACTTGTAACTGCAAAAATTAATTGAATTTTAAAATTTCTTGAAGTTTTTAATACGTAACTAATTCCACTAAAAGCATACTTAAAACTTTTTAATACATTACTAGAAGTTTTATAAGATTCTATTCTATTTTTTAGAGAGTTTATTTTTTTGTCCATAGATTTTTAATCTAATTTTTTAATTAAATATTCCTGAAAATTTAACATATTTTCTAAATCAAGATCATTATTATGTTCCCAACCTAAAAGATGTAAAAATCCATGACTAGCCAACCAGAGCATTTCTTTATAGATTGAATGTTTATATTCATAAGATTGCTCAAGTGCGATCTCTAATGATATGAATATATCTCCCAACTCTATATGATCTAAAGTATTTAGAGATTCATCAGAAATGATTGGAAAAGATAGAACATCAGTTGGTCCATTTTTTTGCATCCATTTCTGGTTCATAAAAGCAATTTCTTGATTAGATATGATCTCTAAGCCTAATGAAAAAGATTTTTTTTCAAAAATGAAATTTGGCAATTTATAATCATCTTTTTTTAATATTATTTTTATCCAAGATAAAAAAACTTGCTCCCAAAAATTAGATTCAAAAATAAGCTTATTTTTAGAATCTTTTAACTTATTTGAAAATTGAGAAAATTCATTACATTTAAAAACCAAATCTAAATTTATTTCAGAAATAATTTTTTCTGTCATACATTCTTATACAGGAATATTAGGCTTACCTACTGTGGCTAAAAGTATTAATATCCCTATTAAAACTATAAAGGTTATTGAAAAATGAGAAATACTTTTTGAACCCTTCCTTACCATATTTCGCATAGCAAGCTTTATAAAGCTTGGGGGAGCAACTTTTTTTTCTATATTTTCGTTTTTATTTTTCATTAGTTATTCAATAGATTCGTTAGAAGAAATATTCATGCGTAATAATTCATGAATAAATGGTTCCAGTCCACCATCTAAAACACTATCTAAGTCGTTAGTCTCCTGCATAGTTCTGAGATCTTTTACCATTTGATAGGGATGGAAAACATAATTTCTTATTTGATTGCCCCATGCAGCTTCCACAATATCACCTTTAATATCAGCGACTTCTGCAGCTCTTTGTTCTTTAGCAATCACTAGTAGTTTAGACTTAAGAAGTAACATAGCTTTTTCTTTATTTTGTAATTGAGATCTTTCTTGTGTACATCTTACTGAAATCCCTGAAGGCACATGAACAATTCTCACCGCTGTTTCTACTTTATTAACATTTTGTCCTCCAGCCCCACCGGATCTGCTTGTTGTAATTTCCAAATCTTTTTCAGGTATATCAAGTGAAATATTTTCATCTAATTTTGGCATGATCTCCACACCAGCAAAGCTGGTTTGTCTTTTACCATTAGCATTGAAAGGAGAAATTCTTACTAATCTATGAGTTCCTTTTTCATGTTGTAAATATCCGTACGCATATTTTCCATCAATTTCAAAAGTTACACTTTTGATACCTGCTTCTTCTCCTTGAGATAATTCATTGATACTTAAACTCATTTGATTATTATCGGCCCATCTTGAATACATTCTCAATAAGATCTCTACCCAATCCTGAGCATCTGTTCCACCAGCTCCTGCGTTAATAGAAACTACTGCTCCTTCCTTATCGTATTCACCACATAACAATCTTTCAAATTCCCATTTATCTAAATTCTCTCTTAATTTCTTTAATCCCTGCTGGGATTCCAAGATCATTTCCTCTTCTGGTTCTAAAGAATAAAGCTCAAGAGAGGCATTAGCATCAGAAATAAAAGTTTTCCATTTATCCAACAATTCAAGTTGTGCCTTAACATCATCAAGGATTAGCATTTGTTTTTTCGCCTCTTCTTGATTCTCCCAAAATTCAGGTTGAGCAGAAATTTGCTCTAACTCTCTCCTTTTCGCTTTTAATCTTGGAACGTCAAAGACAATCCTGAGCATTAACAAGGCGCTCTGTTAGTTCCGAAAGATCTTTTTTGAAATCTGTAATATCTATCAAAATAGAATTTAATCGTTATTTATAATCTAACAAGCACTTTTGTTTAATAGTATAAACTAAGTATTATTTTAAAAAAATGTCCAAAGTTGAAATTTATACTTGGCAATATTGCCCATTCTGTAATCGAGCAAAATCACTTCTCAAGAAAAAAAATATAAATTTTACAGAATATAAAATAGATGGTGACGAAGATGCCAGAGCATTGATGATCGAAAGAGCAGATGGTAGAAGAACATTACCACAAATATTTATAGATAATGAGGGTATCGGAGGCTGCGATGATCTCTACACATTAGAAAATGAAAATAAATTAGACACATTATTAAACTAGATCTTATGAAATTTCTATTCGTGATAGATCCAATAAAAAATATAAATCCCTTAAAAGATTCAACTGCTGCTTTAATGCAAGCATCATCAAAAAAAAATATTGAAATTTGGAGTTGTACACCTCAGGACCTTGAAGCTAGAGGTGATGAAGTATGGGCATCTTCCGTCAAAGTTGAAGTAAATCCCTGGATTTCTCTCAAAGATAATGATTGCATACCTCTCGCCGAATTTAATTGCATTTGGATGAGAAAAGATCCTCCTGTAAATGAGGCTTATTTATATGCAACTCATCTTTTAGAAGTTGCGGAAAGAAAAGGAGTAAAAGTAATCAACAAACCCTCATCATTAAGAGCATGGAATGAAAAGCTAGGTGCTTTGAGATACAGTCACTTAATGGCACCTACAATAGTTGCGAGTAAGGTAAAAGATCTTATTAATTTTGCAAATATAAATAATGAAGTAGTCATAAAACCTCTTGGAGGAAAAGGTGGTCAAGGTGTTATAAGGATAAATAAAAATTCTCCAGGTATTAAATCAATCATTGAATTAATCACTTCTCAAGAAGAATTACCCGTTATGATGCAAAAATTTATTCCTGAAGTTATAGAGGGTGATAAAAGAATAATTATCGTAAACGGTGAAGCAATTGGATCAATAAATAGGATTCCTCAAGGAGGAGATTTTAGGAGTAATTTAGCAATGGGAGGAAAGGCTGAACCAACATTATTAACAGAAAAAGAAAAAAGTATCTGCTCAGAATTATCTCAACACTTCAAAGATGAAGGTTTATTTTTTGTAGGTATTGATGTAATAAATGGAATGCTTAGCGAGATTAATGTAACCAGTCCAACAGGTTTAAGAGAAATAGAAAATTTATCCAATAAGAATGTTTCAGAGGAAGTTATTGAAAAATTAGTGGAAATTATCTAGGATTTTTAGCGAAAAATATTTGTTTTACTATAGATTCAAATTTTAATTTAATCTCATCTATTTCTTTCTCTAAAACGGAGCCTGAAACTATACCGGAACCCGCAATAAATTCAATATTTTCTTCAATATACCTAGCTCCTCTTATTGCTAAAAGAAATGAAGCATTTCCTGATGAATCAACCCAACCCATTGGAGATGCATAATTTCCTCTAGGAAAAGACTCAAGAGTGTTTATCCAATCCAATGCTGAATTTTTTGGGTAACCACAAACAGCAGGAGATGGATGTAAGTTTTTAAGCAATTCAAAAGGACATATATTTTCAACTTTTGAGAAAATGAGTGTTTGCAAATGAGAAATATCTCCAAATGAATTTACCTTAATATCACTTTTTTCAAAGTTTTTTATTTTTGAAACTTCTAAACATTTAATCAAATACTGTGTTACTAAATTATGTTCCTTTAAGTCTTTAGTACTTTTTAGAAGTTTCTTGTAATTTGAATTAGTAGAGATAGTTCCAGCAAGAGCCTCCAAAGTTAAATTAGGTTTATTAAAAGAAAATAATTTTTCTGGAGATGCTCCAAACAAAATATCCTTACTATTTCTTTTCCAAACATATCTGCATGTATTTGGATGATTCTTTTTTAATCTTTTTAAAATTTCTACTAAATCTAATTTATTTCTACATTTTATTTTAATCCTATTAGCTAAAACTATCTTTTCTAGAATACCTTTTTCTACTAATTGAATTCCTCTATTTACTACTTTTTTCAAACTTGTATTAGAGGTTTCTAAGGAGTGCAAGAAATCATCAATAATAGGTAAATCAAAACTAGTTTTTAAGCCAGATGATTTTATTAATTCTGAGCCAGAATTAATAACTTGATTTCTAATTGTCCATATTTCTTCAATTAATGTTCTTAATGATGATTTACCGTCAACATGACCATTGATTCTTAACCAGCAATTGTTATTACTTTTAATAATTAATATTTTTGGTAAAATAGCTTCCAAACTAGGAACATCAGAAGATAAATTCTTATTATTCAAGTTTTCAGAAAAAGAAAATAAATAAATTATTTTTGAAAGTGCAGAATTATGTGATTCATTAGTTAAGTTAATTAAATTTTTAAAATTCTCAGAATTAAACTCCTTTGCCACCTCAAATCTTTTTGGACCATCCAAAGTAACATATTTACATTTCTCAAAAGCAATATATGAAATACCATTAGATTCCTCCCAAAATGAAGAAAACGGATATTTATTTATAAACAATTCATATACTTGTAATAAATCAATACAAGGAATCTCAATACAAATACTTACTAATCCAGAATTCTCCACTTTCTTATCGAAAGAGGAAAATACATCTTTTAAAAAATCTGTTAAGTTTAAATCATTTTTCATTACTTATTGAAAATAACTAAAAATCATGCAATAAAGTAAAAAATGTAACTCAATTTATAAACTACATTTAATCATGATCGAATTTTGTGAGTTAAATAAAAATGGACGAAGATAAAAAAAAATTATGGAAACAAGCGATTAAATGGCCTCTTTATTCTGTTGCCATACTTCCGGTTTTAATAACAGGGGCTTATATACTCAATCAATATGAAAAGGTAAAAATTTATAATTTGATTGCATTTACTTTAGCTGCAATTTTTATATTACTTTGGGAAAACCTAACTAATGATTTATTCGACGCAGAAACAGGAATCGATGAATTTAAATTCCATTCAATTGTAAATCTTATAAAAAATAAAAAAATAATTTCATTTATTGCATATACATCTTTAGTTATTGGTTTATTAATAATTTCAATTATTTCAGTATCAACAAATATAAACATTTTGATTTTGGTGGCATCTTGCTGCTTCTTAGGATATTTATATCAAGGCCCTCCTTTTAGATTTGGCTATCAAGGCTTAGGAGAACCATTATGCTGGCTTGCATTTGGACCTTTTGCATACTCTGCAGTCTTAATTGCGTTAAATCCTTCTAATATTTACTTCGAAGATATTCCCTGGAAAGTTTCTTTATTACTTGGTTCAGGGCCTTCATTAGCAACAACTCTTGTATTATTTTGTTCTCATTTTCATCAAATTTCTGAAGATAAAAAGCATGGGAAAAATTCACCTTTAGTTCGCCTAGGAGCAAAAAAAGGTTCTCAATTTGTGCCTTGGATAATTTTTACAATATATATTTTTCAATTTTTAACTATAGTTACTGGATTTATTCCAGTGTTTTGTATCCTTTATTTGATTAGTTTTCCACAAGCAATAAGACTTATAAATTTATTAAGATCTTCTTATAAAAAACCTTCTGTAATAAAAAATTCCAAATTCGTCGCAATAAAATTTCAAACTCTTAATGGAGTTGGCTTAATCACAGGATTAATATTTAATTACTTGCTTAATAAATGAACTTAATATTTAAAAAAAAATCTTATAGCTTTAAGTTATCCACAAAAGTAGAAAATTCTAAAACCACTTATCTTACAAAACTGGGTTGGATAATTAAATTATCAAGTAATGATAAAAAAATTGGTTTTGGAGAAGTTTCACCACTCCTACAAGAAGACTTAAAAAAATGCGCAAAACAACTAAATATGATCCCTGAGAATGTAGAAGTATTTAATTTATCTGAGCAAATAAATATTTTTCACCCATGCATTCAATCTGCAATAAATTCTGCATTAGCTGAGATAAATGGGAAAATAATTTTTAAAGAAAACTATGCCTTTGATGAAATTGATAAAACAGCCATACTGTTAAATTCTGAAAATGTAATTTCAGAGCTAAATGAAATTAAAAAAAGACAATCTAATATTGGAAAATCAGTAACCATAAAATGGAAAGTAGCATTAAGAGATAACCATGAGGAAGAAGCAAATTTAGAAGAAATTTTAAGCCAAATAAGCAATAATATTAAGTTAAGAATAGATGCTAATGGTTCTTGGGGTAGAAAGATAGCTAATAGATGGGCTGATATTTTGAAAGATAATAAAAATATAGATTGGTTAGAGCAACCTCTCTGTGTTGATGATATTGAAGGAATGAAAGAACTCAACAAAAAAATCCCAATAGCCTTAGACGAATCACTTTTAAAATTTCCAACTTTGATTGATGAGTGGAAGGGTTGGCAAATTCGAAGGCCTTCTCAAGAAAATAATCCAGTTAAGCTTTTAAGAGAATTAGAAAATAAAAAAGCTTTAATATCTATAAGTACTTCATTTGAAACTGGAATAGGGAAGAGATGGCTTTATCATTTATCGTCTCTACAATTACAAGGACCAACTCCAAAAGTTCCTGGTTTAGCAATGAAAAAATTCCCTAATTCGTTTCTATTTTTAAATGAAGCCAAAAAGATATGGGATCAACTATGAAAAATAAAATTCATACTATTGAAGTTGAAAATAATGAAACTCAATCTGTAGAGAAAATTATTGAAAAAATTAGAGAGAATAAAATTATTTATGTAAAAAACAAATTGTATGAAGATGAAGATGTATTAGATTCAATTACTGAAAATGGGCCAGCAATTATCTTAAACAGTAGTGGTAGTTCTGGAAAACCGAGAAAATGTTTTCACCATTTAGATAATCTTAAATTATCTGCAGCTACATCAGGTCAATGGCTAATAGAGCAAGGATTTGAATTGCAAAACTCCTTAATTTTAAATACTTTACCCCTGTACCACATAAGTGGATTAATGCCGATTTTTCGAAGTCAAACTTGGGGGTGTGATTGTATTAATATTTCTCCGAATTTGATAAAAAAAACTCGAGAGCTTTTACTTTTTACAATTAAATCTAAAAAAAATAAAAAACACTTGATTACATCATTAGTACCTACCCAATTGCAAAGACTTTTAGCTCAAAAAGATGGAATTAGTTGGCTAAAAATTTTTGATCTAATTTGGGTAGGTGGAGCTTCAATTTCAGGAGAAACTGCAGAACAATGTATACAAGAAAAAATAAAATTAGCACCTTGTTACGGCTCGACTGAAACCGCAGCAATGGTTACGAGTTTAAAACCAAGAGAATTTTTAATGGGTTTAGAAAATTTAGGAGAAATACTACCTGATACAAAAATAAAAATTAATGCAAAAGGTTTAATCGAGATAAAATCAACAAGAATTGGAATCGAAATAATAGACTCTTCAAAAACTGAAAATTTCAAAAATAAAAATGGGTGGTGGCAAACCGGTGATTTAGGTGAAATTAATCAAATCAATAATTCTTTATATTTAAACTTTTTGGGAAGAATTGATAACGCTTTTAATTCTGGAGGAGAAATCGTTTTCCCAGAAGTAATTGAATCTCGATTAAATGATTTCATTATGAAAGAAAATATCCCAATTAATAAATTCAATATTTCAAAAGTATCCGACAAATTATGGGGAAATAAAATTAAAATAATTGTTGAATTTAGAGAACTTACAAGTCATAAAAATATTGAAAATTCATTAAATTTATTAAGAAAGTTTTCTCAAAGTTGGCCTAAACATGAAAAACCTGAAGAGTGGATTGTTAAAAACAAAAATACCAGTACAGAAAAAATAACCTATAAATTTAAAAAATAATAATTAGCATTCTTTTAAATTTGTACTTAGATTTGAAGCCTCTATCCATCTTTCTAAATTATCGGGAAGTTCTATTTTGCGTCTTGAATCAACATCTAAAGAACAATGTATTATTTTTCCTTCTGCTACTTTATTTCCATTTTTTATAAAAAAGCTATTTACTTGGAACAAATGGGGATTAATTTTATGAGGGACAATTTTTACTTTTAACAAATCCCCAATTTTTATAGGCGCAAGAAAGTTTGCTTCGCAATTTACTATGGGAAAAATAATTTGACTTTTACGTATAGAAAAGTCTGGAAAAATATCTTGATAAGGAATCCCATAAATTTCAATACTCTCTTCCCAAGCTTCGTGCGACCACTTTAATAAGTTATGAAAATGAATTACACCTGCAGAATCACAATCACCAAATCTTACCTTCTTCTGCAATATTAACCAATCAGCGGGTTTCATTTAAAGAACTTATCTATCAACAGATCCCATAATGACGTCTATTGAGCCAAGGATTGCCATAATATCGGCAATTTTGGCACCTTTGAGAATATGAGGCAATATTTGTAGATTATTTAAATCAGCTGCTCTGATCTTAAATCTCCATGGGGTAACTTCATTATTTCCTTGAATAAATACACCAATTTCTCCTTTACCGGACTCTAGTCTTGTATACAATTCTCCATTGGGAATTTTAAAAGTTGGAGCAACCTTCTTAGCCACATATTGATAGTCAATGCCAAATATTTCACTTTTCTTATCTTCAGTTGCCATTCTTTGAGCTTCTAAATTTTCTGTTGGACCTCCTGGAATCATTTTGCATGCTTGGCGAATGATGCTTAGCGATTGTCTCATCTCTTCGACTCTTACTCGATATCTCGCATAACAATCTCCCTCTTTTTCTGAAGCAATCTGCCAATCAAAATCGTCATAACATTCATAACTATCGACTTTCCTTAAATCCCAGGAAACCCCAGAAGCTCTTAGCATTGGCCCAGACAAAGACCAATTAATTGCCTGATCTCTTTGTATTGTTCCGAGACCTTCAATTCTTTTTCTAAAAATTGGATTATTTGTAATTAATTTTTCATATTCATCTATTTTAGGACCGAACCAATCACAAAAATCTATACATTTTTCTAACCATCCATATGGAAGATCACATGCGACCCCTCCTATCCTAAAGAAATTATTATTTATTAGCCTTTGTCCAGTAGCAGCTTCCCAAAGATCATAAATCATTTCTCTTTCTCGAAAAATATAGAAAAATGGAGTTTGAGCCCCTACGTCTGCTAAAAAGGGACCAAGCCATAAAAGATGATTAGCAATTCGATTAAGTTCCAGCATAATAACTCTGATGTAACTTGCTCTTTTAGGAACTGGAATATTAGCTAATCTTTCAGGAGCATTTACTACAATAGCTTCATAAAACATTCCTGCTGCATAATCCATTCTGCTTACATAAGGGACATACATGACATTTGTCCTATTTTCAGCTATCTTTTCCATTCCTCTATGTAAATATCCAATTACCGGCTCACAATCAATGACATTCTCACCATCAAGAGTTACAACTAACCTTAAAACCCCATGCATTGAGGGATGGTGAGGGCCAAAATTGACCACCATTGGTTCTGTTCTAGTCTCTAGCTGAGCCATTCGAAATTTAACTTCTAAATAAATCTTAGTCGAAAGTTATGCAAACTGACCTATCTGATTCATCTTTTTTCAATCATAAATCAGTTATGACAGATGAGATTATGGCCTCACTAGAACATTACCCATTAATACATAACAACCAACTTAAAGGTATAGACGCGACTCTAGGCGGAGGCGGGCACTCTTATCATTTATTGAGAAAATATTCGGATTTAAATATAATTGGGCTTGATCAAGATCCATTCGCGAGACAATCTGCATCAAAAAAACTTTATGAATTTAAAAATAGGATTGATATAAAGGCTTCAAATTTTGCTGATTTTGTACCCAAAGAAAAAGTTTCTTTTGTGATTGCAGATCTTGGAGTAAATAGTAACCAAATTGATGACCCTAAAAGAGGATTTAGTTTACATAAAGATGGTCCCCTTGATATGCGTATGAATCCTCTTCTTGAGGTTGATGCAGAGAAATTAATTGAGGCTTTAAATGAAAAAGATCTAGCTAATCTGATTTATAAATATGGAGATGAGAGATTATCAAGAAAGATTGCTAGGAAAATAAAAATGGATTTGAAGGAAAATGGGAAATATTCTGGGACAAAAGAGTTAGCTTATTCTATTGCAGGCTGCTTCCCACCAAAACAAAGATATAAAAAAATACACCCTGCAACAAGAACATTTCAAGCGCTAAGAATTGCTGTAAATAAGGAAATTGAAGTATTAGAAAAATTTTTGCAAGTTGTTCCTGAATGGCTTTTGCCAGGTGGTATTATTTCTATTATTAGTTTTCATTCCCTTGAGGATAGGTTAGTTAAAAGTTCTTTTAAGAATGATCAAAGACTAAAAAACCTTACAAAAAAACCAATTACTCCTTCCGAACAAGAAGTCGAACTAAATAGAAGAGCTAGAAGTGGAAAATTAAGAATTGCTCAATTAACAAGCCAATAATTTCTAACGTAATGATTTGATCGTATTTGTGAGAATATGAATTGCTTCTTTTATCTCTTTTGAATTTGTGCTTAATCCAATACTTAACCTTATTGAAGATTCTGCTTCTTTGAAAGATCTGCCTAAAGCTAGTAAAACATGAGATGGTTCACCATTACTGCATGCAGATCCACTAG
>CACGGY010000002.1 GCA_902572675.1 uncultured Prochlorococcus sp. | reverse complement strand
GATAAAAAGAATCAATTTGCTTTAAATAAAGAGCGTATCAATAATTCATTAAAAATTACTTTATTACAAGAAAAAAACTTGCAGGAATCTATTAAACAACTCGCAATTGCTCATAGTGAATGGATAGAAAAAAGAGATAAATTTAAAAAAGAGCTTTCAGATCTCGATAATCAAAAAAATTCTCTAGAGAAGAATTTAGGTTTATTGAGAAGGAAAAGAGATGAATTAAACTCTTCAATTTCAAATAAACGGCAAGAATATAATAACTATCTGTTAAAGCTTGAATATCTTGAAAGAGATATGCATTCCCTAAAAGAAGAGATGAGGAGCGAGAAAATAAAATTAGAAAATTATAAAAAAGATCTACCTAATCCTTCCCCGGAGTTTGGAGAATATGAAGGGAAGAGTCTTGAATCTTTGCAATCAGAAATTTCGATTATAAATGCAAAACTAGAAAGCTTAGAACCTGTCAATATGTTAGCTCTTGATGAACTAGAAGCATTAATTGAGAGATTAAATGGTTTGCGAGAAAAATTAGAAATTTTATCTAATGAAAGATCTGAATTATTGCTGAGAATAGAAACTGTATCTACGATGCGTCAAGAAGCTTTCATGCAAGCATTTACAGAAGTTGATAGACATTTTAGAGAAATTTTTGCAAATTTATCTGATGGAGATGGATTTCTTCAACTTGAAAATCCTAATTCTCCTTTAGAAGGAGGATTAACTTTAGTGGCTCATCCCAAGGGAAAAAATGTCAGAAGATTAGCGTCTATGTCAGGTGGTGAAAAATCTTTAACTGCTTTAAGTTTTTTATTTGCTTTGCAAAAGTACAAGCCTTCACCTTTTTATGCATTAGACGAGGTTGATAGTTTTTTAGATGGTATTAATGTTGAAAGGTTGTCAAAACTAATATCAAATCAGTCATCAAATGCTCAATTTATAGTCGTAAGTCATAGAAGGCCTATGATTAGTGCATCTGAACGAACAATTGGGGTTGCGCAAGCAAGAGGTGCTAATACCCAAGTTCTTGGGTTACCAAATGCTGCATAAACACACTTTTTTAAATTTATACGTCAGAATGATAAAAAGAAATTTATGAGCTTGTCTAACACATCTGCTAATAAGAATCTCCCTAACTCGGTTCCTAGTGAACGTTTATGGTTAAGGTCAGAATTAATGGGAACACAAGTGATAACTACTGATACTGGAAGACGGCTAGGCGTAGTTGGCGAAGTTGTTGTTGATATTGATAGAAGAGAGGTGGTCGCTTTGGGACTAAGAGATAATCCACTGACAAGATTTTTACCAGGTTTGCCAAAATGGATGCCTTTAGAAAGTATAAAGCAAGTTGGAGATGTCATATTAGTTGACTCCCTAGATTCTTTGAGTGAAAGTTTTTCTCCAGAAAGGTATGGGAAGGTAATTAATTGTCAAGTAATTACAGAATCTGGACAACTGCTGGGAAGAGTTCTTGGCTTTTCTTTTGATATTGAGACTGGGGATTTGATATCTCTTGTTATGGGTGCTGTTGGTGTTCCGCTTTTAGGCGAGGGAGTTTTAAGTACTTGGGAAATACCTGTTGAGGAAATTGTAAGTAGTGGTACCGATAGGATTATTGTTTATGAAGGTGCGGAAGAGAAATTGAAGCAACTAAGTAGTGGACTACTAGAGAAACTTGGAGTCGGGGGTTCTTCGTGGGATGAAAGGGAAGTAAATGGATACTCAGCAAATCTTGTACCTGTTGAGAATCAGTTACTTTCAGGTTCTGAATCAGAACAGCAAAACAATTTGGTCGAGGAATATGAAGAAGTTGTTGAACGAGATGATTATGAAGATGATTACGAAGATGATTATGAAGATGAACTTGAATATGTTGAAATAAAGGGTTCTGAAGAAGAAATAAATAATAGAAAAAAGCTATACATGGATAATGATGATTATGATCAGATCCAGAATCAAAATAGTGTTAATCAAATAGATGAAAAAAACAATATTGATTTAAAGCAAAAAAAACAATCAAATACTAATTTAGCTTCGAAAAGACCAATTCAAAATGCAACTGAAACTTTAGATATTGAACCACTAAACGAACAAAATTTAGTTCAAGATAACAAAAAATCAGAAAAGTTTGAAATTGATGATCCTTGGTAATTGCTAAAGTTTTTTTATTAAATTAATAATAATAGCAGCAAGTTTTTTTGAAGCACCTTTATCACCTCTTTCTTTATTTAGATTATCCCTAATACTTTTTAATTGATCTCTATTTTTAATAAGAAATAATACTTCTCTTGCAATTTTTATTGTCGAAATATTACCTATCCTTTCAGGGACAATCATTCTTTTAGCTTTAATATTTGGCCAAGCAAAAAACTTCTTTTTTTTAAAATAGAAATTTTTAATTATAAAAGTTAGGAATCTATTTATGAATGAAATTTTTCCAACTACTCCAAAAATACCATCCCAAGCGTTCATCATATTTAAATGTTGAGTTGGCAGAACAACTAACATTGGAAGACTAATTGCTGATAATTCTGCAGTATTTGCTCCTACAGTTGTAATTGCAAGATCACATTCTTTTAATATTTCATAGCAAGGATGTTTTTTGATTAGATAAATCTTTGTTTTTTTCGATGTTTCAATTACATAATCAAAACTAGAGTCTTTGAAGTTTTTAATTGATTTGATTTTTGATGAGTAATATTTAGCAATTGGATTTTTGTTGCTTTGAAAAAATAAATATTCACTTTTATCAGTAGTTGGTGCAATGGGGATTATAAAATTTATATTTTGATTTTCTTTAGCTATATGATCTGCAACTTCTAAGAAGAAAGGAATTCCAATTGAAAGCTTTGCTTTCTTAGAACCAGGCAATAATGCAATGTAGTGTTTTTCTTTATTTCTTAGTGATATTTCGCTATTAAGTTTGATATCTGCCATCAAATCCCCAATTACTTTACATTTATATTTATATTTTTTAGGTATTAACTCTTTTACTTTTACATTCATAGCAGCAATTTCATTGGTCCATTTAGGCCATCGTGAAACCCATTCAGCATATGTGATATTTAAATAACCTAATCTTTTAGCTAATAAAATGCTCCAAAATTGATCCCCACCAAGGAAAATAACTATCCCTTTTTTTGGCCAATCAGCAAATGAATGTGGCTTTATTAATAATTTCCAAAAACTTTTGGATTTTGTAATTAATTCGAATTTATTCCATGAATTTGCAACTAAAAATTCTTTACCAGTGGCATTTGGGCAAGGAACAAGGACTAACCTAAGAGTGAAATCTTGTTTATCTTCATCACATAGTGATTTATTTATTTTGTTTAGCTCATCCACTACAGGATTTACCCATGTAGTTAATTCACCAGGACCATTGGAAATTATAACGACTGCAACTGATTCTTTTTTCATTGCAGTTAAACCAGAATACATTTGATGCGGACGGCGAGACTTGAACTCGCAAGGCCGAAGCCACACGCTCCTTAGACGTGCGCGTCTACCAATTCCGCCACGTCCGCAAAGGGTTTTCAGCAGCCGAGGGATGCTTAAACCTTAAAAATATCATACATTATTGGCTGAATTAAGCATGTAGTTCGAAAAGAGTTTTTTTTTAATATGTTGAATAATTTTTCTATTGCATAAAACAAATATTTTTACATATATAACGTTTTAGGTTGTATTGTAAAAATGTCCTATGATCACTAAAAAATTTTGTTGAATACTTTGGCAAATAATTTTTTATTTTAAGTCATTTCATTTCTTCAATTTTATTTTCATAATGGTTGAAAAAGTTTTAATTGCTAATCGTGGAGAAATAGCTTTACGAATTGTCAGAAGTTGTAGAGAACTAGGTATTGCAACCGTTGCAGTTTTTAGCACTGTAGATAAAAAAGCATTGCATGTTCAGCTTGCCGATGAGGCGGTTTGCGTAGGAGATTCATTAAGTAATAAGAGTTATTTAAATATTCCAAATATACTTGCTGCTGCTACATCGAGAGGAGTTGATGCTATTCATCCTGGTTATGGATTTCTTGCGGAAAATGATAAATTTGCTGAGATGTGTAATGATCACGGCATAGTTTTTATTGGCCCATCTCCTAAAGCTATTAGATCTATGGGAGATAAATCTACAGCTAAAGAAACTATGGAAGCAGTTGGAGTTCCAACAGTACCTGGTAGTAAAGGCTTGTTATCAAATGTTGATGAGGCTTATAAATTGGCTGATGATATTGGCTATCCGGTAATTATTAAAGCCACTGCTGGAGGAGGTGGAAGAGGTATGCGGTTGGTTGAAAACTCTGATAATTTAGAAAAAATGTTTAAAGCAGCCCAAGGCGAAGCAGAAGCAGCTTTTGGTAATGATGGTTTATATATGGAGAAATTCATAAAGAAGCCAAGACATGTAGAAATTCAAATTTTGGCCGATAGGGCCGGTAATGTTGTTCATTTAGGAGAGCGAGATTGTTCAGTTCAAAGAAGACATCAAAAGTTACTAGAGGAGTCTCCTAGTCCTGCAATTAATACTGAGCTAAGAAAAAAAATGGGGAACGCAGCCATTGCTGCTGCAAAAAGTATCGGCTACGAAGGGGCGGGTACAGTTGAATTTTTAGTTGATGATGATGATAATTTTTATTTTATGGAGATGAATACTAGGATTCAAGTTGAACATCCTGTTACTGAAATGGTTACAGGAGTTGATTTAATAGCTGAGCAAATTAAAATCGCAAGCGGTGCAAACTTGGAATTTAATCAGGATGATATTCATTTAAATGGTCATGCCATTGAATGTAGAATCAATGCTGAAGATCCTTCTCACAATTTCCGACCATCACCCGGAAAAATAACTGGGTGGCTTCCTCCTGGTGGCCCTGGTGTAAGGGTGGATAGTCATGTCTATACCGGCTATGAAATACCTCCTTTCTATGACTCTTTAATTGGTAAATTAATAGTCTGGGGAAAGGATCGTAATACTGCAATTAAACGTATGAATAGGGCTTTAAATGAATGTGCAGTGACTGGTATTCCTACAACAATTAACTTTCATCTAACCTTACTGAATAAATCTAAATTTAAGCAGGGTAAGATACATACTAAATATGTAGAAGAAGAATTATTGCCAAATTACTGAGAAATAATTAAAAGATTTCTATGGAATATGTTTATGCAATGCAAGTTTTATAAGCCCTTGCTGACCGACTAATATTTCTCTTAAAAAACTTATAAATCCGATCCAAATTACGGGTCCAACATCAACGCCTCCAATAGGAGGAATTAGTTTTCTTGTTAAATTAAGAATAGAGCTTGATGGTATTGAAACTAATAACCATAAACCTTTACTTAAATCAATTTTTGGGTACCAAGTAAGTATTAATCTTATTAGAAAAACTATAGTTAGATATGAAAGAGAAATTCCTAAACTAATGTCTAAAATTTGAAGAGAGTTCACAAGCAAGGAAATCACAATTATTTAATTCATCTTAATAAATAACCCATTGAAACGTATTTAATTCGTATTATAAATTGAGAATTTAATATTTAAAAAGTGTTTCAAATCTCAAATTTATTACTAGCCGCAGATTTTTCTGCTGAAGTTGCAAATAATTCCGCAGTGGGAATGATAGGTAGTTTTATTGCTGCTGCCTTACTTATCGTTATTCCAGCCACTGCATTTTTGATTTTTGTCAGCCAGAAAGATTCCCTCGATCGTACTTCTACTGGAAGACGCTAGTTTTTGTAGAAGTTTTAAGTACACTATATATATAGGGGATATAAGTAACCCTTTAAAAAATAAATTTTTGGAGAAAGAATGTGGTCAATGCTAGTCTCAATTGGGCCAGTATTGTTGGTATAGTTCTCGCGGTATGTGGAGGAGGCCTTTATTTTTTGAGGTCCTTTAAGCCTGCCTTGGCGCGAGATTATGATGTTTTCTTCGCAGCAATTGGACTTTTGTGCGGAGGAATATTATTTTTTCAAGGCTGGAGGTTAGATCCTATCCTTCAGTTTGGTCAGTTTTTATTAGCAGGAACTACAGTTTTTTTCGCATATGAAAGTGTGCGATTGAGGGGAGTTGCTACTGATCAAGCTAGAAGGTCATCTTATTTTGATGATGATCCTATTTCTGATGTTCCAAGAAATTCTAGAGGTCGATTTAATGACGATTATGATAGGTTTGAAGAATCTGAAAGACCATCTAGAAGATTTAAACCTCAAGAAGATGAATTTGAAGAAGACTATACAGAGGGGAGATCTCGTAGGAGGAACGTATCAAGAGCTATACCCTCTGCTGCAGCAAGTAGAAGTAGGCCATCTCCAAGGGAAATAAGTCAGTTTGAAAATGACGAGCCTATAAGAAGGAGAAGACAGACTTCTGAAGATAGAATTAGGAAACAACCAGAAACAAATAATTTTGGTGAAAGAAGAAATTTGTCTCGCGATGAGGTTAAAACAGGGTCAAGACCCAGAATGAATCGTACAGTTTCTAGACGAGATAATATCTCTACTCCTAGTGATTCTTCTCCATTAACAAAGAAACCTACTAGATCCTCTATTAGACAGCAAACTTCTACAGCTCAAGTAGAAGATGCTTCATTTAAAGATGCTAATCAAGATAAAAAAACACGTGAAAGTCGTAGAGTAAGCTCATCAGCTAGATCAAGTTCAAAAAATCAAAATACTAGATATAACGTTGGAACAAACAAGAAAAAACCAAGAGATAATAGTTCTAGATTTGATGATTAATTATAAGATTCCTGCCCATTTTAAAAACGATTGTTTACTAAATAATTCAATTAATATTATTGCAAGGAAGCCAATCATTGCGAATCTTCCATTAGTTATTTCAGAATAACTACTCCATCCAAATTTATATTCATCTTCAATTTCTACAGATTTTTCATCTAATTTATCTTCTCTAATTTGTTCATCAATGTAATTTGAATCTTTCTGTTGTTCCACGTAACTCTTATTCTCTAGATTAGTGACTTCTGAGTTAGTTTGTTCTTCTTTAGAATTCATTTTTTTTGCTAATCCTTAAAATTATACTTATCAGAAGTCAATAATTTCCAGTCTCCTTGTCCATTTAATTCTAAAATATTCTCGTGAAAATCTTTTAAGCTAGGTCTATGTCCAACACTAATAAGAGAAAGTTCTCGTTCCTTTAGTAAACTATATAGTTTTTTTTCAGTGTTAATATCTAAAGCACTTGTTGCTTCATCAAGTACTGCAAATCTTGGAGAATTCAGTAATAGTCTTGCAAAAGCCAATCTTTGCTGTTCGCCTAGAGAAAGAATTCGTGGCCAATCTTGTTTGATATCAAGATTGGGATACCTATCTACTAGGGTTTGTAAATTTACTTCATGAAGGACAGAAGTCAAATGTTCATCACTAAATTTCTTAACTTCTGTGGGATAACATAATTGTTCCCTTAAAGAACCTAGTAACATATATGGTTTTTGAGGTATGAATAATAATTCCCCAATTTTTGGTTTTTTTACTACTCCCTGATCGGGTTCCCATAAACCACTAATCATTCTTAGTAAAGATGTTTTCCCGCACCCAGATGGTCCTACTACCAACAATGATTGATTATTATCGATGCTTAAATTTAAATTTTTAATTATTGTTTTATTTGATCCTGGGGGCGAAAGATCAGCATTATTAATAAGAATTGAGGGGTAATCTGAAATAACGTTTTGGTTACTTGTTGGGTTGGTTTGACTAATGGATTCAACTTTTGACTGGAATCCTTCTAATCTGCCAATTCCAGCAGTAAATTTTGCAAGTTCTTCGATTTGATTAACAATGAAAAATAACGAACCCTCGACCATTCCAAATGCAAAGCTTGCCTGAATAAAGCGTCCATAATCAATATCACCTTTAAAGTAAGGGATTGCCATTATTAAATATGGAAAGAAATTTCCAGCATAATTAATGGATCTTCTCATGACGTCTATTATTACTCTCCAAATAATCAGTAAATTAAAGTTTCTCACCACTTCTCCTAAGCGCCTTTCAGTTTCACTTCGTTCAGGATTCTCCCCAGAATAAAAGGCTATTGATTCAGCATTATCTCTAATATGTACTAAGCCATATCGAAAATCTGCTTCATATCTGAGTTGATCAAAGTCAATCTTTACAAGATTTTTTCCAGCAATTAAAAGAATAGAAGTTGCAAATGCGGCGTAACCAAATAAAGAAAAAGTAAGTGTTGTACTAATACTCCATAAAATAAGAATATTAAGTGAAAATGTTAGTAGGGCATCAAAAATACCTAATGTGAAAGAAAGACTTTGCCCGGTAAAAGCTCGTGTATCATCTGTGATTCTTTGATCAGGATTATCTACATCGGTTTGTTCTTCATCGTTGGGATTTAATTGGTAATAAGCTTTATTAGTCATATAATCTTTGACTAAACTTTTTGAAAGCCATTCTCTCCAAATAATTCCTAACTTATATGTAAAAAATATTTGGGAAACACGTATTGGTAGAGCCACAGCGAAACAACAAGCGTAAATCCCCAATATCCGATAAAAACCCTCTTCTTGTTTTTCTACTAAAGCATTTGTTAAATCTCTAGCTATGAATCCAATACCTGCGTTTATTCCATTTACTGCTAAAAGCATTAATACAATTATCGCAAGGAATAACCAATGTAACCATCTACGGTTTTTTAATTGACGTCTTAAGCTAAAAAAGCTCCCTGATCCAATTAAAAATAAAACAGAGAAAAGCAATCCCCAGCTACCAGCCCAAATTGAATTGACAGTACCTACTACACCTCCGAAATATTTCTCAAGAAAAATTGGTTGAAAGCTTTCAAAAAAACTGATTATTCCTGAAAGACCAACAAGTACTACTCCACCAACACAAAATAAAAGTGAAATCAAAAGCCATATGAATTGAAATCCATTACATTGATCTATGGGAAGAAAAAATGGCTGGGATAGCTTCCTTAACTTTTGTAATTGGTATAGTATTTTGGATTTATTATTAACTGCTTTATCCATTACTCGACTAGTTTTATAAAATAGATTATAACTTTTAGCAGTCTATTGACTAAAGCCAATAAATGTAAGTACCCAGTCAGGTAAATTTAAGTAATTCAAGATTGTTGAATCAAATTCATGAACTTTTGGAAAAGATTTATCTAATACCCACCATAAAAGAAAAGGTAGATTAAATAAAATTTGTAATTGCCATTTATAAGTTAAAACTCTCCAAATTTTTATTAACTTAGTTTTTAGTGAATCATCTAGCTCTTCCCAATTTTTTGAGATCAAATTGAATAAATTTTTGGATTCTGTATTTAAGGAATCTGATGTATTCATTTTGTTTTTTTTACTTATTTATAACCAATTAATCTTTCTTTCGAGAGTTTTAACCTGGGGGCCACTTCATTTTTCTTCCGGATAAAAAATGAATATGTAAATGAAATACTGTTTGTCCCGATTCTGCTCCGGTATTAATTACTGTTCTCCAATTAGTTAAATTTTTTGATTTAGCTATCTTGCTACCAATAAAAAGTAAATGCCCTAGTAAATTTGCATCTTCTTCAATACAATCTAATAAATTAACAATTGGCTTTTTTGGAATCACTAAAAAATGTATTGGGGCTTGCGCTTGAATATCATTAAACGCAATACAAAACTCATCTTCATAAAGCTTATCGCAAGGTATTTCTTCATTAATTATTTTTTGAAATATTGTAGTTTCAGTCATTAGATTAATTAATAGAAATTACGTCTTTTTCATTAAACCCTTCCTTTATAAGTTCTTTGTTCAAATCATCTTTTGATGTAACTCTATCAACAAATAATATTCCGTTTAAGTGATCCATCTCGTGTTGAATACACCTCGCTAGAAGTCCATCTGCTTTCATTTTACGTGGTCTTCCCATTTCATCTCTAAATTTTAATTTTATAGTTGAAGGTCTTACTACATTTAAATAGACGCCAGGTATACTCAAGCAGCCTTCTTCGTATGAATTAAGGGTTGTTCCAAAGTCTGTAATTTCTGGATTGATTAATATTAGAGGTTCTGCTGCTGAATCTTCAAAATTTACATCTATGACAAGAAGCTCTTTGTTGATACCAATTTGAGGTGCGGCGAGTCCAATTCCTTTAGCTGCATACATGCTTTGAAGCATTTCTCTAGCAAGTTTTCTGATTGATTCATCAACCTTTGTTATTCTTTTAGAATTTTGCCTTAATACATCATCACCAAGTTTATAAATGTCTAAAGATGGCTTACCTGTTTGTTCTTTTGAAATTTTTTCTGAGCTTCCATTCGTTCTTGACTTTTTTGCAAGTTGTGAAAAATGGTTTGCCACGTTAAAAAAGTTTTTAATTAAGAGTTTAGCTATAAAAATATTAGCACTTTAATTTACTTTCTTTATATTTTTTTTTAAATGGGTAATGATGATAAGTTAAAAGTTAGGCAAACTAAATCTCAAAAAAAAGCTTTTAAGGAATTAACTATTATTAGGGATATCATTTTTTGGATTGATGTTGTTTGTGAAGAGCAAAATGAAAATGCCATTTTTGCAAGACCATTTAATGACAAAGGAGCGTTTCCTCAGAAATTAACAAGCAAAAAATATAATATTAAAAATAATTTCCATGGATATGGTGGTAAATCTTATAAATGTATAAATTTTAAAAATAATTTTTATTTGATATGGATAGATCAGATTACCAAGGCAGTATGGTTTCAAATTTTTAATGAGGCAGCGTCAACTTATAGAAGCCAAAATAAATATCTTGTTTCAATTCAAGAACCTAAGCAACTCTCTAAATCAATTGATGGAAATTTTGATTCTTCATTTGTCATTTCTGAAAAAAATTTATTGTATGGCATTTGCGAAATAAATAATAGAGATTATTTATTTTCTTTAAATTTAAAAAAAACTAAACAAGATATTCATATAATAAAAAAATTTAAAAATTTTGCTGGAGAATTATCTTGTAATACATCTGTTAACTTACTTTCTTGGATAGAGTGGGATTCTCCATATATGCCCTGGGAGAAAAATGAGCTGTTTTTTGCTCAAATAGATTTAAATGGCCAGATACAAAAAATAAAAAAATTCACAAATAAGTTGATAAATTCCAAAAACAACGTTTCTTTTTTTCAACCCTATTGGATAAGTGAAACACATTTAGTATGTTCTGAAGATAGTTCTGGATGGTGGAACTTATTGTTTTTAGATGTTAGTGAAATTGAGAATATTTTTATTAAGAAAAGAGTAGAGAGAAATTTCATTGAATATGGAACACCACAATGGGTTACTGGAATAAAATTCTTTTCAGGGACCATAAAAAATTTGTTTTGCCTAGCAAAAAAAGAAAATAATTTAATAGTGGAACAATATGAAGATCTTGAATTTGTCAAAGAATTTTCTACTCCTTTTACCTCAATAAGTGATTTCAGTGTTTTTCGGAAAAAAGTTCTTTTAAAAGGTTATGGATCTGATTTTTTTGGAATTGTATTTGAAATTGATTTTGCAAAAAAAGTTTTATCAAATTTTTCTGAGCAGATATTTTTTGATCATATAAAAGATTGTTCAAAACCTGAATCTTTTTGGTTTAACGGTTTTGAAGATAAATCTACTCATTCTTTTTTATATAAGCCGCTTGTTGAAAAATTTAGAAAACCACCACTTTTTGTTAGAGCTCATAGTGGACCAACTTCATTTTTTGATGGATCATATAATTCTGAAGTTCAATATTGGACGTCTAAGGGATTTTTTGTTGCTGAAGTCAATTATGGAGGATCATCAGGATTTGGCAAAGCATATAGAGAGAGGTTGAATTATAAATGGGGTATTGTTGATTCTTATGATTGCAAAGCACTAGCTCTTGAATTGATTAAATCAAATCAAGTTGATAGTGAAAAAGTAGTAATTTTTGGGAATAGTGCTGGAGGGTTAACTGCTTTGAATTGTTTATTATATGGGTCTATTTTTACAGCAGCAATTTGTAAATATCCTGTCATTGATTTGAATGATATGTATTACAACACTCATAGGTTTGAAAAAGATTATTTAAATTCATTGGTAGGAAATTATGCAAAAAACCATGATGATTATATAAATAGATCACCAATAAATCATATTAACAAAATAAAAAAACCTATCTTATTGTTTCATGGAAAAAAAGATACGGTTATTTCTTATAAACAAACTTTAAAAATTCAAGAAATTTTGATTCAGAATAATAAATATTCAGAAGTTATTTTTTTTGATAATGAAGGGCACGGTTTTAGAAATATTGAAAATAAAGAAGTAGTAATGCAAAAATCTCAGGAGTTTTTAAAAAATGCTTTGAATATTTAAGAATTGATTTTTAGAAAATCAATAGTATCTTTTAATTTTTCTATAAACATATCAATGTCTTCCTTATTGGTTGTGAAATTCATGCTGATTCTAGCTGTTGATTTAATTCCAATGTATCTGTGAAGAGGTTGACAGCAATGGTGGCCACTTCTGATGCAAATTCCTTTTGAATCAAGAATTTCAGCAATATCATTTGAATGTATATTTTTTATATAAAAGGTGGCAAGTGAGGCTCTGTTTGGATCTATCTCCGGCGATGGACCTATGATTTCAATATTTTCTATTTGATTTAATTTTTCAAATAAATATTTAGTAATAGTCTTTTCATATTCATGAATTTCATTCAATCCAATATTGTTAATATAATTAATTGCTTCTGCAAGACCTATTGCTTCTGCAATGGCTGGAGTTCCAGCTTCAAATTTGTGTGGTAGTTCTGCCCAAGTACTTGTCTCTTCAAAAACATCTTGAATCATTTCGCCACCTCCAAAGAGAGGAGGAATTTTTTCTAGGATTTCTTTTCTTGACCAGAGAAAGCCAATACCTGTAGGACCGCATAATTTATGTCCTGATCCAGCTAAAAAATCTATATTAAGATCAATAACATCCAGTTTTTGATGAGCCAAACTTTGACATGCATCTATTAACACTAAAGAACCTTTTTGTTTAGCTAATTTAGTTATTTCTTTGATTGGATTACAGCAACCTAGCGTATTACTAACATGTACTAGGCTAACAAGTTTAGTTCTAGATGTTAGTTTTGATTTAAAGTCCTCTATATCTAATTTCCCATCTTTATCTATACCTATAAACTTTAATTTGCATTTATTTTTTGCTGCAACCATTTGCCATGGAACAATATTGCTATGATGCTCCATTATTGATAAGAGAATTTCATCGTTTTCTTTTAATGAATATTCACCCCATGATCTAGCTACTAGATTGATTGCCTCAGTAGCATTTCTTGTGAAAATAATTTCTTTTGTTGAATTCGCTTTTATGTATTTGCTAATTAAATATCGTGCATTTTCAAATTCTTCTGTTGCTTTAGCACTTAATTGATGTGCCCCTCTATGTACATTGGCATTAAAGTTTTTGTAATATTCATCAATTTTTTTTAAAACTTGTATTGGTTTTTGTGTGGTTGCCGCATGGTCTAAATAAATAATTTGCTCATTACTTTTTAAGTTCTTATTTAAAAGAGGAAAGTCTTTCTTCGTTATTTCAGGAAAATTTTGAATCGTTTCCATTAATTCTCATTTAAAAGTTTATCAAGCAAATCCCATCTATCTTTTGAAATGGGAATAAATGAAATTATTTCTTGAAAGTAAGAACTTAATTGTAGTTTACTTGCTTCTGTTAATGTGATCCCTCTTGTTCGCATATAAAAAAGTTCTTCTTCATTTAGTTGCGAGATTGTAGCGCCATGTTTGCATTTGACATCATCAGCAATTATTTCTAATTGAGGTTTGGTATCTATTTGTGCGAGATTTGATAAAAGTAAATTTCTACTTAATTGGGAAGCATCAGTTCTTTGGGCAATTTTCGGAACTATTATTGAACCTTCAAATATTGCATGTGATTTATCATCAGCAAGTGATTTATTAATTTGATCTAGAAATCCATTTGGGCCATTAAATTCTATTTTTGTATAGGTTGAAATCTGCTCATCATTTTTTGTTATTTGCAAACCTTTGATGTTTGTTTTAGCGTTTCCAGCAGATTGTTTAATACTAATTTCAAATCTCGCGTAATTGAATTTGAAATGTAAAGATCCTAAGTTGTATGCACTATTTTTTTGTTGAATTACATTGAGAGAATTTAATAGATTGGATCTGTTTTTACCGTAAGAAACAACACCATGATTTACGGAACTATTTTCTTTCAAGCAAAAGAAAGTTGATTGCGACAATGAAGAGTTTTCTTTACCAAGATTTACTTGTAATAATTCAACATCACAATTCTTTTCTAAAAATATTACGAGGGTTTTTGCGGTTAAAGAATTACTTGATGCATGACTAAAAATTTCAATAGGGGGAATTTTTGATCCATTTATTTTTAATCCCAAAATATTATTTTTACAACTTAAAGACAGATTTAGTAGGTCACTCCAATTTTCGTTTTGCTTAAAAAAAGATATCTGTTCCTTGATATATTTGTGTAATTCATCCTCACTTAATTGCTGTATTGAATAATTTTTCTCTAGCAATTTAATTTGGCAATTCTCACCAATTATTAATCTAATAGTACTTTGAGAATTTTTCGGATATGGTATGTCAAATTTTAAATCTCTTTGATTCACTGAGTAATCTAAAAAGTTTGACAATTTTGATTTATTTGAAAGTCTCCATAGTTCACTTTTAGGATTAGGGAGGGGGCTTGATTGTAATTTATGAAGACAGATTTTTTGTATTTCTGTTTGTTTATCATCCAATTTATTAGTTTTTATTTTTTCAATAATTTCCATTTGTTTAGGTCTCTTTTATAAAGTTATCAGTCCACTCATACCCTTTTTCTTCAAGCTCTAGAGCAAGATCACTCTCACCAGTTTTTATGATTTGTCCGTTTGACATAACATGGACATAATTTGGTTTAATTTCATCTAATAATCTTTGATAGTGGGTGATAAGTATAATTCCAGTTTGTGCATTAGATATTTTTTTAATTCCTGATGCCACTATTCTTAGAGCATCGATATCTAGACCAGAATCAGTCTCATCTAATATTGCTATCTTAGGCTCAAGTAAAGCCATTTGCAGAATTTCATTTCTTTTTTTTTCACCTCCGGAAAAGCCTTGATTTACACTTCTTGATAGGAATGCGTGATCCATTTTCACAATTTCTAATTTTTCTTTAACTAATTCTTCAAAATCAAAAGTATCCAATTCTTCTTTGTTGAGGAATTTCCTTCTAGCATTAGTTGAAACTCTTAGAAACTCAAGATTACTTACACCTGGAATCTCAATTGGATATTGAAAACCAAGAAAAATTCCTGATTGAGATCTCTCTTCAGGTTCTAGAGAGTTGATGTTTTCACCTAAAAATTTTATGTCGCCATTTGTAATATTATACGAGGGATGTCCTGCAATGATTTTCGAAAGAGTACTTTTGCCACATCCATTTCTCCCCATAATGGCATGGATTTCTCCAGGATAGACAGTAAGTGAAACCCCTTTTAAAATTGGAAGATTATCAGTAGATGCAGAGAGATTTTTAACTTCTAAAATTGGATCTGATTCTTTCATTTTACTTTGCATTTCAGTTTAGAAATTGATTAATTAACCTACTGATCCCTCTAGTTTAAGTGCTAGTAACTTATCTGCTTCAGCAGCAAATTCCATAGGTAATTGATTAAATACATCTCTGCAAAAACCGCTGACCATCATAGATACTGCCTCCTCAAATTCTATACCTCTGCTTTGGAGATAAAAAAGTTGGTCTTCTGAGATTCTACATGTGCTTGCTTCATGCTCAATTTCAGAATTTGGTTGTTGAGATTTGATGTAAGGGAATGTATTTGCAGAAGCTTGATCCCCAATTAACATTGAATCACATTGACTGTAATTTCTTGATCCTGTGGCTTTTGTTCCCATTTTGACAAGACCTCTATAGCTATTTTTTGAGTTACCTGCACTAATACCTTTGCTAACAATAGTTGATTTGGTCTTAGGACCGATATGAATCATTTTTGTGCCGGTATCTGCTTGCTGAAGATTATTGGTGAGAGCCACTGAATAAAATTCTCCTACAGATTCTTCACCTAAAAGAAGACAGCTAGGATATTTCCATGTAATTGCAGACCCTGTTTCAACTTGAGACCAGCTAATTTTACTTCTCTTACCTAAACATTTTCCTCTCTTGGTGACAAAATTAAAAATTCCGCCAATACCTTCTTCATCACCAGCATACCAATTTTGCACTGTTGAATATTTTATTGAGGCGTCGTCTAATGCTATGAGCTCCACAACTGCTGCATGTAGGGTATTTGTATCAAACATTGGAGCTGTACAACCTTCTAGATAACTTACAGAACTTGATTCTTCAGCAATGATTAGTGTTCTTTCGAATTGTCCTGAATCTCCACTATTAATTCTGAAGTAGGAAGATAGATCCATTGGGCAGCTAACACCTTTAGGGATATAAACAAAAGAACCATCACTAAAAACTGCAGAATTTAGTGCTGCAAAATAATTATCACTAGCTGGCACTACTGTACCTAAATATTTTTCAATCAAATCCGCGTGATTTTTTACTGCTTCACTAATTGAGCAAAATATAACTCCATGTTCAGCAAGTTCTTCTCTAAAAGTTGTGGCTATAGAAACACTATCAAAGACAGCATCTACTGCTACATTTGTGAGTTTTTTTTGCTCTGTAAGGGGTATTCCTAATTTATCAAAAGTTTCAAGAAGTTTGGGATCAACTTCATCTAAGCTAGAAATTTTCTCTTTTTGCTTGGGAGCAGAGTAATAAATAATGTCTTGATAATCAATTTTTTTATATCCTAATTCTGCCCAATCAGGCTCTTTCATTTTTTGCCATTTTTTAAAGGCTTTTAATCTAAAGTCAAGAAGAAATTTTGGTTCTTCTTTCTTCTGTGAAATTAATTTTATGATATCTTCATTTAATCCCTTTTCTATTTTTTCAGTTTCAATATCAGTAACGAAACCATATTTGTAAGGCTCTTTTACTACATCTTTAACTAAATTTTCGTTGACCATGTTATTAAAAATAACTTATTACAATTAGCTTTATATACTTTAACGAAAGATACCCCCAATATTGAGTTTTTTTCCTTTATTAAAACTAAAAATTAATGTCTAATCATCTTGATCCCTTGTCTAACCCATTAAATATAGAAACTATTCAAGAAATTGATAATCTTGATCTATCTATAATGCAGAAACATCATTTAAGAATACTCGCTCATTGCCTTCAGATTTTAAAACTTATCAATGTTGATGATAGTTTGGAATATCAAAATAAAAATCCTCTTAGACAATGGTGTGATAACCAATCTAAAAAATTTGATGATAAAAAATTTAGTGATCTTTTGTATGAACAGTTAGAGTCCACTTCGAGAAAATTCAGTACTTTTTCAAAAAAAATTGGTAAAAATATTGAGGATTTAGAGATAGATGATTTAGTTCTTTTAGTTGAACAACGCTGAATTCTTTTTTATTTAACTGATCCCGAAGAAAAAATATATTTTTGTTGAGTCGTTAACAAATTCAGGTAATAAAATTTAAAAAAAAAGAAAATTAATTTACATTTCAAAAAGATCTGAAAATTAATTAATTGCTTTGATACCAGCTGTTTTGAAGAGAAATATCAATTTTGAGAATTCTTTAGTAGTCAGAGGATCCTGACGACAGGCCAAAAAGACACACAATTCCTAAAAAAAAAGAACATACTGATCCCAAACAAAAACGGAGATTTTAAAGTGGCTGATGGGATCATGAATAAAGATCAATTACTCTCACTAACCCTCAGACAATTACGTCAAGAAGCAAGTAAATTATCGGTTCCGCTTTACAGTCGCAAAACAAAAGCCGTTTTAGTTGATTTAATACTTAAATATCAAGAAAAGTCTGCAAAAAATACTTATACTGTAGCTCCTCATTCAAAATCTGAAGAATCTTCTGAGTCCAATGCTTTCAACAGTACTGAAGAAGTTAAAACGAATGTTGTTTTCCTTCCAAGAGATCCAGATTGGGCTTATGTTTTTTGGCAAATTTCCGATGCAGATAGAGAAAAGGCACAATCTTTGGGAGCGAATAAATTATGTTTACGATTATTTGATGCATCTGGTTCTGAAGGAAGCAACTTGAATCAAGGAACACTTAGGGAGATAGCAGTTGATAGTTTCAGTACTGAGTGGTACTTGCCGATCCCACTTGCAGATAGAGATTATAAAGTTGAATTAGGTTACAAATACGGTTTTAACTGGATGTCATTGGCATTTTCTTCGATAAGTCATGTTCCTGGGTCCCATCCTTCTGAGCAAATTCTTGATAAATTTGTGCCTTTTAATTTAGATTCTACTTCTGAGTCAATCCCAGATATTTCTAATCCTGTTCTTTCAGAACAAAATGGTATGCATGAAAGGTTATACCAAGCAGCAACTAACATTCCTCTCAGAAGAAAAGTTGGTTCTGAAGAATTCATGGAAAATTTAAATTCAACAAACCTTAATGATAATCTTACAGACTCAGGTGCTGGTAAATGGTCATCAGGTTTAAACGATTCTGGAAGCGGAATTATTAAAAATAGATCTTTTTGGCTCGTTGCTGATGCTGAATTAATTGTTTATGGAGCTACAGAGCCTTCTGCAAAACTGACAATAGGTGGAGAAGATGTACCTCTTGCCGCAGATGGTACTTTTAGAATTCAAGTTCCATTTAGAGACGGGACTCAAAAATACGATATTAAAGCTGTTGATGTATCAGGTGAGCAAGAAAAAAGTATTTCAATGAAATTTGATAGATCCACACCACTTGACGATACTAATGAAAAAGATAATGCTGAGACTGAATGGTTTTAATAAATTAAATTAATGCTAAAAAAAATTGTAGCTTTTACTCCATTGTTTGGTGCATTGACTTTTCCATTAATTGTTCCAATTACAATATCTAAATTTGGTGTTAACTATGGAATTCTTAGTGCATTATTAATTTCTTCATTATGGTTTATCGCTATGTTAAGAACTTCCGAAATGCCTCATTAATTTAGTTAGATTTTTGGAAGTTTCTTAAAAATATGAATCAAGTTAGTGAAATTAATATCAATTCTCCTTTTCTAGATCAAAAACCAGGTACTTCTGGATTAAGAAAAAGTACTTTAAAGTTTCAGGAAGAACATTATCTAGAAGTTTTTATTGAAGCAATCTTACAATCATTAGGAGATTTAAAAGGTTCAACATTAGTAGTTGGTGGTGATGGCAGATATGGCAATATTGAAGCAATAGAAAAAATTGTCGAAATATGCATTGCTCATAAAGTTCAAAAGGTTATTGTTCCAAAATACGGTTTATTATCTACTCCTGCGACATCACATTTAATTAGAAAAGAAAACGCTATTGGTGGAATTATTCTTTCTGCAAGCCATAATCCTGGTGGGATTGATGGCGACTTTGGTGTGAAATTGAATATCTCTAATGGTGGCCCAGCTCCTGAGATAATTACTAATAAGATTTTTAAGGCTTCACAATTACTAACTAGTTATAAAATTTGTAAAATTCAATTACCTGATTTTAGTGAATATGGAACTTATCATTACAACGATACAACCTTAGAAATTATTGATGGATTGGCAGATTATTCTAATTTGATGGAGAAAATTTTTGACTTTGATCAAATTAGTGATTTTTTAAAAAAAGACTTCTCTTTAATTTTTGATGCAATGAATGCGGTTACAGGCCCATATGCAAAAAATATTTTTGTTAAAAAAATGGGTCTTGCACCAGATTGTGTTATGAATAGTAACCCGTTAAAAGATTTTGGAGGTTTACATCCTGATCCTAATCTTACTTACGCATCCCACTTGGCTGATTTGTTATTAAATAAAAAATCTTATAGTTTTGGTGCTGCATGCGATGGAGATGGAGATAGGAATATGATTTTAGGAAGTGGATGTTTTGTAAATCCTAGTGATAGCCTTGCAGTTATCACTGCTAACACAAAATGTGTCCCTGGTTATAAAGATGGTATTACAGGTGTGGCACGATCCATGCCAACCAGCTCAGCTGTTGATAATGTCGCTCGAGTATTAAATATACCTTGTTTCGAGACACCTACTGGCTGGAAGTTTTTTGGAAATCTTTTAGATTCTAATTTAATTACTTTATGTGGAGAAGAAAGTTTTGGAACAGGTAGTAATCATGTGAGAGAGAAAGATGGACTATGGGCAGTTTTGTATTGGTTACAAGTTTTAGCTGAGAAAAAATGTTCGGTAAGTGATTTGATGCAGAATCATTGGAAACAATTTGGTAGGAATTATTATTCAAGACATGATTATGAGGCAATTCCCTCAAATATTGCTAATCAAATCTTTGGTAATCTAACTTCTATGCTCGAAAATTTAAAAGGAAATAGTTTTGCTGGCCATTTAGTTAAAGTTGCAGATAACTTTTCATATTTAGATCCCGTTGATAATTCTATAAGTGAAAATCAAGGTTTAAGATTGGTCCTTGATGATAACTCTCGAGTAATTGTGCGCCTTTCTGGAACTGGAACTAAGGGTGCAACATTAAGACTTTACTTTGAGAAGTTTTTCGATCCTCAAAAGAATCTTTCGTTAAATCCTCAGATCGCTTTGAAACCTCTAATAGATGATTTAAATGCTTTATTGAACATTTCAAAACTTACTCAAATGGAAACTCCTACAGTAATTACGTAGAATTGAAAGTAATGATTTTTTGATTTTATTTATATGCACTCAGAAAATTTATTTACTAATTATTTTCAAAAAGAAAACAATGCACCTTTGGCAGATAAATTAAGGCCAAAGAATTTGGAAGATTTTTTTGGTCAACAACCAATCCTGAATGAGAATTCGCTTTTAAGACGCGCAATATTAAAAGATAAGATTAGTAATTTTATTTTTTCAGGTCCTCCGGGTGTTGGAAAAACTACTCTTATAGAAATTATTTCTTTCAATACGCGTTCAAAATTAATTAAATTAAATGCAGTATTATCAAGTGTTAAAGAATTAAGAAATGAAATCGCTAATGCAAAAGATAGATTAATAAATTCAAAAAGAAAAACAATTTTATTTATCGATGAGGTTCATAGATTTACATCAGTTCAGCAAGATGCTTTATTACCCTCAATAGAAAATGGAACTATAACTTTTATTGGTGCTACAACTGAAAACCCTTTCTTTGCTGTTAATAAAGCGCTTGTTAGCAGGTCTCGTATTTTCACATTACTTCCTTTGGCAGAAAATGATTTGCAGAAAATAATACAAAAAGTCATTACTCACTATTCAAAACAAAAAGATTCAAAAAAGGTTTATTTAACTCAAGATGCTATAAGACATTTGATTAAATTTTCTGGCGGAGATGCAAGGACATTAATCAATGCGCTAGAGATGGCTATAGAAACAACTGCTGAAAATGATTCTAAAGAAATTAATATTAATCTCTCTATAGCAGAGGATGCACTACAAAAGAAAAATATTGTTTACGATAAAAATGGTCAAAATCACTACGATGTAATTAGTGCCTTCATCAAGTCTATAAGAGGTTCTGATCCAGATGCTACTTTATTGTGGCTTGCGAATATGCTGGAGGCTGGTGAAGATCCTAATTTTATTTTTAGAAGACTACTTATATCTGCCAGTGAAGATATTGGAATAGCTGATCCTAATGCCATAGTAGTTGTACAATCCTGTTGTGATGCTTTTGATAGAGTTGGTTTTCCAGAAGGATTATATTTTTTAACTCAGGCTTCTTTATATTTAGCTATTTCTCCAAAAAGTAATAGTACGAAAAGTATTTTTAAAGCAATTGAAAAAATCAAATCTACCAATGCTTTTGATGTTCCACTTCATTTAAAAAATAATTCAAATAGTTATGTAAATCCTCATAAATATCCAGGTAATTGGGTCGTACAAGAATATCTTCCTAAATCTTTAAGAGGTTTAAAAATATGGGAACCAAATAATAATGGATGGGAAAAAACTCAATATGAAGAACTGCTTAGAATAAAAGAAAAATAAAAAATTTTCGAACAACAAATAATCTCAAGATTAAAAGAAGTTCTTTCTTCGTAGGCTAAAGCGATAGTCCAATTATGGAAGTTAATCTATGAATTATTTAAATTTATATTTTTCTTCTTATGAATTAACTCTTTAGGCTTTTCAAAAAATTACCAATATTTTGTGTCTTTTGCTATTTTTCCATGATCCCATTTTATAGCAGCTTCAACTCCACACCATTGATTGAATATCATATTTTTTGTTAAATAATTATTATGGTTTCATTTATTGGTGAGAAAAAAAATTTTTTTGAAAATTTTATATGGTTATAATCTCAATCTGTTCACTCAATATCAATCCCTATTTTGCTTTATGCCAGACTTATAGTAATGGCATCTTTACAATGACTTAAACTGATATTTCCCATGCCATAAGCTAAACTTGGAGGCTAACCAGGTTGAGAATTAATTAGAATTTCTAGTGGGTCTAAATCAAAAAGTGTTGAAAGTGATTGGCGCAAATAAGTCCTTGTTTATAAGAAAATCTTTGATCTTGAATTTGTTAGGTTTTTGTAGTTTTAATTTCTTCTATAGTTGCGACATATTGCACACCTTTAATCTCATAAAACCAAATTTTTGGTATTTTATATTCATACTCATTTAATAATTTCAATGGCTCTTAAGGTTGGCGACAAAGCACCAGAATTTAAATTAAAAGATTCTTTTGAGAAAGAAGTTTCTCTTAGTGATTTTAAAGGTAAAAGAATAATATTATATTTTTATCCAAAAGATAATACTCCAGGATGTACTAAAGAAGCATGTAATTTTAAAGAGAATTGGGATTTACTCCAAAAAAATAATATTGTTGTGCTTGGTATTAGTAAAGATAATGCATCCTCTCATCAGAAGTTTATAGAAAAATTTAATTTACCTTTTATTCTTTTAACTGATCCTGAACCTTTCAAAGTTTCTTCTGATTACGATAGCTATGGACTGAAAAAATTCATGGGAAAAGAATATATGGGAATGATGAGAAATACTTTTTTAATTGATACTGAAGGTAACATCGAAAAAATTTACTTAAAGGTAAAAGCAGCAATAATGGCTGATCATATAATTGCAGACCTTGGGTTAAGCTAATTTTTTTATAGAGAGGTGGTGAATAATCATCCCCTCCATGACTAAATTAGGAGCATTGATAATATTTTCTTTTTTAGTCTTTAGAGATTTTGTGATTAATTGAGAGTCTCCCCCACAAATTATTAAAATATCCTTTTCGGGATTAAATAAACTATTAATCACGCCAGTAAGAGAGTTGATTACTCCTTTTAAGATTGCTTCTTCTGTATTAATTAAAAAATCTTTGATAGGAATATCATATTTTTTTGGAACTTTAAGATTTTTTGTATTTTGTTCCATTGATTTTAATTGTGTTAGAAAACCTGGAAGAAGTTGACCTCCAATAATAGATCCATTTGAATTCAATTTTGTTATTGATAATATTGTTCCAAAATCTGCAATTAGCAAATCTTTTTTGAAAGGGTTTTCAATAAATTTAAAAGCCGCGATACAGGCAAGAGCTCTATCAACTCCAAAATAATCAGGAAGATTTGATAATTGGATATCTTTAGTTTTTATTTCATTTTCTTTTCTCAGCAAAAAATTTGGAAGTTTTCCAACAGAAGCCCAAATTAGTTGATCAAGATCTATACTTTCGGGAACTTTTTGCTCTTTTTTGGTATGGAAGAATTTAGATTGATTTTTAGAATATTGAGCCCAATGCAGCCTACTATTGCCTACTAATAAAAAATTTATATCTGGGACCATTGTTCTATGATCAATTTAATTATTAGTGTGAATTCCACATTCTTGTTTAATTCCTCCAAATCTTGTATTTCTGCCCTTTGTTTCAATACCATCGGGACTGCTTGAATGCCAATCTCCTACAGAAGAATAACCTTTGATAAAAAGTGGATGGGCAGGTAAACTATTCTCTTCCATATAATAAAAAATATCTTTATTTGTCCAATTTAATAAAGGTCTTAAAGAGAGCCTTTGACGAATTACGTCTATGAATTTCATTTTGTTTCTATTTTCTGTTTGACTTGATCTAACACCGCTTGCCCAGCAAGAAATATCATATCTTTCTAGACCATTTTCTAAAGGTTTTATCTTTCTCAATTCATGATACTTATCTAAATCACTCTCTTTTTTTGTTTCCCAAAGTTTTCCGTATTTGGCCTCCATTCTTGCTGGAGATAATTCACTTTGCAGAACTTCAACTTCTAAGGATAAACTATCAATAAGCTTTTCAGCATAATGGTATGTTTCTGGAGGAAGGTAACCTGTATCTATCCAAAATATTTTGATTTTTTTTTGTAGAGATAATTTGCTGACCATATCTAAAAGGACTGATGACTGTATACCAAAACTTGTTGTAATAGCAAATTGTTTACCAAACTTTTCATAACCCCATGTAAGCATTCCTTGAGGCTTCATATCTATAAGATCTTGATTATATTTACTCAAGTTAGTTTGAATATCTTTGTGAATTTTTTTAATCATTCTTCAGTTTGATTATGAGTTTAATTTTATTTCGCTCAATTTAAAAATTATTCGTATAGTTTAATAATACATTTACGCATAACAATATTTCTCTAATGAAATCAATACAAAAACCAATAGTAATAGTTGGAGCAGGTTTTGCAGGTATGACATTTGCTTTGAATTTAAAGAATCTTAATCCTTCTTTACCGATTCTTGTGGTTGATTCTGAAACTAACTTTATATTCAAACCTTTAATGTACGAAGTTTTAAGTAAGGAGATAAGAAGTTGGGAAGCCACCCCAAAATTTGCAAATATTTTTTCTGATGCGGGTATAACTTTTTTAAGAAATTGTTTAACCAAGATTTCCTTCAAAGAAAATATTCTTGAATTTAGTGATGAATTAAAATTAAGTTATCAATATCTCGTTATCTGTACAGGATCTATTCCAAATAGTTTTTTAATAAAAGGTGTAGATGAAAATTGTTATTTTTTTAATGATGTGCACGATTTAAATAAATTAAATTCTTTTTTAAAAAAATCACAAGATACTGCGTTGCATAAAAAGTTATTTATAGTTGGAGGTGGTCCCTCTGGTATCGAGTTGGCATGCAAAATTAAAGATATATTTAAAGACCAATTTGAAATTAATGTAATAGAAAAATCAAACGAGATCCTCAATAAAAACAAAATTTTTAATAGAGAACAAGCAGAAAAGGCATTAGAAAAAAGAAAAATCAACGTTCTTTTGAATTCCACAGTTCAAGAAGTCTCAGAAACTAAAATTACTATTTCTAGTGAAGTTGGAATAACTTCCTTGGATAAAGATATTGTTATTTGGACAGCAGGTGTTAAACCTAATTTGCCTTACTTAGAAACTGATCAAATAACAAAAAAATTTGGACGAATTTTAGTTAATAATAATTTGCAAATAGAAAATCACAAAAACTGTTTTGCTATCGGTGATATTTCAGTTATTGAAGGAATGGAGGATTTACCCATAACTGCTCAGGTCGCTATGCAGGAAGGAAATCATCTTGCTAATAATTTAGAACTTTTAATTCAAGGAAAAGATCTTTTACCCTTTGAATTTCAAGATAACGGTGAAATGATTAGCTTAGGAATAGGCGAAGCTTCAATTTCTGGGCTTGGGGTTACTTTATTTGGGAAATTGGCTTTTGAGGCAAGAAGACTTATATATGCTTCCAAGTTGCCTGATATTTCAGAAAGCTTAAAATCTGCATCTTCATGGATATTCCAAAAAAAATCTATTTTTAAAAAGTTTCTTAAAAAAGATTATTCGAATTAAACTTTTTTGAAATATTGTTTATGGGTATATTGAGTTAAATAAGTTTCATATGAATTTAATAGCTGTTGTTAGTAATAATTATGATGCGTTTATAACGGTAGTTATTTTAATAATGTCAATAATTTTGTTTATTAAAAATACTATTTCTCCAGAATTGACTGGTTTGTTATGTGTTGGAATATTTATAGCTACAGGGGTTCTTTCTCCTGAAAAAGCATTAGCTGGTTTTGGAAGTCCCTCTTTAATTACTCTTATGGGTTTATTTGCAGTTTCATCTGCATTATTTAAAAGTGGTGCTTTAGACAGAGTTAGAGAATTGATTTCTTCAGAAAGTATTAGAACTCCAAGGAAATTAATTTCATTAATAGCTTTTTTGATCGCTCCAATATCTGGAATTGTACCTAATACTCCAGTAGTAGCCTCATTACTACCTTTAATTGAAGGTTGGTGTGAGAGAAGAAATATATCACCATCAAAAGTTTTATTACCTCTTTCTTTTGCTACTTTACTAGGTGGAACTCTGACATTATTGGGTAGCTCAGTAAATCTTCTTGTAAGTGATATAAGTCAGCAATTAGGTTATGGAGCTTTGCAATTATTTAGTTTGACTTCTATTGGAATTCCTGTCTGGCTGATAGGTACAACCTATATGATTCTTGTTTCTGACGTGCTTTTGCCAGATAGAGGGAGAGAAAAGGAATTTATTAAAAATGGCGATATGAATATTTACTTTACTGAAGTTACTATTCCTCCTTCATCTGAATTAGTTGGACAATCTGTAAGAAATAGTAGATTGCAAAGACGATTTGACGTTGATGTTTTGGAGTTGCAACGCAATGGAAAAGTTATTCTTCCTCCTTTGGCAGATAGGAAGATTGAACCGGATGATAGATTAATAATCCGGGTTACTAGAGCAGACTTATTTAGGCTGCAGCAGGAACATACCATATTATTAGGGGAGAATAAAACATCTTTCTCCGGAGCTAATATTTTTTCAGATGATGAAGGAACTAAAACCTTTGAAGCATTGTTACCAGCTGGCTCAACTCTAGCTGGTGCAAGTTTGAGAGAATTAAGATTTAGGCAGCGACATAATGCAACAGTTCTGGCACTTAGACGAGGTCAACAAACTGTTCAGGAGAGATTGGGCCAGGCTGTTTTAAGGGCAGGAGATGTTTTATTATTGCAAGCTCCATTAGATTCAATAAGAGGTTTACAGGCAAGTAATGATTTGCTTATTTTAGATCAATTTGAAGATGATTTACCTGTCTTGATAAAAAAACCTATATCGATTGCAATCGCAATAGGAATGGTGATTTTGCCTTCTGTAACTAATATCCCATTGGTAGGCTCGGTTCTTTTAGCAGTTATTGCGATGGTTGCTTGTGGATGTTTAAGACCTGCTGAAATACAAAAATCAATTAGGTTAGACGTTATTTTATTATTAGGATCTTTATCATGTTTTAGCGTTGCTATGCAAGTAACAGGATTAGCAGATTTAATAGCAGTAAATCTTAATTTTGTGCTTGATGGAATGCCTTTATATTTTGCGCTAGTAGTAATTTTTATATCTACAGTTATTCTGACTCAATTTATAAGTAATGCGGCTTCAGTTGCTTTGATTTTGCCTGTAGCTATTGAATTTTCAAATCTCTTGGGCATTTCACCAAGTGCTTTAATAATGCTTGTTTTATTCGGCGCAAGTCAATCCTTTTTGACGCCAATGGGTTATCAAACAAATTTAATGGTTTATGGTCCTGGGAGATATAGATTTTTTGACATAGCAAAATATGGAGCTGGATTAACACTTATAATGTCATTTACAGTGCCAGCATTGATAATTTTAAATTTCAGTTAAACAAAGTGAAATTCACAAGTAATATTTACAAGTTAAAAGATGCTTACAGAAAACTATCTGTACCTCAATTTACTATTGTTACAGGGTTTTTAATTATCTTCTTTGGAACTTTAATTTTGAGTTCCCCATTATGTTCGTCTTCAAAAGTTGGTTTGTGGGAAGCTTTTTTTACATCTACTTCTGCTATAACAGTTACTGGATTAACCATAATAGATATTGGCGTTGATTTAAATTTTTTTGGCCAAGTTTTCTTGGCTTTAATGCTTTTATCGGGTGGTCTAGGATTAATGGCCATTACGACATTTTTACAAGGTTTTGTTGTAAAGGGGGCAAAGTTAAGAACAAGATTAGATAAAGGAAAAACTTTAGATGAATTTGGAGTGGGAGGAATTGGTAGAACTTTTCAAAGTATTGCCATAACTGCAACTTGCATAATATCTTTTGGTGCAATTGTTTTATATTCTTTTGGATTCGTAGATATTCAAAATAATTGGGAAAGACTTTGGTCCTCGATTTTTCACAGTATATCTGCATATAATAATGCAGGTTTTTCTTTATGGTCAGATAGCCTTCAAGACTATAGAACAAACTTCTTGGTTAATGCTGTGTTTGTTTTTCTCATTGTTATGGGAGGACTAGGATGGAGAGTTATTGATGATATTTGGAGTAATAAAAAAAATCTTTCATATAAAAAATTGAGTCTTCATTCTAGACTAGTTATTCGGACGAGTTTGTCTTTAATATTATTTGGATCATTAGGATTCTTTATTACTGAATCATTACTAAATAGTCAATTTTTGAATGATTTGAATTTATTTGAAAGGTTATTATCGTCAATCTTTGAAACAGTGAGTGCAAGAACTGCAGGCTTTACAAATTATCCTATTTCTTTGAACTCTATCTCAGATACTGGACTTTTGTTATTAATGACACTGATGTTTATTGGTGCAAGTACTGGTGGTACTGGTGGAGGTATAAAAACAACTACATTTATTGCTTTAATGGCTGCAACTAGATCAACTTTAAGAGGTCAAAAAGATGTGATTATTAGCAATCGATTAATTTCAGATAAAGTTATTCTAAAGGCAGTTGGAATCACAGTTGGATCATTACTCTTTGTACTTTTAATGGCAATGCTGCTAAGTACAACTAATACTTTTATAAAAAAAGAATCTTTCACATTTTTAGAAATTCTGTTCACATGCATTTCTGCATTTGCAACAGTTGGTTTTGATATTGGCTTAACTGCAAAATTAAATCATTTTGGCCAATTTATTCTCATTATCGGAATGTTTGTCGGTAGACTTGGAATCCTTTTGCTTTTGAGTGCACTTTGGCAGGCTCTTTATAAGAGTAGAATAGATAGACAAAAGAGAATTGGCTATCCTAGAGCTGATCTTTATGTATAGGATTAACTGAGTTTTATTATGGCTGATTGGTGGCAGTGGTCTCAAAAGAGAGAAAAAGAAGCCCTCACTTTTGCAGTTGTTGGCGTTGGAAGATTTGGAACCGCTGTTTGTAGAGAACTTATAAGTAATGGTGCAGATGTTTTGGCGGCAGATTACTCGGAAAAAGCTATTGATGATTTAAGACAATTGGAACCTTCTATAGAAGCAAGAGTTGTAGATTGTACTGATGAAGAGTCTATGAAGGAATCTGGAATTCTTGAAATGAATACAGTTGTAGTAGGTATAAGTGAACCCATTGAAGCAAGTATTACTACTACACTTATTGCTAAGGATAGTGAAGGTAGCAAAGTAAAAAGGGTGATTGCGAGAGCTACCAGTGACTTGCATGAAAAAATGTTAAAAAGGGTAGGTGCAGACAAAGTTGTTTTTCCTTCCAGAATGCAAGGAGAGAGATTAGGTTTAGAACTAGTTAGACCAAATTTAATTGAAAGATTGGAACTAGATAACCAAACTGGCATAGATGAAATAACTGTTCCAGAGCAATTTATTGGAAGATCTTTAAGAGATTTAAATTTGAGGAAAAATTATCTAGTAAATGTTCTTGCAGCTGGACCTGCTGAAGAGTTAACAGTTAATCCTCCAGCAAAGTATATTTTGGAAAGAGGAAATATTTTGGTAGTTATGGGAAAAACTGCAGATTTACAGAAATTGCCTCAAAATTAATTTTTTAATCAGATTGTTTATAATATCTAATCCTTTGGGGAGCCCTTTTTAATCTTCTGACGCTTTGCTTTTCGAGTGAGTCTCTAAATTTATCAGTATCTGAATTATGCTTTGAGAAAGGAGCCTTATCCTCTTTATTAAAGTATTTTTTTATACCTTCTTGTATTAAGACTTTTGCCATATTACTGACTGTTCTGGATTCGTCAGCAGCTAAAATAGTCAGTTGTTCGCATATTAGTTCTGGAAGAACTACTTGAATCCTGGGGGATTTAGGCTTCCCATTTGTTGAATTTTGACGGGTAGCCATGAGTCAAAATGGATAACTGTTACTTATTAGTATACACAGTTAGTCAAGGATACTATCTTTGTGTATATTATTAGTAAGGAAATATTTGTCCGTATCAATTAATTGTTTTTATTTTCCCATGAAAAATTCAAGAAAACTTGATTCTCCTAAAAGGTCCATAATTGATAAAAAGAAAAAAAGATTAGTTAATTCTGATTCTCGCGATACTGAAAATAGTGATGTTTTAGTATCAGCTGTCATAAGTCCATATTTGTTAACCCATCTTCACCATATTCTGCAGCAGTCTGAATATTATGCCCAGAAAGATGGCAGAAAATCTCATGCAGCTAACTTTGCCAAACTAAGAAAGGTTTTATGTTTAGATGCTAGAAGTATGGCAGATGCATCAGCAAAAGAAATAAAGGAAACAGATAATGATTTATCTATTAATGAATATAATGAACAAAATGTAGCCTGAAGTAATAATCTATTAATAAATAGATTTTTAAAAACATGAATAGTAATGCGGAAAAGCTCTATAAGTTAATAGCAAACGACTCTAAGAAGAAACAAAGTTTGTTTATGATAGCTTTAACGAATCCAAAAAAAGCTTTAGATAAAATATGTGATATTGGAGATGAGTTAAATATTTCTGTTACCAAAGAAGAGGTTATTGAATATTTGAGTACTATTGACGATGAGGCTACTAAAATGTGGTTAGTTAAGGCTCGAGGAGGACTTTAGTAACTGGTTCAGAATAATTATTACTTTGATTCGTAATAGGTTTTATTCTTTTGTTATAGCCTCCTCCTCCAGCTAAAGTCCAAAAAAACCAATAACTTGGAATTGCAAGAGCTGCAGCTATGCAAATCACAACGATTTGTTCTATTCTTTTCATAATTCAATTTTATTCCACAAAATATTTTTAGTAAATAAACCTCAGATTTTGTAAATTCTATTTTAAAACAGTGATTAGATTTGAAGGTGTAAGCAAAATTTATTCTACTGATATTGTTTTAAAAAATATTAATTGGGAGATTAAGAAAGGTGAAAAAGTTGGCTTGGTTGGTTCTAATGGTGCTGGTAAATCAACCCAATTTAAGATATTAATTGGAGAGGAAGAGCAAACAAGTGGAACGATCATAAAAGAGGGAAATCCTAAAATTGCTTATTTAAAACAAGAGTTAGATTGTAATTTGAATTGTTCAGTTAGAGAGGAATTAGAAAGTTCATTTAAAGATATACAAAATGTAGCCGCTAAACTTTTAGAAATTGAGAATAAAATGAAATCTTTGGATATAGAAAAACATACCGAAGAACTTGAAACTTTAGTAAATCAACTCGCTAAATATCAAGCAAAATTCGAAGCTTTAGGTGGCTATAAAATGCAATCTGATGTTGAAAAAATATTACCTAAACTAGGTTTCTCTATTGAAGATGCTGATAAATTAGTTGGTAATTTTTCAGGTGGTTGGCAAATGAAAGTTGCACTTGGGAAAATTATCTTACAAAAACCTGATTTACTTTTACTTGATGAACCCACCAATCATTTAGATTTAGACACTATTTTCTGGCTGGAAGAATATTTGATGTCACTTAAGATTGCGATAATCATAATTAGCCATGATAGATATTTTTTAGACAAATTATGTAAAAAAATAATTTTTATAGATAGAGGGATATCTGAAATTTATAATGGGAACTATTCTTTTTTTGTGGAGCAAAAGTCCTTAAACGAAGAATCACAAAATAAAGCTTTTCAATTACAACAAAAAGAAATTGAGATCCAGAAGAAGTATATTGATAGGTTTAGAGCTAGTGCAACTAGAAGTTCTCAAGCCAAGAGTAGAGAAAAACAATTAAAAAAGATATCTAAACTTGAGGCCCCTAAAGTAAAATCAAAAAGTCCTGCTTTTAAATTTCCAGAGTGTCCTCGATCAGGAAGATTAGTGCTAAATATAAAAAATTTATCTCATAGTTTTGAGGATAAAATACTTTTTTTAGATGTTAATTTAAAGATTTCTTCGGGAGATAAAATAGCGATATTGGGACCTAATGGATGTGGCAAATCTACATTGCTTAAAATTATTATGAAAAAAATATCTCCCGAAATTGGAGAAATAACTCTTGGTAAACATAATATAATTACTAGCTATTATGAACAGAATCAGGCTGAGGTACTTGCCCTAGATTCAAGAGTTATTGATTTAATATGTAATAAATCTCCTGAATGGTCACAAAAAAAAGTAAGAACTTTTTTAGGAGGTTTTGGTTTTCAAGATGAAACTGTTTTTAAATATATTAAACAACTCAGTGGGGGAGAAAAGGCCAGATTAGCATTGGCTCTTATGATCATCAACCCAAGTAATTTTTTGCTATTGGATGAACCAACAAATCATTTGGATCTTCAATCTAAAGAAAATTTAGAATTAGCAATTAATAATTATCAAGGTTCATTATTAATCATTTCTCATGATCGATATTTTATTTCAAAGGTTGCAAATAGAATTATCGAAATTAAGGATTCAAAGTTATTTTCATATTATGGTAATTACGAATATTTTTTAGAAAAAAAATAAAAAAAAACAAAAAATGTGTAAAAAGTAATTAATTTTTTTTCATAAATTTTGATTACTTTTAAAAAAGTTTACATACAGCTAGGCAATATCACTCATTTATCTTTACATTGTTTACTGTTCTTTTTTAACCTTAAAAGTACAAAAATAAGTTTTTAATTATTTAAATGAATAAATATGATTTGCAAGAAAAAAAGTTACAAATTTCTGATCCTATTGAAAGTTATTTTGAATGCATTTCGATATGTGATATAAAAGATGGCAATTGCATTTCTAAGTGTGTGGAAATACTTAAACAATATGAAAATTGAAACTTTAATAATTTTTTAGATTAGTGATATCTGTTGGTTTTACTTTTACTTGAATGAATATATTTTTTCGCTTTAATAATACATTTATTTTTTTATAAATACCATTTTGATTAATTTGACTTATAACGTCTGAGGCTGTTTCAACATTTTTGTTGCCAACTTTTATGATTGTATCATTCACTTTAATTCCGCTCTTTTCAGCAGGACTATTAGGCACTACATAACCAACTTTTACTTTATTATTATTCGTTTCAAAATTATTTTCATCTATTAAGCTTAACCCAATCATAGGATGTATTACTTTTCCATTCTTAACAAGTTGATAGGCGATTTCCTTGGCTTTATTTATTGGGATTGAGAAACTTAGACCCGCTCCTGGACCAGATCTGATCAAAGTATTAATACCTATTACCTCTCCATTGCTGTTTAATAGTGGACCTCCTGAATTGCCAGGATTAATAGCTGCATCTGTTTGAATAAGCTCAAGTTTTTTGTCATATATTCCTAATTGAGTAACGTTTCTTTTGAGATTACTAACAATACCAAGTGTAACTGTATTTTCCAGTCCGAATGGATTTCCTACTGCGATTGCCCAATCACCAACTTTAATTTTTGATGAATCACCTAATTGCGCTTTTGGCCAAGGTCCTTTCCCTTCAATCTTAAGTACAGCTAAATCAGTAAAAAAGTCCTGACCTATCAGTTTTGCTTTTAATTTTTTGCCATTGGTTAAACCAACGATTACCTTGTCTGATCCATTTACAACATGAGCATTAGTCATTACAAGTCCATCTGCGAATATAAATCCACTTCCTTGGCCCTGTTCTATACTTGGCTTATTGTCTTTAGGTAAATCTAATCCAAAAAATCTCTCTAAGTATGGATCTAGGAATAGTTGAGAGTTATTTGGTAATTTTCTTTTTTTAATATATCTTTGAGTATCAATTGTAACGACAGAAGCACCCGTTTTTTCTACAGCTCGGGTTATAAAAGATTTGTTCGAGTCTAAATTAAGTTCATTAAATCTTGAATTATTTAATGGTTGAGATATTACATTGGATGAAGAAATAATACCCATCGAAATTACTGTGGAAAGCAATAATTGCTTATGGTTAAAAAAATTCAATTTTGATTTTCTTCTGTTCATCAAATACATCAAAAAATAAATTATTAGAGTGTTTGTAATATAACTACTAAAAAAATTTTAATTTAGTATAAGAGAAATAATTTATTTACTCAAAGTAGCTAATTTTCTTTTTTTAGGGCTATGATACTAATTATAAAATTAATTAATTAATAACTTCAATGACGATTATTTTTCCGATTATATATTCAGCAGCTTTGACCTATTTAGTTTGGAAGGCTTTCAAAGTAATGTCTAACGGTTGGGGTATTGCTGGGACTGAAAAAAAAAGTCTTAATAACTCTAACTTTAACCAAAAAAAGTATACAATTCACCCAGAACTTTTAGATAAATCAGGAAACATAACAGAAGAAGAGTTATTAACAGTAAGATTTTCAAATGATAATGACTCTTCTTTAGAAGAAAAGGGTACAACAACTGATTAATCAAATTTAAAATTTAAGGTTAAAAAAATTGGAATTAAGAACAAAAATTGTCTCAGCAGTCATAAGGTCCCTGAAGTTACCACCAAGGTTTCGATTGAGAATGGTAAAAGAAGATCCCGTTAGGCTTGAACTAAGTCTAACCCCCTCTTATGGTAAAAATCCAATTATTGTAGGTTTGGTAGAATCTTTGGACTTAGTGGCTCGAAGAGACAGAGAAGGTAGATTACCACGAGATCTTCAGGGTACTTGGGATTGGACTGTAAGACATGGGAAAGTAAGTACTGGAGGATGGAATCCTATGCTCAAGGAGGCGTTACAAACAATGTTTGATACAGGGTTACCAGCGATTGTATATGAGGAATTAACTGGAGATGAATATAGACCTGTTGATGGGGTTAGGCATATTAAATAATTATTTTATTATTTATCCTAATTTATTCATTAAAACGTTAAAATAAAAATAACAGGGATTTAAGTTAATTATGAATGAAGAAAATCAACCAAGATTCGGCTTTGTTAATTTTGCTGAAACCTGGAATGGCCGTATGGCAATGATGGGTATATTGATTGGTCTAGGTACTGAATTAATTACTGGACAAAGTATACTGCGACAAATTGGAATAGGTTAGAAATTTATTTTATTTCTTCTGCTTCAATTTCAATTGTACTCTCACTTGGTTTCTCATTTAATTGATTTTTCTTATTAATATTCTCTAAATCCATACCGCAATTCATACAAGTTTCACTAAATCCTAAGTTTATTGCTCCACAGTTGCTGCAAGAATTAATTGTTGATTTGTAAGAATTAAAACCTATTAATATTATAAGTAATAATAAAAGAGGAACTAGAATTAAAAGTAGTAGTATGTTACCAAGAAAGTTAAGAAAAAAGTTAATGCCAAAAATAGGAATTGCTATGAGTATGATTAGAGATAAAATAAGCAAATTTTGATTTTCCTTGATGAAAGAATTCATACTACTTATTCAGTCTTTTTCTTCTTTTATTTACTATGGACATACTAGCAATAACAACACTCCAGCACTGTCCAAAATATAAAATTACACCTAAAAGCCAGACCCACAATGTAAGTACAAGAAAACCTCCAATAAAACCATATGCTTGAAATCTTGTGCCAAGAGAAAGGATACTTTTACTGACTGCTAAATTCAGAGTTGTTAGACCAATTCCAATAAGAAAAGATCCAGGCAAAAGTGGTTTCAAAGGAACTTTTCGACTAGGTAAGAGTGCTTGCAATAAAAGAGCCATTAAAGTAAAGCCAATTAGTGGGATTGCATATTGACCAACTTGTAAAAGAGGTAAATTTACCAAAAAATCAGAAATTAAATTATTAGAATTTGACAGATTGTCTAAAACGTTACTTGGTATCATTCTGAGATTTGCACTAATCTGATCTAATACCATTAAGAATCCTATAAAGAATACTATTAAAAAAGCTTCAACTCTATTTCGGAGGAACCTAGAAGCTTGCTCTCTCCAAGCAGCATTTACTTTTTTGGAGGGAAGTTCGTCTTCCCACAGCCTATCTGAACCTCTTTGGAGAGATAAATATGCATTTCCTGCTGTAAATAGCAAAAACATAGCTCCTAGAACACCTGCCCCAAAACCTTGATCAATCAAATTAAATAATGTTGTTTCTACTAATTCAACTACTGAAGGGGGTAGTAACTGAGCAGCAACAGAAATGATTTGTTGATCTAACCCCTCTTGTTTACCTAGGAACCATGATGCTATAGAAAGAGAAATTAGAAGAATAGGAAAAAATGATTGTAGTGTGTAGTAAGCAAAGGCAGCACTTAAATCGATACAATCAGATTTGTTCCATCTTTCACATGCTCCCCACAAACTTTTTAGTATCCATTTTGAGCTGCGCTGCATATTTATTTTCTTCAAATATTTACCTTATATATTTTTTTATTGTATCTAATTAAGAAATTTTTCAAGCCAATATTTCTTTAATTATGCAACTATTTTTCCAATAATAAATTACCCCATGATTTTAATATTTTAATTTTTTCTATAGATCTACAAGCAATTAATGGAAAATTAACATCACTCAAGTTTTGTCCAGAAACTAAATTCAAGGGATCTGTTTCTAACCAATCTATACTACAATTTAGTTCTTCTAATAATAGCCAGGACGCCGCAATGTCCCATATCTTGGGGGTTGATTCTATTGCTCCAAAAGTCTGCCCCATCGCTACACTCGCTAGATTTAAACTCGATACACCTAAGAGTCTGATTTTTCCAGGAAATGCTTCGTTTGGTTTTTTTTGCAAAATTTTTATTGATCTACTACATAAAGAAATGCATTCACTTTGATGATTATTTTGTTTAGGCTCTATTTTTTGGTTATTTAACCAAACTCCTTGTCCTTTAATAGATACAAACTTTTTTTTCAATGTAGGGATTATTAAAAATGAAGATTGCGGTTTACCATCAACGAACCTTGCTACTGATATAGACCAGTAAGGAATACCTGCAGCAAAATTTGTTGTTCCATCTAATGGATCTACAACCCAATATGCTTTCGTTTCAGGAATTAGCTTCCCTCCTTCTTCACTAAGGACTCCTTCCCCTGGAGCTATTGAAGCTAGACCATCTACAATTGTTTCATCACTCCATAAATCACAACTGGTAATCAATGATCCGTCGGATTTATTGCTAGCACTAATGTTTCCAAAATCTTTTATTTGGCGTTGACTTACTACTTCAAATAAAGAATTTAATTCACTCAATTGTTTATTCGTTAAATTTGGTAAATTCATTTTGGAATATTGCAAAAAGATTCTTTATATTTAATTTTATTATTATTGTTATCTAAACAAGTTTTGCTTATTTCAAGAAAAGTTAACCTTTCTAATTCATCTAAGTTCAGGTTGTAATTATATAGAGCATTAATATTTTTTGATTTTGCATTACTTAATTCATTTTGTCTTACAAGTACATCTTTGAGAGTTGATATTCCAACATCATATCTAAGCCTGGAAAGCCTTAAAGCCTCTTTACTAGATTCAATATCTTTAAGAGAAGAAACTATCTTTTCTTCATTTAATTTAAAATTCAAATAGGCTTTACTAATATTTGTAGTTAAAATATTTTTTAGATTTTGATAAGCATATTCTTCAGATTTTGCATCTGCTATTTTTGATTTATAGGAGTTTTTATTTTGACCACCGTTGAAAATACTCCATGACAGATTAAGACTTATTGAATTTGTATAGTTAGATCCAGTTTCTTTATAGTCAATATCAGTAGATAAAGAGTCACCTTTGGAAAAGGTACTGGAGAATGTGTTGCTTATGTAAATATTTGGCTTATTTCTAGCTAAAAAACTATTTGCTTGACTATTTTTGATTGATTTTTGAAGAAGAGCATTTTTTAAGGAAAGATTTTTATCTAAACCTGCCTTAATATTTTTATTCAATCTATGTTTCCAGAAACCTATCAAATTTTGTTCTTTATTACTTTCAAAATTTTCCTTAATGTTAAGAATTTCTTTAAGCGACATTTTATTAATTTCATGTTCTATTTTTTTTTCGTTAAGTGATTGTTTATCTCGAGATAATTGAGCTTCTGCTTCAAGAACTTCAAACTTTGTACCAATTCCAGAATCTAACTTTGATGTAGCATTATTTAAAATTGTTTTTGACAATGCAAGTGTAAATTTTTTATTTTGGATTTCTTGATATGACTTTTGATATTTGTGATACCTCATTTTTGCTTCTTGAATTAAATCTTTTTTCTTGATTTCATAATTATTTTCTGCAATTTGCAGATTGTCTTTGGCAATTTTAATTTCTGTTCCTCTAAGGGGTTCAATTAAATTCCATTTAATATTTAAAGAAGGATTAGCCGTAAATTGTGATGTTTTTAAATTGGGTGAATTGCTACTGTAATTTTTACCTGAGACATATTTTGGAGACCCATTGGCTTGAAAATCTATGGATGGAAATTTCTTAGAAATTTTACTTGATAGATTAAATCTTGCAGAGTTAACTAAATTTTGAAATGATTTTAACTCTAGATTATTTAAGATAAGTTTTTCTATCTCTTGATAATTAATAAAAGGCTTATTTGATAATTCTCTCGAAAAATTATCTATATCATTATTTGTTTCACTCGAAAGCACATTTATAGTGTTTATACATAAAGCAAGGGGTAAAAATAAAATAGGATTAATTACTTTTCTAAGCATTTTCTAAAGTATTAGTTCTATTAGATTTTCCAATCAAAGTATCTATAATATCATTCGACTCATCGAGAACGTGAATTTTGGTATTTAATTGGTTTTCTACTTCTTTAATATTTTTGTCATCAAGAAATAAATCAGTATTAAGTTTTAACATAATTGATGGTATATAAATAGCTTCTCCTAAATCCTTATTTTTAAGCCCACAAACTAGATCTTCTCCTGTAAGAAGTCCAGTTACAACTTGTTCTTGTCCCCAATAAATACTTGGTAAACCATATAAATTAACTTTTAATCCATCAATTAAGTTTAATTTTTTAACTGTAGGTATTAGGGCTTCATAAACCAATTTACCAACAATCCAACTAACTTTTTTTGGCTGTTTTATTTTTTGAGGTAAGTTATTAGAACTTTCATTTAATGTTTTGAGAAAGCTTCTAATTGACCCTACTCCATTAGATTCTTGCGGCATATGTTCGTAGGTTTTATAACTTGGCAAATTTTTACCTGCTATTAAATACCATTCGTCAGCTAGCCAACAAAAACGAGTGCCTAGACTGATTTGTAAAGAAGCTTGAATTTTTTCTATTTGTTTGATCGTTTTTATTGCGTATTCAGAGTTTATTGATTTTAATCCATCATTTTCAGGTCTAAATTTTGTAAGTCCTACAGGAACTATTGCTACTGAAAGCACTGTCTGAGAGTTTTTTTTATAGAATTCTGCGAGTTCAATAATTGACTTTTCAAGAATCTTCCCGTCATTTATATCTGGACATACAACAATTTGAGCATGCATTTGAATAGAGTTCTTTTCAAACCATGAAATTTGATCGAGAATTACTCCTGCTTTTTTATTTTTTAATAATTTTTCTCGAGTTTTAGGGTCAGTTGCATGCACAGAAATAAAAAGAGGGGAAAGTTTTTGGGTGGAAATTCTCTCCCAGTCACTTTTTTTCAAATTAGTAAGAGTTAGATAAGAGCCGTAAAGAAAACTCAATCTATAATCATCATCTTTGACATAAAGGCTTTTTCTTTTACCGCTTGGCTGTTGATCTATAAAACAAAATGGACATTTATTATTGCATTGCTTTATTGAATCAAATAATGCATCTTGAAAATTAATACCTAAATTAGTATCTTGATCTTTTTCAATACTTATATTGTGAATTTCATGATTTTTATCTAAAACTGATATATTTAAAAATTCTTCACTTATTAGAATCTGATAATCAATCAAATCTCTTGGTTTTTTTCCATTTATAGTAATTATTGCGTCACCCGGTTCAAATCCGATTTCTTCAGCAATGGAATTAGCTTCAATACTTTCTATTTTTGCTGGGTTTATTTTGTAATTAATATTAGGAACCAAAAGATCATTAGAATCTTCTTTGTAATTAATTTCTTGCCACACAATTGAATTCCAAATATTTTTCTTTATCTTTATTCTAGACTCATATATGACTCAAAGTGTATTAAATACTTTTAATATACTAAATATAGTTTTTAAATTAAGTGCCCTTAATTTATTAAAGTATGTAATTAGCAGTTATTAAAAACTCGCATTACATTAACTTAAATAACCCAATAAATTTTCGTTCATTGAAAGAATTAATTACAGAAAACCTAGAAGTGAAAGATAAATTAAACTATGAATTGTTTAAATCAGCTGATTCATACGAAAGTACTTTTTTATCAAGGCCTTTTTCATTAAGATTGTGGTCCTCTTTTTTTGTAATTCTACCTATATTTATTCAAGCCCCTTGGGTTAGATTAGAACCAACTAGTGCCCTTTGTTTCACTTTTATAATCCTCTTAGTTGCATATTTTTTGTACAAAAAACAACCAAATAAATGGTTTATTGTCAGTTCATTATTATTTGGGGTATCAGGGAGTTGGCTTGGTGGATGTTTGTTTTGGGGATGGTTAAGTCAATTTCCTATCCTACACATCCCTGTTGAAGCAGTGGTTCTCCCTTTAGCTTTAATTGGCTTTGGGACTGATTGGAAAATTGGATCTAGTTTTTATCTCTCTTCTTTGTTTGGAACTGCAGTTACTGACATAACAATATTTTTGATCGGAATTATGGACCAATGGAGAGAGGTCATAACTGCAGATTCTGAAACGGCCCCTCTCATTCTTCAAAAAACCTCAGAAAATCTTATTCATATAAAATCATTATCTATAATTTTTTTTACAGCACTTATACTTTGGTTTATTTCAAAAGAAATTTTTGATTCTTCTACAAATAATACGACAAATGGGAGAGCACTCTTGGTTTCTAGTTATGTAATTCAAACGACATTAATTGTTGATGGTATTTTTATATTTTTAGCAATTCTACAACCAACTTTTAGTGGATTGGTTTAATGCTGAGACCTCCATTTTCGCAAGAACTAATTCCAATAAATAATTGGGATGTGATCGTTGTTGGGGCTGGTGCTGCTGGCCTTATGTCTTGCCTTGAATTACCTTCAAATTTAAAAGTGCTTCTCTTAAATAGAAATACTAGCAAGGTATCTTCCAGTAGATGGGCTCAAGGAGGAATAGCATCTGTTGTCAGAAAAGATGATTCATTTGATCTTCATGCTGAAGACACTTTAAAAGCAGGAGATGGATTATGTGATTTTCAAGCTGTAGAAATGCTTGTTAAAGAAGCCCCGGGTTGTGTAGAAAGGTTGCAGAATTTAGGGATGATATTTGACCAAAGTTCTGATCAACTGTCTACTACTTTAGAAGCTGCTCACTCTCGAAGGAGAGTCTTGCATGTTAAAGATCGGACTGGGAGAGCATTAGTTGAAGTACTAGAAGATCATATTGAAAATAAAAAAAATATTCTTCACTGCAGAGGTGTAAGGGTGACTGAACTGTTTATTGAAAATGAAGAATGTAAAGGAGTTCAGGTTCTTGATGGAGCAAATTTATATTGGATTCAATCTAAAGCTGTCGTTTTAGCAACAGGAGGGGGCGGTCATTTATTCACCAATACAACCAATCCTGCTCAATCGTCTGGCGAAGGGATTGCCCTCGCATGGAAAGCAGGAGCAGCTATTGAAGATTTAGAATTTGTTCAATTTCATCCAACCGCTTTAAAATTTTATGGTGCTCCTTGTTTCCTTATATCTGAGGCACTAAGAGGAGAAGGGGCGATTTTAGTTGATAAAAATGGTGATAGCCCAGTTAAAAATCTTGAAAATCGTGATCTAGCTACCAGAGATCAGGTAAGTAGAGCAATTATGAAAAACATGCATGATAATAGTGTAGAGCATGTTGGCTTAGATCTTCGGTATATTGACCCAGAAAAAATTGTAGAGCGCTTCCCCACGATATTAAGTCGATGTCAGGATTATGGCGTTAACCCTTTAAATGAGGTAATTCCCGTTGCCCCTGCAGCTCATTATTGGATGGGAGGTATTAAAACTGATCTAAATGCATCTTCAACAAGAAAAGGATTATATGCCGTTGGAGAAGTTGCCTCTACAGGTGTTCATGGTGCTAATAGACTGGCAAGTAATTCACTGATGGAGTGTCTTGTTTTCGCAAGAAAAATGTCTTCAATTGTTTTGAATGACCTTTCTAACTTTGAAAAATTTGACAGATCATTTCAAGAGTTTGATATTGAAGATCCTAAAGAAGATCAAATTTCTATAATCGCTGAAAAAATTGATGAACTAAGAAAACTATGTTGGTTAAATTTAGGTGTATCTCGAAATAAGGTAAATATGAGTAAATTTTTAAATTACATTCAAAATGATATAGATAAATTAAATAAAAACGATTTACTACATAGTCTTGAAAAAATAAAATTTGATCAAAAAATAAAACTTAGTGAACCTAATAGAAGAGCATTAAATCTTTTACTTGATTTAAAGAATAGACAAATAACCACCTTAACTTTATTAAAAGCTTGTTTATTTAGAGAAGAAAGTAGAGGTGGGCACTATAGAGATGATTTCCCTAATAAAGATAAAAATTGGGAATGTCATACTAGACAACAGTTAGATCAAAAAATTCAAAAAAGATTTATTAAAAATTAAGATCTCCCTGATAGTCGGTTTTTGTTGCTAATTCATTTAAGTCACGCGTACCACTAATAATTTCTCCATTTATTTCCCAAGAAGGAAAGCCACTGATTCCTTTCGTTTGGCATAGCTCATACTCATTATCTTTACCATCTTTAGCACACTCAACTACTTTTAATTCGTTCACTGCTTCCCTGCCAAATAATTGTTTCTGATCGTGGCAATGAGGGCACCAGTATGCACTATACATAACAATATTATTTTCACTTAAAAATTTTGCAAACTTTACCTTCTGAGGAGAGCTTGAAGTGGTAATTATTGGCGATACATTTTCAGTGGGGTTTGCAACATCAATAGCATTAGAGGGGTCAACGTTTGTTGACCAAATTAGGCCCCCCAGAAGGATACTAATGGCTACAATGAAACCTCTAAAAATCATAGGTTCTCTACTTTCGAACTTTGCTCCAATCATAGAAATTATAAAGATAGAAAACGATAAAATTGCTGAAAGTATACAAAAAAAACAATATGCTTGAATCTTAAAAAACATTATATTTATCAATAAAAAGCTAAATGTTGATGATGCACAAGAAATTAGAAATAATAACCACCACAAAAACTTATTTAGTTTTTCTTTTGGGGAAACTAAATTAAGCGAAAGTATTATTGTGATAACTAATATTGATAAATATGTTATAAATCCAGCTAATGAGAGAGGTATATTAACTTGATTATTTGCAAATAAAGTACCCCAAGGACTATTTAAAACTGTTTCACAACCATTTTGTATCCCTGGGCATGAAAGAGAACTAAATAATCCCCAGTTTTTTAAAGTAATCGAACCTGTATCAACTATGCCTATAGTGCTAAGAATTGCGATTATGATTTTTGGCCATTTCAAATCTTTTTTATTTCTTCTGTTTATATTCTTAAGGGCCATACAAAAAGAAAGTTTGTTATTTACATTATCTATCCTAATATTATCTTGGCATGAGAGTTATATACAAAATGCTGTTTAAATCTTTTAATTCTTATTTTTCAAGTTGTGAAACAAAATAGTCTCAATGTAAAAGAAAAAAAACTATCTAAGATTGCATTCAGTCATGTTGGTTGTGAGAAAAATCTTGTTGATACTGAACATATGCAAGGTTTATTAGATAAAGAGGGTTATGAAGTTGAGACCAATATAAATGATGCGAATGTTGTTGTTGTAAATACTTGCAGTTTTATTGAAACAGCTAGAGAAGAATCTATTAGAAAAATTCTAGAATATACAAATCAAGGAAAGGAAGTAATAGTTGCAGGTTGTATGGCTCAGCATTTTAAAGATGAGCTTATAAAAGAAATCCCTGAAATAAAAGGTTTGGTTGGAACAGGAGATTATCAAAAGATAGCCAAGGTTTTAGACAGAGTAGAAAAAGGGGAAATCGTTAATGAAGTTTCTAAAATACCTGAATTTATTGCAGATGAGCAAATGCCTCGTTTTGTAGATAAAAATAAATTTGTTGCTTATCTTCGCATTGCTGAAGGCTGCAACTATAATTGTGCTTTTTGTATTATTCCTAAGTTGAGAGGTCCTCAAAGAAGTAGAACAATAGAATCTATAGTTTCAGAAGCCAAAAGTCTTGCAAAAAAGGGTATTCAAGAAATCATATTAATTAGTCAAATAACAACTAATTATGGTCAAGATATTTATGGAAAACCATCATTAGCCAAACTTTTGAATGAGCTTTCTAAAATTCCAATTCCTTGGATAAGGATACATTATGCTTATCCAACAGGTTTAACTGATGAAGTTATTAGAGCTTTCAAAGATTCAAAGAATATAGTTCCTTATTTTGATTTACCACTTCAGCATAGTCATCCAGATGTGTTGAAGAGTATGAATAGACCTTGGCAAGCTTCTTTGAATGAATCAATTTTGGAGAAAATTAGAGAAGAAATTCCTTCTGCTGTATTAAGAACTAGTCTCATTGTTGGTTTTCCAGGAGAAAAAAAAGGACATTTTGAACATCTTCTCGAATTTTTGGATAGGCACAAATTTGATCATGTAGGAGTGTTTATTTTTTCTCCTGAGGAAGGAACTGCAGCGTTTCATTTGCCAAATAAAGTATCTCCAGAGGTTGCGGAGGCAAGAAAAGATAACGTTATTTCAGTTCAACAAAATATCTCTAAAGATAAGAATCAGAAATATGTTGGTTCAAAAATGAAGATTTTGGTAGAAAAAATATCAGACAATAACGAATTAATAGGTCGGTCCTACAATTTTGCTCCTGAAATTGACGGGAGTGTAATTCTAACTGTTAAAGATAAAATTGATTTGAAAAAATATATTGGTAAATTTGTTGAAGCAAATATTTCTTTTGCGGATGAATATGATTTGTATGGAGAGATTATTAAAATTTTGTAGTTTTTTTAAATTAATTTAACTGCTCTTAAGAGCTTATCTAATGCGAAAGCAGCTCCAAAACCAAAACCAATAAATGCAAAATAGAAAATGATGTTCATTAATTTTTTTATTTTTATCTAATTTAACATCAGATGAAAAGATTAGATTTTTTCGTTTAATTTCTTAATCTTGGATATAGGGTAATTTTTTGTATAAACATTCTTCTGCTTTTTGTAGTTCCCGGCCTAAATATAGAGCATGGTCGAATCTGGTTATTAAGTCATTTCTTTCTTCAGTGATCAATATTCCAAGTTGTTTCGCACTAATACCTTTAAAAACTTCATTACTAACTCTTTTATTTTGAGAGTCGCATTTGATTGGTTCATTTGTTTCTGGGTCAAGCGCATAGCCTTCCTTATCGATGGTATTTAAAAAGTGCTCGAGAATTATTTTATTTTCTTCTAAATCTACTTTTATAATAAAATAACCATTTGGATCTAAGTCTATATACCGGTTGGATAGATTATTATCAATCTTTATTTTTTCATCTAAACTTTTACTAGAATCCATCCTTAGAAGTAAAAACAACTATATTACTAATATAGTGTTTCGAAAAGCCAAATAATTTTTTATTTAAAGGGTATAGTATTATTCTCAAATTCAATTTCAGTCTCGGTTTGTTTATTAACCTCATTTAGCCAAGGATAAATTATATTTTCCATATTTTTGTCAAACCACTTATGCAAGCTAATGGTGCTTTTTGCAAAAAACCCCCTCCGCCTTTTGTGTTTGCCACCTGCTCCAGGATCAAAAAAATGGATACTATTTTTTATTGCCCATTCAATTGGCTGGTAGTAACATAATTCAAAATGTAAATTAGATATGTCTTCTTGACTACCCCAATATCTACCCCATAAGTTGTTTTTGTTTTTAACGCACATCGACATTGCAAACATATCATTTGAATCATTTTTTGAAGCGCTAAAAAGTAAAAGATTTTTTTTATTTTCAACAATTTTTTCGAAAAATGTAGATGTTAGATATTTACTTCCCCAAACTCCCCACCTCGAGCAATGCTGTTCATAAAAATAATGCATTTTTTTGAGGATTTCTTGGTTGATATCATCTTTATTGAAAATTTTTATTTTAATATTTTTATTAGTAATTGATTTCCTCTCTTTTTTGATATTTTTTCTCTGGTTAGAGTTAAATCTAGAAAGAAAATCATCAAATGTTTTTTCTCCATTACTCCTCCATTCACTGCTGGAATTTATCCATTCATAGTATCCCAAAGATTTAAGATGGTTGCCCCAGCTTTCATCAATATATAAAAAATTACAACTTAAAATTTTGTTTGCAATCGCAAATCTTTCGATATTGTTTATGAGTAAATTTGTAATTTCTTTCTTATCTTTATTTTTTTTATAAAGAAATTGATATCCATTGACAGGACTATAAGGACTCATTCCAATTAATTTAGGGTAATAATTTAAATTAAGCTCTTGAGCCAATCGTGCAAATGATTGATCAAAAATAAATTCTCCATAGCTGTGATTTTTTAAAAAAAGCGGAGCAATTCCTAATATTTCTTCATTTTTATAAGCAACAAAATATAGAGGCTGCCAACCAGTTTCTCTTGAAACACTTTTTGATATTTCAAGGTTTTTAATCCAAGTCCATTCATAAAATGGATTATTAATTTCATTTGCTAATTCATTCCATATCTCCTTGGA
>CACGGY010000001.1 GCA_902572675.1 uncultured Prochlorococcus sp. | reverse complement strand
ATACAGGGAGGTTAAGGAAAGGCATTATGGAAAAATCTGCCAATTCAATTCTAATAAAGGTAAATCAAATAGGAACATTAACTGAAACTTTGGAAGCTATTGAGTTAGCTAAAATGTCAGGCTTCACAAGTGTTATTAGTCATAGAAGTGGTGAGACTGAAGATACAACAATTGCTGATTTATCTGTCGCTACAAGATCGGGTCAGATCAAGACCGGCTCTTTGAGTAGAAGTGAAAGGATTGCAAAATACAATAGGCTTTTAAAAATTGAGGAGGAATTGGGAAATCAAGCAAGATTCGCTGGAGCTTTAGGTTTGGGACCCAAAAATATGTAGTTTTTTAGCGCTTAAGTTTTTCTAAACGGGAGCCTTTTCTCATACTTAATTGGCATTTTATCCAATCAATACTTATTGGCAGTGCAAAAAAAAGTGGCAACAATGCAAAATTATTTTGTTTATTGGTTACAAGTAAAGCAGATGCAATTGATAAGCTTCCTATAAGAATTGAATGACCTAAAGTTTTTTGGGCAGTGAACATTTTTTTGAATTGCCTATCAGACTCTCCCATTCTTATTTGCAGTTGTAAATCTCCCTGCTCTAATCTTTCTAAACTTTCATCTATTCTTTTTGGAATACCAACAGCTTTCGATCCTAGTTCACCTACTTGCCTTCCAAATTGGTTAATTAAATCGTTAGGAGTTTGATTATTTGAAGTCATAAGTTCTATTAAATAAGGCTTGGTAACTGATACAAGGTTAAACCCTGGGTCAAGCATTCTGCCAACTCCTTCAAAAGTTGATAAAGCTCTCATCACGAAGATTAAATCTACTGGCAGTTGAAATGGTGTTTCATAAACAAGTTCGTATAAATCTCCAGATAATTTTTCAATAATATTTGGACTAAATGGTGGGGTTAAAGCTTCTTTAAGCATTAATCTGACTAATCTTCTGACTGGTCCTACATCAATGTCTTTTGAAATTAGCCCAGCTTGTTGTAATTGACTAACAAGCGATGAGGCATCTCTTAAAGCAGCAGCCTTAACCATCCCCCCTAATCTTGTTTGTAAATTATTTGAGATATTGCCCATCATTCCAAAATCATAAAAAATCAATTTACCTTCAATTGAAACTGCTAGATTTCCAGGATGAGGGTCTGCATGAAAAAAACCGTAATTTACTAATTGCTTTAAATAGCTGATGGCACCTATTTCTGCAATTTTAGGTAAATCAATTTCTTGTGATTGTAATTTTTCTAAATCGCTTATTTTTGTTCCTTCCAGATAACTTAAACAAAGCACCTTTTCACTGCTCATATCCCAAATTACTTCAGGAACTTCAACATTTTCATCATCAAGAAATTGCTGCCTAAATCTTGCTGCATATTGTGCTTCACAATTAAAATCAAGCTCCTTCATGAGAACTTTCCTACACTCTTTGGCAATCTCAACCCAGTTTCTACCTCGACTCCAATTCTTATTTTTCTGCAACAATCCTGCTATTTGTTGCATTATGCCCAAATCAATAATAAATAATTCTTTTAAATTGGGTCTTTGAACTTTAAATGCAACTTTCTTACCATCTTTTAATGTCGCCTTATGAACCTGAGCTAGTGATGCTGATCCAACCGGATCACCTATTATTTCATCTATTTCATTAAACTTCGACCCAAGTTCTTCTCTTATAGTTTCTTCAACTTGCTCAAATGAAAAATTAGGAACTTGATCTTGCAATTTAGTCAATTCCTGTATCCAGGTATTAGGAATTAAGTCAGGTCTCGCTGATAATAATTGTCCAATTTTTATAAATGCTGAACCAAGCTTTATTAATTGATTTGTAAACCATCTAGCTCTTTTAATTTGAACCCTACTTTTTTCATTGCTATTAGTATTGAAAATTGTGAATCTAAGATTATCTATCCACAAATTTATTAAAAGCGAAATCAGAGTTATCCAAATAATAAAGGCCCTTTTCAATTTTTTTAAACGAAAATAAAAAATGTGATAACTCATCTAATTTGATTATCTAAAGTTTTATTAAAGAGATCAATTTGCTGATTGATACCTTCAATTTCATTTAAAGCTTTTTTTATTTTGGAATCTTGATAAGTATTTGTGGATTCATTTTCTTGAACATTTTCGGCTTTTTCCATTCTTGAGGCTTCCTCGATTATGGATTCTTTCAAACTATCAAATTCTTTTTTGAGAATTTCTGGAGCATCCTGAGCAATATTTGTTGCTTCTTCAATTTTTTCAACCAATATCTCGTTAATTTTTTCGGTTACTTTCTTAATGGCAGCTTTTAAAAGGTAGTCAGAGTTGGTCATGAAAAATATAATGTTTCTACAAAAAATGATTTTTTGATATGACCTAATAATAGATCAATACAGAACATTTCACGTAACTGATCATTTGGATAATTAATTGTTTATGTTTTTCCTATGTAAGTTTGTTTCTATATTATGCTTTTTTCTCTTTTTTCTTTTAACTTATATCTATAAACAAGGTTAGGAATTTCATTAAAGCTATCTTCTAACCAAGAGCTCATTTAATTAACTACTAAAAAGGAGTTTTACTAAATTGGAAATCATTGAGTCAGATGTAGTTATTATCGGAGGAGGCCCTGCCGGATGTACTTGCGCACTTTATACATCTCGTTCAAACTTAAAGACAGTCATTTTAGATAAAAATCCATCTGTTGGAGCCTTAGCAATAACCCATCAAATAGCTAATTATCCAGGTGTTCCGGTTGATATAAGTGGGGAGCAATTACTTACTCTAATGAGAGAACAGGCTGTGCAATATGGCACAGACTATAGAAGAGCACAAGTGTTTGGAATAGATGCTAGTGGTGAATGGAAAATGGTTTATACACCCGAAGGCACTTTCAAAGCTAAAGCACTTGTACTTGCAAGTGGAGCTATGGGTAGGCCTGCATCATTTAAGGGCGAAGCCGATTTTCTTGGCAAAGGAGTAAGTTATTGTGCTACGTGTGATGGGGCTTTTTATAAGAATAGGGAAGTTGCCGTTGTTGGAGTGAACAAGGAGGCAATTGAAGAGGCAACTGTTCTAACTAAATTTGCATCAACTGTGCATTGGATTACATCAAGTGATCCTAAATCAGATAATGAAGAAGCTATGGAATTGATGGACAATTCAAATATAAAACATTGGAGTAGAACAAGATTATTGGAAATATTGGGCGATGATATGGGTGTGAATGGAGTTGTTGTAAAAAATAAACAAGAAGAAAATCCTATCAATTTAAATTTAGATGGAGTGTTTGTCTATATGAGTGGTTCAAAGCCGATTACTGATTTTTTGGGGGACCAAATTGCTTTAAAAGAAGATGGAGGGGTTATTGTTGATGACTTTATGTCTACAAACTCTGATGGAGTATGGGCTATTGGAGATATAAGAAATACACCATTTAAGCAAGCCGTAGTTGCAGCTTCTGATGGATGTATTGCTGCAATGTCAATTGATAGATACTTAAATAGTCGAAAAAATATAAGAGTAGATTGGATTCATTCTTAGAAATAAAGATTGCTTCTTTAATTTAAAGGGGTGTTGCCTCAGAAATATAAGCAACTCCCCCGTAGTAGCTTAAATCGTCCCTGATGTTATCTCTCATTTTATCTATTAATTCTTGCTCACAAAAAACAATTACATGAGCATTGGCTCCTAATCCTGTAAATTCCATATCTTCAGTAACCACTCTTTCAGGCCCTCTGCCTGTGGCGTGTTTCATAACTGTATATCCTGGAACATTAGCTTTTTCCAATGTTTTAATGATTGCATCTAGCTCTCTTTCACTAAATATTAGGTCTAATCTTTTCATTTTTATGAAGGGGAAAGTGGGATAATGGTATTTACTAAACTCATATATATGGGAATGCCGAGAACTATATTGAATGGGAAAGTTAGACCTAGTGTAGTTGAAATATAATAACTAGATTTGGCTTCTGGTACCGTCATCCTCATCGCTGCAGGAACTGCTAAATAAGATGCGCTTGCACATAAAACCACAAATAAAAGTGCGTTGCCAGGTCCTAAAGATAAAAATCTTGCAACAAAAACACCAATAAATGCATTAAATAACGGCATAAAAATAGCAAAGCCAATCAAAAACGAACCTGCATTCTTCAGTCTAGGCAATCTTTGAGCAGCGACTATTCCCATATCTAACAAGAAGAAGCATTCTGCTCCATAGAATAATTGTCCAGTAAAAGGCTCCATTTTTGCAATCCCTGAGGGATTACTGGAAGCAGTAAGAAATCCTACAATTAAACTTGAGAGCAATAAATAAACTGATCCATTCAAAAATGATTCGTGTAATATTGCGCTTAGATGCATTTTTCTTGATTTTGGCCTATTTTTGGGAGCTGCAAATTTCACAAGTAATAATCCAACAATTATTGCAGGAGACTCCATTAAAGCTAAGGCTCCAACCATAAACCCATCAAAAGCTATTTTTTGACTTTCCAAAAAACTTTCTGCGGAAATAAATGTAACAGCACTAATTGAACCGTATGCTGCAGCTATTGCAGCGGAATTAAAGACATCAAACTTAAATCTTAAAATTAAAAATCCAATCAGAGGTATTAATAGTGACATTAGTATTGCAGCGCTTAAAGTCGGCAATACTTGATCTGTAAACCCACTTTTCTGTATCTCTATACCTCCTTTAAACCCAATGGCTAAGAGCAAATATAAGGAGAAGAGTTTAGGCAATGGAGCTGGTATTTCTAAATCAGATTTAAATAGTACTGATATTGCTCCAATTAAAAAGAAAAGAACTGGCGGGGCTAATACATTTTGCAGAATTGGATTTATTTCCATAAATTATTAGGCTATTTCATTTAGAGCTGTTTCTAAAGCTTCTTTTCTTGTCTCAATGATTCCTTCAACTCCAAACTTAGCTAATCTATCTTTTACTTTTTCATTTGCCCCAGCAACAAATGCTTTTCTGGAATTATTTTTTGCTTCTTGCATCATATCCTCTATCGCGAGAGTCGCCGTCACTCCAAGTCTTGGTACATCAGTAATATCTAATATTAAAACCTTGTAGTTTCTTACTAGCATCATTCTCTCAGATATACCTTTAGCCGCTCCAAAACTAAGTGGTCCTTTGAGTCTAAATAACATTACTTCTCCTGCACATCTATCTAGTAGAGCTTTTTCATCAGCAGGTAATGCATTTTTAGCTTGATCATCTTTTGATAAAGGATTATCCTCATCCATACCTTCTAGTTGAGTCTCGGTTATTGAATCAATAGTGAGCATATTTGCTATGAAAACACCAACTAATACTGCCCAGATTAGATCCCAAAAAACAGTCATTAGAAGTACGCCGTACATTACCGCAGATGTTTTAAGAGATAATTTGTGAGCTCTTCTCAAGAACCCCCAATCAATAATATCTAGACCAACTTTTATAAGAATACCTGCAAGTAAAGCGTTAGGAATTTGCTCTGCTAATGGTCCTGCCCCTACTAATACTATTAATAAAACAACTGAGTGAACCATTCCAGAAATAGGAGTAGAACCTCCAGATTTGACGTTTATAACGGTTCTCATTGTTGCTCCTGCACCAGGTAATCCGGTGAAAAGACCAGCTACTGCATTACCTATTCCTTGTCCAATTAGCTCTCTGTCAGAATTATGCTTAGTTTGAGAAATATTGTCTGCAACTAAAGATGTAAGTAAAGAATCAATTGCTCCAAGCACAGCCAGTACCAAGCCTGCTTGGAAAATAATTGGAAGATATTGATTAAAACTCGGAATATTTAAGGAAGGTACTCCTCTTGGAATATCACCAATTCTAACTAATTCGCCTTCCCCAAACATAAATATTGATATTGGAGTTACTATCAATAATGCTAAAAGAGGAGCAGGTACCCATTGACTAATTTTTCTAGGTGTAAGAAATACTATCCCTAATGTCATTACAGATATACCAATAGCTGCAGGGTTGGGTTGGAAATTAGAAAAAACAGTTGTTAAAGAATCTATTACCTTTCCCTGAGTGGTAATTCCAAGTAATGGCCCAATTTGAAGTGCAATGATTATGAAACCAATACCAGACATGAATCCTGACACTACAGAATATGGTACGAGAGTAATATATTTCCCTAGTTTTAAAATTCCAAATAATATTTGTAATAAGCCTCCAATAACTACTGCTGCCATTACTAATGGAAGAATTTGTCCAGCAGACAGATCTTTTGGAACCCCAGCAGCAGCTAAACTTGCCACTACTCCTGCAACCGTCACGCTCATTGGACCGGTAGGCCCACTAACTTGAGCAGGTGTTCCGCCGAATAATGCTGCTAAAAAACCAACTACTACTGCTCCGTATAGTCCATAAATTGCACCGCCAGGACCTAACGCAGCATTACCAAAAGCAAGAGCGAGAGGTAAAGCCACTACTGCGGCTGTGATGCCTCCAAGAATATCTCCTCTTACATTTTTCAGATGAAATCCATTAATTATTTTCAAAGATGCTCTCCTTAAAATAAATACTTAACTAAAAGATACTATCTCTTAATGACGTAAATTTGTGAAAAATGAAGATTGTGCAAAATATTTTTGTAACTTTTTTTGCTCTCACTAAATAAATTTTAGTTAATTTTCCTGAACAAAAGTAGTCTGTGATTGATTTATGTGCGAGGCGAGCGACTAATGTATTAGATAAATATTTTTTTTAAATAATATTCAAATGAATTCGATTATTCGTCCTAGAAGATTAAGAAGAACTGAAGCAATTAGAGAAATGGTTAGAGAAAACCATCTAATGGCATCTGACTTTATATATCCATTATTTATTCATGAAAAAGACTTTAAAGAGGAAATTTCAGCAATGCCCGGAACTTATAGATGGGATATTAATGGCTTAATAAAGGAGGTTACTAGGGCATGGCAATTGGGAATAAGGTGTGTAGTTCTTTTCCCAAAAGTTAACGATAGTTTAAAGACTGAAGATGGAGCAGAATGTTTTAATGAAGACGGTTTAATTCCTAAGGCTATTCGAATATTAAAAAAAGAGATTCCAGAAATGGCAATAATGACAGATGTTGCCTTGGATCCATACTCTTGTGATGGTCATGATGGATTAGTTGATGAAACTGGAAAAATATTGAACGACGAAACAATCGAAATTTTAAAAAAACAAGCTTTAACACAAGCAAGAGCTGGAGCAGATTTTATTGGTCCTAGTGACATGATGGATGGGAGAGTTGGAGCAATCAGAGCTGATCTCGATAGTCAAGGATTTAGTGATGTAGGTATTATTAGTTATACAGCAAAATATTCATCTGCTTATTATGGACCATTTAGAACTGCTTTAGATTCGGCTCCTAGAGAAAATAGTAAGAAAATAATTCCAGACAATAAGTCTACATATCAAATGGACCCTGCTAATTCAAAAGAGGCTTTGATTGAATCTGCATTGGATCAGTATGAAGGAGCTGATATTTTGATGGTAAAACCAGGAATCTCATACTTGGATATTGTTTATAGATTAAGCACTTTTTCAAATAAACCTATAGCTGCATACAACGTTAGTGGGGAGTATTCCATGGTAAAGTCTGCTGCTATGAAGAACTGGATTAACGAAAAAGATATTGTATTAGAAACATTGCTTAGTTTTAAAAGAGCAGGAGCAAAGTTAATACTCACTTATCATGCTTGTGATGCATCTCAATGGTTGCAGGATACTTAAAAACTCATTATTAGTAAAAATTTGGTTTATTCTTAGAAAAGAAATAAATTAACTACTTTGTTTTGAAGCTTTCACAAGGAGTAAATAGGATTGGTCACATTGCACTTAGAGTAGAAAATCTCGAAAGGGCAAAATCTTTTTATATTAAGCTGGGTATGAATTTAGTTTGGGACGATAAAGATTGGTCTTATTTAGAAGCTGGTAAAGGGAAAGATGGACTTGCGTTATTAGGCCCTAGCTACAAAGCTGCGGGACCTCACTTTGCTTTTCATTTTGAAAATAAAAAAGAAGTGGAAAATATTCAAAATGATTTAAAAAATTCTGGTGTAAAAGTTGGTCCTTTACATGAACATAGAGATGGAACAGCATCTTTTTATATGAAGGATACTGAAGGAAACTGGCTAGAGATGCTTTATGTTCCTCCTGAAGGGATTCAATCGAATGTTTGATTCTTTTTTTTTGTATGCAAGAGAAAAGTTATTCAAAAAAATCATCTTCAAATAACACCTTAGAAGAAGAATCTATAAGCCTTTTAGAGTGGGACTCATTAAAAACGCATTTATCTTCATTCGCCCTAACGGAAATGGGTAAAAGAGCAATTTTAAGTTTTGATATCCCTTCAGAATACGAATCATCTAAAAGACTTTTGAATGAAACTGTTGAAATAACTCAGCTAGAAAATAATTTAGATAAATCAATTAGTTTTTCTGGTGTTTTTGATATTAGTAGAAATATTGAAATTTGTTCTAAGGGAGGTGTAATTTCATCTTCTGAATTGTTAGAAATAGCAAAAACAATTGCTGCAGCAAGAAATTTAAAAAAAATCTTATTAGATTTTGAACAAAGGCCTTATATTTCATCATTTACAAAAAAATTAATTGACCATCAGAATATCGAAACGATTTTTAAAAAAGGCATTGAATCAAATGGAAGGATTTCAGACAATGCTAGTAATGAACTATCTATTCTTAGAAAAGAATTTTTATCTAAGAAACTTGAAAGAAAAATATTAGTTGAGAAATTTATTCAAAAGAACTTAGCTTATTTGCAAGATACTACTATTGGAGATCGATATGGAAGACCCGTTTTAGCAGTGAAAGTTAATTATGTAGATAAATTTAAAGGCATAATTCATGACTCTTCATCTTCAGGAAATACAGTATATTTTGAGCCTGATAGTGTAGTAAATAAAGGTAATAAGATTGCCTCTTTAGAGGCTAGGATCACAGCAGAAGAATTTAAATTACTTAAAAAATGGTCTCTGGTTGTTAGTGATAATTCAGAAAATCTTATTGAAATGGCATCCATTTTATTGCGATTAGAAAATGCCCTAACTCGTTCAAGATATTCGAAATGGATTGGAGGCAAAACTCCTAGGTTTGAGAAAAGTCCTATTATTTCTTTAATTGGCTTTACTCATCCGTTATTGATTTGGGAACATAAGAAAAAAGGAGCCTCTCCACCAGTAGCTGTCGATTTTTATATAAATAGAAATATTAAGGTTGTAGCTATTACAGGTCCAAATACTGGAGGTAAAACAGCAGCTTTAAAAGGCTTGGGCTTGTCTTTACTAATGGCTAGAGCAGGATTATTGATACCTTCAACTAATAATCCTATTATTCCTTTTTGTCCAAATATATATGTGGATATAGGAGATAATCAATCATTAGAAGAAAATTTATCTACCTTCAGTGGGCATATATCCCGCATAAAAGAGATATTAGATTTACTTGATCATAAGAAAGGATTATCAGTTGTTTTGCTAGATGAGATTGGATCTGGCACAGATCCTCTTGAAGGGAGTGCTCTAGCGATGGCTTTATTAAAAGAATTTGCAAATAAATCTGATATCACTTTTGCAACTACACATTATGGGGATATTAAGGCTTTAAAATATAACGATTCAAGATTTGAAAACGTATCAGTTGCCTTTGATGAGGATTCTTTAAAGCCAAAATATATACTCAACTGGGGTATTCCTGGGAGAAGTAATGCTTTGTCAATTTCAAAGAGAATTGGTCTTGATGAAAGCATACTCAATGAAGCTGCAAATTATCTAAAGCCAAAAGAAGTTGACCATATTAACAGTATTATTAAAGGACTTGAGGAAGAGAAGATTAAACAACAAAATTCTGCAGAAGCTGCTGCAGAATTGATTGCAAGGACTGAAATATTACATGATGAACTGAAGAGAAATTATGAATATCAAAAATTAAATGCTGAAAAAATCCAGGAAATTGAAAGGTCTAAATTATCAAAACATATTGTATCCGCTAAAAAAGAGGTGATAGATTTGATTAAAAAATTAAGAGATAAAAATGTTAATGGAGAGGATACGAGAATTATTGGAAAAAGATTAAAGGAAATTGAGACGGAACATTTAACCCAAAAAAAATCTGAAAAGTCAATATCATGGAACCCTCAGGTAGGTGATTTTGTAAAGATTAAAAGTCTAAATAGTACGGGACAAATTGTAGGTTTAGATAAAAAAGGTGGTTTTTATGAAATTAAATGTGGTTCATTTAGAAGCATATTATCTGTAAATGAATTTGAAGGTATTAATGGAGAAAAGCCTAATTTCAAAAGTTCAAAAATTGAGATCAAGTCTACAAGAGAAGATTTTTCTTTTTCTAAAATTAGAACGAGTAAAAATACAATTGACGTAAGAGGGTTAAGAGTTCATGAAGCCGAAATAATTATTGAGGAGAAAATTAGAAAATTTCATGGACCGCTATGGATTGTTCATGGAATTGGCACAGGAAAATTAAAAAAAGGACTAAGAAATTGGTTATCAGGTTTAAATTATGTTGATAAGATTGAAGATGCAGCCAACAACGAGGGTGGCCCTGGTTGCAGTATTGCGTGGATAAAATAAAATTAAAAATACCTAGAAAACAATTTAATAAGCGTATTAAGTGCAATTTATTGATCAAGCCAATATTATTCTTAAAGCTGGAAAAGGTGGAAATGGAATAGTTTCATTTAGAAGAGAAAAATTTGTTCCTGCTGGAGGACCTTCGGGGGGAAATGGTGGAAGAGGGGGTTCAGTTATTTTGATGGCTGATAATAATCTACAAACGTTATTAGATTTTAAATTCAAACGTGAAATAATTGCTGAAGATGGATGCAAAGGAGGTCCTAATAAGAGATCAGGTGCTTCAGGTCAGGATACAATCCTAAAAGTACCCTGCGGTACAGAAATAAGGGATATTAAAACCGGCATTATTTTAGGAGACTTAACTAAAGATAAACAGATTTTAACTATTGCCATTGGAGGAAGAGGTGGACATGGTAATGCTTACTATTTAAGTAATCAAAATAGAGCCCCAGAATCATTCACTGAAGGAAAAGATGGTGAGATATGGGAGGTTCAATTAGAACTAAAACTTCTTGCAGAGGTTGGGATTATAGGTCTTCCAAATGCTGGGAAAAGTACCTTGATTTCTGTTGTGTCATCTGCCCGTCCAAAAATCGCAAATTATCCTTTCACAACTCTAATACCTAACTTAGGTGTAGTAAGAAAAATGGACGGGAATGGTTGCCTTTTTGCGGATATTCCTGGATTAATATCAGGGGCAGCTGATGGAGTAGGTTTAGGCCATGATTTTTTAAGGCATATCCAAAGAACTAAAATACTTGTTCACTTAATTGATGCAATTGCAGAAAACCCTTTACATGATTTTGAGATAATTGAGCAGGAATTAAAAAAATATGGGAAAGGTCTTTTAGATAAAGAGAGGATAATAGTGCTAAATAAAATGGAGCTGGTAGATGATGATTATTTGCAAATAATTACAAAAAAGTTAGAAGATTTATCTAAAAAGAAAGTTTTAGTTATTTCTTCATCTTTAAAAAAAGGTTTATCCTCACTGCTTTCTGAAGTTTGGAAAAGGATCTAACTTAAATTAAAAATTTTTTTGTAAATAAATACACTTGATTTAATAATAAAAATTAGCCATAAATAAGATAATTCTTTAAAAATAATATGAATTTCTACAGTTGTTTTGATAAACAAGGAAAAATAATAGCTAGATGTCAAACCATGCAAGATATTGAGGTTCTTAAGAAAATGGGAAGACCGATTGTAGAAGTTAAGGAAATGAAAAATGAAGAGTCGGTTGTATGTTCTTTAACGGGAAGTCCATCTGATTTTAATAGAGATTACTAATAGTAATTTAATAAATAAAAAAAGGGCCCAAAAAGCCCTTTTTTTATACTTTATGCTTTAAAAAGAAAACTCAATCATCATAAACGAGGCATTCTGGTTCGTCTGGGTTGGCGTCGCAAAATAATTCCAAAGCATTAGGGTCATGTTTATCTTCTGGATGATGTTCCTTATATTCTTCGAGTTCTTTTAGCTCTTCAGTTAAATGTCTGACCTTTGGAAGATTGCCCTCTGCTTTTGCAGATTCGATTTCCGATTGATCTTTTTGGATGTGTTCGTCAATGGATTTCATTTTAAGCTTTTCGTACTTTAGTAGACATACATAACATAGTTAATTTCTAATGAAATTGCATTATCTATGAACTAAATAAGTGTTCATTACAACATCTTTTTTTTTGGGGAAATTGATTTTTATGTTTTTTCGGAATCCAATCTCATTATTTCCTCTAGCGATGGTAAAACTGGGATTAGTTGATTTGGGTTTAAAGGGAATAAAGCTTTGTAGTAGTCTTTTTTCCATTCATTGTCGAAGCATGTCCCTTTTACGTTAGATAATTTAAAGAATTTTAGTCTCCATTCAATAATCTTTTCAAAACTTGATAGTTCTTGTTCAGTGCATTTGAAAAGTTTGCTATATATCAATTCCCATCTTATGAGCGTTGGAAAAAGGTAAATATCTGCGTAGGTTAACTCTTCTCCAAATATCCAGTCGCCTTTTTTTTTCTGTAGTAAATTTTCAATTTCATTTATAGCTGCGAAAAGATTTTTACTTGCTTTTTCGTAAGCTGACTGGTTTCTGGCGAAACCACATTTATATACGCCATCATTAATGCTGTTATTAATTAAATCTAAAAATTTTTTATTAGCATCTTTAATAATTAATGCCTGATATTTCGATTCACTTTTTATTGAATTGAGAAGTCTTATAATCTGTGAACTTTCATTAGAAAGAATATTTACTTCATCTTTTACAAAGCTAATTAAAAGAGGTAATGTCGCTCTAAAAATAGTATTTTTATTAGCTTTTTTGTAAAGGTCTGAAAGTCTTATACACCCCTTAATCTTTGTATTGAAAATCCATTCGCCATGCTCAACATCTGCCTTTAAAAAAATTACTTTAACTTTTTTAGATAAATCTTTTATTTCGTGTACGAGTAAAGTTCTTTGACACCATGGACAAGAATGACCTACTAATAAATAAATTTGTCCATTCTCATTATTAATATCGTATTCACTATTAATAGTTATACCTATAGGCCTTTTATAATTACCATATAAATCTGATGGCGCGAAGCCATTCATTAATTGGGTCCAAAACCAAAACCAGAATTTTCTGGAGGTCTTTATAAGGTATTTATTTTGCATAAAATTCTATTTTTAAAGAAAAAATGACTATTCAAAGAATACTTATCGTTTCAGGCACTCATGGGAATGAAATAAATCCTGTTTGGGCTGTTAAGCAACTTAATATAAAGGAAAACAGTTTAAATAATGGTATTGAGTATGAGTACATCATAGGTAATCCTGCTGCCTATGAAAAAGGTTGCAGATATATAGATTTAGATTTAAATAGATCTTTTAAAGAAAGTGAGAATTTTGATCAATACAAGAATAACTTTTATGAAATTAATAGAGCCAATTTTTTAGTAGATGAATTTGGAATTGAGGGATCTAAACCCTGTCAAATTGCAATAGATTTGCACACTACTACTGCAAATATGGGAACAAGCATTGTTATGTATGGGAGGAGATCCAAAGATTTTTGTTTAGCTGCATTACTGCAGAACAAATTTGGATTGCCTATTTATTTGCACGAAAAAGATAAAGCCCAAACAGGCTTTCTTGTAGAAGCTTGGCCATGTGGTTTAGTTATTGAGATAGGACCTGTCGCACAGAATTTTTATGATCAAAATATTATAAATAGATTCTCTCTAATAATTCGCTCCCTAAGGGAAGAGATAGATAAATTAAAAAACAACCTTATAGAACTTCCAAAGGAATTAGTGGTTCACGTTCATCAAGGGAGCATAGATTATCCAAGAGATGAAAAGGGAGATATTGATGGCCTAATTCATCCTGAGAGAATAAACCAAGATTGGAAAATGATTAAAAAAGGAGATCCATTATTTCTGGATAGCCAAGGAATAATCCACAAATATGAACGGGACCAATTGATTTGGCCTGTTTTTATTGGAGAAGTTGCTTATAAGGAAAAAAAAATTGCCATGAGCTACACAAAAAAAGAAGTGATTTGTTCCAAAAAACAATGGGTTCAAGAGTTTGAAAGTTTTTAAATTAAGAAAACGGAACAATAAATCGTTGAAAACTAATAAGGATTTTTTATTTAATAGATAAGTTTATTTAATATTTTATACTTTTAATTTTTTTTCTAAATCTTAATCTTTAAAAACTTAAATTCTTTCGCTCCAATAAATAACAGCTCCAAAAGCCTCTAATTGCAGTCTTCTATACTTAGCCTCCCTCAAGGAAACTACCTCTTTTGATCTTTTTCCATTAAGAAGCCATTCGATTATTACCAAGTTAAATCCTCAATAACAAAGAAAATATTAAGACATGGAGGTTCTTTTCTACGATATTGCAAAAAATAAGTTTACTTAAAGAAAAAAAAATTACACATTTTTAGCGATTTTGGTCTAAAATCTTCGAAGCGGATTTTTTTCCGTTTTTATTTACACGTCTCACTTTAGAGACATACTTTACGAACTCATGACAACTATTCAGCAGCAGCGTTCTTCGCTGTTAAAAGGTTGGCCACAGTTTTGTGAGTGGGTAACATCAACTAACAACAGAATTTATGTTGGTTGGTTCGGCGTCTTAATGATCCCATGCCTACTTACAGCAGCGGCTTGCTTCATCGTTGCATTCATCGCAGCACCACCAGTAGACATCGACGGAATTAGAGAGCCAGTTGCTGGTTCATTCCTATATGGAAACAACATCATCTCAGGTGCAGTTGTTCCTTCATCTAACGCTATTGGTCTACACTTCTACCCAATTTGGGAAGCAGCTACTGTAGATGAGTGGTTATACAACGGTGGTCCTTACCAGCTTGTAATTTTCCACTTCCTAATCGGTATCTCAGCATACATGGGAAGACAGTGGGAGCTTTCATACCGTTTAGGTATGCGTCCTTGGATCTGTGTTGCATACTCTGCACCAGTTTCAGCAGCTTTCGCAGTATTTCTTGTATACCCATTCGGTCAAGGTTCATTCTCTGACGGAATGCCTCTAGGTATCTCTGGAACATTCAACTTCATGTTTGTTTTCCAGGCAGAGCACAACATTCTTATGCACCCATTCCATATGGCTGGTGTTGCTGGTATGTTCGGAGGATCTTTATTCTCAGCTATGCACGGTTCACTTGTTACATCATCTCTAATCAGAGAAACAACTGAGACAGAGTCTCAGAACTATGGTTACAAGTTCGGACAAGAAGAAGAAACATATAACATCGTTGCAGCTCATGGCTACTTCGGTCGTTTGATCTTCCAATATGCTTCATTCAACAACAGCAGAAGTCTTCACTTCTTCCTAGCTGTATTCCCAGTTGTTTGTGTATGGTTAACTTCAATGGGTATCTGCACAATGGCATTCAACCTTAACGGTTTCAACTTCAACCAGTCAGTTGTTGATGCAAACGGTAAGATTGTTCCTACATGGGGTGATGTTCTTAACAGAGCAAACCTAGGTATGGAAGTAATGCACGAGCGTAACGCTCACAACTTCCCACTTGATCTAGCAGCAGCTGAGTCTACAACAGTAGCTCTTTCAGCTCCAGCTATCGGTTAAGCTTAAAGTTCTTAAACTTACAAGCCCCCTTTTTGGGGGCTTTTTTTTTGTTTAATTTTCAATTGGTTTCATATAATGTTTATATATAGATAAAACATTTGATATTTTCATGAGTAGTAGTTTTGGAAAAATTTTTCGTGTTAGTACTTTTGGAGAATCACATGGTGGTGCAGTAGGTGTTATCCTTGATGGATGTCCTCCCAAGTTAAAAGTAAATATAAATTTGATACAAAATGAATTAGATAGGCGCAGACCTGGCCAAAGTGACATTACAACACCCAGAAATGAAGAAGATAAAATCGAAATATTAAGTGGGATAAAGGAAGGGTTAACACTTGGAACTCCAATAGCGATGTTGGTAAGAAACAAGGATCAAAGACCAGGAGATTATGATAATTTGGAGCAAGTATTTAGACCTTCTCATGCAGATGGTACATATCATCTAAAATATGGAATTCAGGCAAGTTCGGGTGGTGGAAGAGCCTCTGCAAGAGAAACAATTGGGAGAGTAGCTGCTGGTGCTGTAGCAAAACAATTATTAAAAAAATTCTGTAACACTGAAATACTGTCTTGGGTAAAGCGTATACATGATATTGATTCTGATATAAATAAAGAAAAGATTACTCTCAACAAAATAGATTCTAATATTGTTAGATGTCCTGATGATCAGGTATCAGCAGAAATGATAGAGAGAATTAAGCAATTAAAGCGTCAAGGAGACTCTTGTGGCGGTGTTATTGAATGTTTAGTAAGAAATGTTCCTTCTGGTCTTGGAATGCCTGTTTTTGATAAATTAGAAGCTGATTTAGCGAAGGCTTTGATGTCTTTGCCTGCCACGAAAGGCTTTGAAATAGGTTCAGGTTTCTCGGGAACTTATTTAAAAGGAAGCGAACATAATGATGCCTTCATTAAATCTGATGATATTAGAAAGTTAAGAACAATATCTAATAATTCAGGCGGTATACAGGGAGGGATAAGTAATGGCGAAAATATTGAGATGAAGATAGCTTTTAAACCTACAGCAACTATTGGGAAAGAACAGAAAACAGTAAATGCTGAAGGAAAAGAAGTTTTAATGAAAGCAAAAGGTAGACATGATCCATGTGTTCTACCAAGAGCAGTTCCCATGGTTGATGCTATGGTGGCTTTAGTACTTGCTGATCATTTGCTACTGAATCAAGCTCAATGTGGGGTAATTGATAATTAGTAGTTTTGTTAAATAAATTATATTTATCTTTGATTTAATTGTTTTTGAGCCATTCATATATTTTTGGATCAAATTTTTTACCTATGATAGATTTATCTCCAACAACGATTGCTTTATATCCTAAAGATTTATAAGTTTTTACATCATTGATTGATAGGCCTCCAGCAGCAATGAAATCAATACTTTCAAAGTTGAGTATATCTATGGAATTAGCTTTACTTTTTATTGGATAAATTTTGATAATGTTGCAATTTAAATTTATCGCTTCCTCAAGATCTTTTAAATTTTTAATTCCAGGAATTAATAAATAATTTTTTGACTTCGAATAATTGAAAAGATCTTTATCCCAAAATTTCATCATAGAAAAATTTAATCCAATTTTTAATGAATCTTCTATTGATTGCTTATTAACTATGGAGGCAGAGCCTAAATTAATTCTGGGAAAATTGAGTTTTATTTCGGATACAAAATCCAACCACTTTTCGTTGTTTGACCAACTTATTTCAATATTCTTTAATCCTAATTTCACTAGGCTTCCTAATTCTTCAAAAAATGAATTTCGTATAGAAGTATTAGAGTAAAAATTATCTTCTGGTTTTACGAGTAAAAAAAAAGATTCTTTTAGCATCAAATGAGAAAAAGAATCTTCTTTAATATTCATAAAATATTTATTTTTTAAACTAGATATAATTCGCTACTTTAACTTCTGATCGGTTGAGCAAATCTTGGATATCTTCAGTGTCTATAGTTTCTTTTTCGATTAGCATTTGAGCCATTTCGTCAAGAACAGTTCTATTATCTGATAAAACTTTTGTAGCTCTTTTATAGGCAACATCAACAAGCTCTGAAACCTCTACATCAATTGTTGCTGCTGTGTCTTCAGAGAAGTCTCTTGTAGAACTCATATCTCTTCCGAGAAACATTCCACCTTGAGATTGGCCTAGAGCGACTGGACCTATTTTGTCACTCATACCAAATTTAGTAATCATTTGTCTTGCTACATTGGCAACTTGTTGTAAATCATTTGAGGCTCCTGTTGTCACCTCTTCTTCGCCATAGACAATTTCTTCAGCAACTCTTCCACCAAGAGCCACAGCCATTTGATTTTGAAGGTACGAACGAGAGTAAAGTCCAGATTCCATCCTTTCTTCACTTGGAGTAAAGAAGGTTAAACCGCCAGCTTGACCTCTAGGAATTATTGAAACTTTTGCTACGGGATCATAATCAGGCATTAAAGCTCCAACGAGTGCATGACCAGCTTCGTGGTAAGCAACTAATTCTTTTTTCTTATCACTGATGACTCTATCTTTCTTTTCTGGACCTGCCATAACTCTTTCAATAGCATCACTAACTTCGTCATTGCTTACTTTATCTAGATCTTTTCTAGCTGCTAATATTGCTGCTTCGTTTAATAAATTAGCTAAATCTGCACCCGTAAATCCGGGTGTTCTTCTAGCAACTTTATCTAAATCAACGTCTTTTGAAAGCGTTTTATCTTTCGCATGAACATTTAATATCTGTAATCTTCCAGCGTAATCTGGTCTATCTACTGTTACTTGTCTATCAAATCTTCCAGGGCGCATTAAAGCTGAATCTAAGACATCTGGTCTGTTGGTGGCAGCAACTATTATTATTCCTGAATTACCTTCAAATCCATCCATTTCGGTTAGGAGTTGATTTAATGTCTGCTCTCTTTCATCATTTCCTCCCCCCATACCAGCACCCCTTTGTCTTCCAACTGCATCTATTTCGTCAATGAACACAATACAAGGTGCGTTCTTTTTAGCTTGTTCAAATAGATCTCTAACCCTGCTAGCTCCTACTCCTACAAACATCTCTACAAATTCTGAACCAGATATTGAGAAAAAAGGTACACCTGCTTCTCCAGCTACTGCTTTTGCTAGCAATGTTTTTCCTGTACCTGGAGGTCCAACAAGAAGAACACCTTTAGGGATTTTTGCTCCGACTGCAGTAAATCTATCTGGGCTTTTAAGAAAATCTACAACTTCTGTGAGTTCTAATTTTGCACCTTCTACTCCAGCAACATCTGAAAAAGTTACCTGAGTAGATGGTTCCATCTGCAGTCTAGCTTTGCTCTTGCCAAAACTCATGGCAGGGTTGCCACCTCCAGCATTTCCACTTTGGGATCTTCTGAAGAGAAAAAATAGGCCTCCAATCAAAAGTACTGGGAAAATCAAGCTACTTACTGCCTGTTGCCATGGATTGGCTAATTTTGTGGGAGTTACAGCTATGTCTACATTATTCTCAGTAAGTATTTTTAATAAATCCTTGTCAGGGGCTAAATTGACTTCAGACCTGCTCCCATCATTTTCAACAACTTGAGCTGTGGCATTATCTGGAGATATTAGGACTCTACTTATTTCTCTATCTTGTACTGCTTCTATAAAATCACTATATCTCAAGGTCTTTGTAGAGCTTTCAGTACTAGGTTTATCAAAAACTGAAGTACCAATGAAAATTACAGTAATAACAGCTAGGACATAAAGTCCTACGTTTCTCCAACGTTTGTTCACGATAAAAAATCTTTAATAAATCTATAATACTAATAATAAAACAATATTAAGAGCGTCTTAGAACATCTACTACACTTTTGAATGCGAACCATTCAGGAATTGGTTCGCCGTTCCTCAATTTCTTTCTAAATTCAGTACCACTAAGTTTCATAATTTCATAATTAAATTCTTTAGCTTCTTCAGCCGTTATGTATCCTTTTTCTTTCGTATAAACTAAATTTTTTGAAGGCACAGTTTGCATCATCAATTCATCTGCACACTTATTTGCAAAATTCTGGGCATCATATGGGCCATAAAAATCTTCACCAGTTGATGATGACTTACAACCAGCCATATCTCTACCAATAATAAAATGGGTGCAGCCATAATTTCTTCTGATTATCATATGTTGAAGAGCTTCTCTTGGCCCTGCCATATGCATTGAATAAGGTAAAAAAGCCCATTTTATTCTTTCATCAGATATTTCCTCTTCTAGTTCTTTATAGGTCAAATATCTAACTTTTCCAGGGATATCATCTTGTTGAGTTGGCCCACAAGTTGGATGAACTAAAACAACTGAGTTGGAGGAGACATTATCTGAGAGTAAGGCATTAGTAAATAATTCATAATGTGCTCTATGAATTGGATTTCTGCATTGAAATGCCACTACATCATAATTTGATGGCAGTGAAGATCTTACTTCTTCTGGGGTTTTGCAGGGGAATTCTCTAATCGGTAGTTCGAAACCATAAACACTTCCTCCTATATAAAATCTCCCTCTTTCATGAAAAATCATCTTAACAGCAGGATGATCTAAAGAATTAGTACCATAACAAAGTTCAGCTTCTAAGGATTTATCAGGCTCCCATTTAGAGCTAACTTCTAAAACTGCTATTTTTTGTTTTTTATATGTAAGCAATATTGTCTCTCCGGCTTTTACTTTTTCATGATTTGAATCAAATACTATAGGCAAACCAAAAAGCAACCCGTTTGTATCTCTATTATTTTTGATTACCGAATTGTAGTTATTTTCATCCATAAAACCCTCCAATGGAGAAAAAGCTCCAATCATCAAAAGTTCTACATCGCATGCATTTCTCTCGCTACATTCAAACTCATAAGTAGCTTTAGAGATAAGTTCGTTTTTAAGTTTTTTATCTTTGATAATTAAATTTTTTAGTTCCCCGCCATAAGGCGGTATGAGTCCATTATTATCTGTTTTAGTTTTTTGTTGTAATTCCATTTTTTTGATTTATAAAGAAAAATTTTGAAAAAAAAAGAGGGGTTCAACCCCCTTTTTCTCTTGGTTAGGATTTATGCCTTTCTTCCGTAAAGCTCCCCAATTATTTTTACATCAAGTGGATCCTTTGAACCCATATCTGTATCTGAAGGTTGGATAGCTTCAAAAGTACCAGCAAATTCGTCTGTGTCAGAATCTACATTATTGATTGAAAGAGTAATAACGCCAGTACCGTTTACATCAACTTTAATATTTTCTTTTGCAAGTTCTTCGTCATCTCCTCCTAATGCAACTAAACCTTGAGCATATTCAACGCCAGTATTTTTAGCTCTTGCTTTAGGATCTAGAAAATCACCAGTTCTGTAGTTAGGTGTAAATGTTGAACCACTAACCTCAGTGCCTGGCTCAATAGATGAAGGTAAATCAGCTGTAAGATCTTTTGCTGAGAATGCAAAGGGCACTTCTAAACCACCGGGAGTTAATACAGTAATAAGTTGAAAATCAATACCACCTTTTTCAGTAAAAGTTCCTGAATCTATATCTCCATAAACTTCTGTCACTGTGGTGTTATTTCTGGGACTAATAATTTTTGTAGAAACAAATTCTGCAGCTTTTCGTTTTGTCCCTGGTACTTTTACATAAACTTCTGTTGGATGCATGCATATTCCTTTAAGGCTATCTCCATTCCCTAGAGATATTGATCCGACAAGAGATGAGTCTAATGTAGGGCAATCATTAGCTTTTCCTGTATTAACAACATCTGTGAATTGTGCATTTCCTCTTTCAGAAAAAGCAAATGTTTTAACAGGTACGAAAGCAAAAGTTATACAAATTGAAATAACAAAAGCTAAGAAAGAACGAATTCTCATAATTAAAGTTGCAGTAAAGTTCTGTGACGATAGATTAAAGGTCATCTAATAAGTTCAGTACGGATATTACAAGGGAAAGGACCATAAAAGATAGGACTTTTAAATCCTCGAAACAACCCGTAGCTTTTTAGATTTTAAAAAACTGGAATTATTTTAAGCTATCACATTATTTTTAATGATTAAGATTACAAAAAAATACAAATTAAAAAATTTTTTTTTATTTTTTTAATGAAATAATTTGGGTTATTAATTTATTTGCTAAATCAATTTTTGATGTTTTGCTTATGTAGTGTTCCTTATTGTTCTTATCGAACAGCCAACCTTCATTTTGTGCCAAAAAGCCAAATCCTTGGCCTTCAAGATCAATTGGATTTGCGAATAGATAATCACAACCCTTTTGGATAATCTTTTCTTTAATTGTTATTCGTGCTTCTTTGATGGATCCTGTAAATGCACAAAAGCCTACAAAAACTTGGTTATCTTTTTTTGATTTACTAATTGTTTTTAAAATATCTGGGACTAGCTCAAAGTTTTTATTTAAATGAGCATTAATTTTATTTTTTGGAATTTTAGCTGACGTATCAGAGGTTATCTTGAAATCAGATACTGCTGCATTCATGAAAAAATAATCGCAATTTGATATTTCATTATTAAGTACCCTAATTAAATCAACACTTGTTTCAATTTCATATCTTTTTATTCCATCAGTAAGATTTTTATCGATTTTTAGAGGCCCATGGACATATTTTACTTGTGCTCCTCTGAACCTCGCTACTTGAGAAAGAAGTAGACCCATAGCTCCAGAACTTTTGTTAGTAATGTGTCTTGCCGCATCAATTTTCTCTGAGGTGCAACCTCCAGTTATTAAAATTTCTTTATTAAGTAAATCTTTGCGATATTCATTTTGTTTGTGTGAAGCTATAAATTCAAGAGCTAATTGGATTAGATCATTTGGAGGTATCTTACCGATACCAATAGCATCGCAAGCTAAGAGGCCCTCACTTGGTTGCAAAGACAAAACATTTTCGTAATTCTGTAAATTTTCATAATTTCTTTGGACAGCTTTATTTAGCCACATTTGTGTATTCATTGCTGGTGCAACAATAATTGGCTTCATATTTGCTATTAAAATGCTTGGAATTAATCCCTCCGCATTTCCAGTTACCCATTTTGCTAATGTTGACGCTGTTAAAGGCGCAATGATTAAAATATCAGCCCAATGACTTAGTTCTATGTGAAGAGGTGTTGATTGACTATCAGACCATTGATCATTTTCTAAAATGCAAGGGTTTCTACTCAAGATAGAGAGAGAAAGCGGCTTTATTAATTTTTCTGCATTTTTAGACAAAACACATCTTATTTGATAATTTTCTTTCGCTAATTGGCTAACTAATAATGGAATTCTTACAGCTGCAATACTCCCAGTTATTAATAAAAGAACCTTTATTTTGGGGTCCGTACTCTTAGTTTTCATCGAAAGGTTCCTGATCAAGGAGATGGGTATAATTAGTAGTTAGTTCAGGTCTATTGATTGCAAGAGCCCTTAGTAAGTGCCAGTCTTTTAAACCATCAAATGGTGTATTATAGTTGTCCTCTTCAAGCCTTTTTGCAAGCTCAAGTGTCATTTTTTCATCAAAGGAATTTACTAGTTCCTCACTTATTTTGTTTTGAGAAATAAATTCCATATTGAAATTAACCAATATATCTTAATAATAAAGCCTCAAGTAAATATTTAAAATTTATGTAGTTTTAAACTACATATTTTCAGGAATAGGAATTTTGTAGAGGCCTCGTCTTTAAAGTGCTCTAAATCAATTTATCTTGATTCTCAACCATAAATATGCAAATTCTGCTGAACAAAAAATTTATTTCTTAAGATGGATTTTTAAAACCTCAAATCATGTCACAAACGAAGAGAGAGCAGGTCATTAGTCACTTACGATATTTAAGGCAAGAATTAAGAGAAATGCATTTAGGTATAAAAGAAGACGATCTCTTTCCTGAACCAGGCGAATTAAGAGGAATTATTGCCCAACTGGAGGCTTTACTTGAATTAGTAGAGGGAAACACTAGAATTCAATCAAATTCTAAAGCGTCTTAGTTGATTTTAAAATGGTTTTTAGACCTCAAAAGACAAATTTTCAATTATATATCGTAGAAAATATTCAAACATTAAGTATTTGGGCTAATAATCCATGGCGAAGATATTCAATATCCCTAATAATCCTTTTAATTGGATACTTTATTGGCAGTTCTCTTGGTATGGTGAGTGCCGTATTGGAACTCATGGATCCTGTATCTGCTTTCTTATCTGTTGTTTTTATTGAAATTTTGATATTTCTTAGAAGAAATTTTCGATTAGAAAGGAAAAAGAAATTTTTAGTACTTTTATTAGATTCTCTAAGATTAGGATTATTTTATGGCTTTTTTACTGAAAGTCTTAAGTTACTTTAAATTTATTTGTTGTATTTCTGCAATAAATAAAGTAAAGCCATTCTTATGGGGATACCATTTTCAACTTGATTATTTATTAAGCAATTAGGATATTCATCTACTACTTCACTATTTATTTCAATACCTCTATTAATAGGTCCAGGATGAAGAACTGGAATTTTTTTACTGTTTAATGATAATTTCTGTAGGGTTAAGCCATAATTAAGACTATATGAATCTATACTGCTTAATAAATTTTCCATCATTCTTTCTTTCTGGAGTCTTAAAACAATAATTGCATCCGCAATTTCTATTGATTCTTCCAATGATCTAGAAATTGTTATTGTCCCTCTTGATTTGACAGGATCTTCCTCTTGATTTGGTGCAGGAGTTTTTAAAAAATTTATAAATTCATCAGGTATTAATGTTTTAGGACCACATAGTATTATGTCTGCGCCAAAAGCGCTCAAAGCCCAAAGATTTGATCTTGCAACCCTTGAATGATTAACGTCTCCAATTATTAAAATTTTTTTTGAATTTAAAACCTCTGGAACAAGTGATTTTTCTGAAAAGAATTTTATTAATGTATAAATGTCCAGTAATCCTTGACTAGGGTGACTATGTAATCCATCGCCTGCATTAAGAACCGAAGTCTTGGAATTTATTTCATCAAGTTTTTTTGCTATCTCAAAAGTTATATAACTCGATGAATGTCTAATAACTAATGTATCTGCACCCATAGCAGAATAAGTTATTGCTGTGTCAATGATTGTCTCGCCTTTAGTTAAGGAACTAGAGGATGGCGCAAAAGTTTGTACATCCGCAGAAAGCCTTTTTGCTGCGAGTTCAAAGCTGTTTTTTGTTCTTGTACTAGCTTCAAAAAACAAAGATGTTATCAAAGTCCCCTGTAAGGCGGGTATCTTTTTTGTACCTGCATTCTTTAGTGCATCAAATCTATTGGCTAATTCAAATACTGATTTGTAATCTTGAATTGAAAAATTAGCGAGTGTGTGGATATGTTTATGAGGCCAAATTTGCATTACGCTTACAAAGATAAATGGTTATTTGAATTTAGGTGTTTTGTCACCTTTTATTCTTTTACTTACACTCCTACTATTTTTGAGATACCAACGCCATTTTATATTTTTTGCCTTGGATATGCCAATTCTCGTAGTTTGGACAAGATCTTTTTGTTTTAAAATTGAATTTCTTTGGGAAATCCATAAAGATTTATTATTAATAACTTCAAGTGAGTCAAATGATAAGTCAATACCGAATGTCTTAGTAACTAAACCAGGCCCAGAAGCAATTCTTTCATTATTTTTATCTATAAAAACTGCCCTGACTAATACACCACTTGCAAAATTTTCTTTATCAGTAACTATGTTTAAACAATGATGAATACCATAAGATTTGTAAATATAAAATGTTCCAGGTTTGCCAAATAATGATTTATTGGATGTAGTTTTTTTGCTGTAGCCATGACAGGACTCTTCTTCCTGTGAATAAGCTTCTGTTTCAACAATTACTCCTTTAATAATATCTTTTTCATTATTTTTTTTAATAAGAAAACAGCCTATTAAATCAGGCGCAACAAGTCTCGAATGCCTACAAAAAAAATTTTTTGGAATTAAGTTTTCTTCTATTGTTCATTATTTATCTAATATTATTTTTAGCTGAGAAAGATAAATGAGGCTATTGATTGAAATTGATTTTTGAAAAGATTTGATCAAGAGTTTTTATAATTGTCTTAAATTTAAATAATAGATGAATAAAAATGTTTTCAGTAAACTATTATTGGGAAAGTTATTAGATTAATGTTTTGACAAAAATAACTAAAGAAGAAGTAAAAAAAGTTGCTCATTTAGCTAGATTGGAACTGAGCGAGGATCAAATCAATAATCACGCAGATCAACTAGAAAAAATATTGGAATACATAAAACAACTTGAAAAAATTGATACAGAGGACGTGCCTTGTACAACTAGAGCAATAGAAGTTACTAATGTATTCAGAAAAGATGAAAATAAAAATTTTGATTGTAATGAAGAGCTTTTAGAATTGGGTCCATCTAGAGAAGATAAATATTTTAAAGTACCCAAAATTATCAATGAATAAGTTAGTTGCTTCCAATAAATGTCTCATTGACGATTTTTAATAAAATTTTTTTTATTTTATATCCTGGATACAAATTTATGAGTTTTCTTATTTTGCCTCTTCTTTTGCTATGACTTCTAATACCTATTAATAAGTCATAGATAAAGTTATAAATGTCTCCTCTACTTTCGAATATCCCAACTCTTTGAGGGGAGCCTTTCATATCCAATAGTGGCTTGGTTTTTTCATAGGCTGCTTTGTACTCAAACCAGGGAATTGAAGGCCAGAGATGATGAATAAGATGGTAATTTTGACCCATTATTAGTAAATTCATAAATTTACTTGGGTAAACCCGAGAATTAATCCATTTATTTCTTGATCTAAATGGCCGATGAGGCAGATAATCAAAAAATATGCCTAAAGTAACTCCTACCATTAATGCTGGTCCGAACCATAGATTGTAAATTAGATTCATAAAATCAAATTTTATCCCTGCCAAGATTATTGTTATGAAGATTGATCTTTCAATTCCCCATTGTAATAATTCATATTTCCGCCAAAGTTTTCTTTGAAAGAAAAATACTTCATGATAAAAAAATCTTGGAGCAATAAGCCAAATGGGACCAAAAGTACTGACAATATGATCAGGATCATTTTTTGGATGATTTACGTGCATATGATGTTGTAAATGTACTCTAGTAAAAACTGGGAAACTAAATCCTAAGAGAATTGCTGAACCATGACCCATTGCTTGATTTATCCAGGGCACAGGGTGAGCAGCTTTGTGACATGCATCATGTATTACAGTACCTTCAATGTGCAAAGCTAAAAAAGCAGTGGCTACAAGTAAAGGGAGTGGCCAAACTCCTCTATACCATTGCCAGATGCTAAGAAAGGCGAGAAAATAACCACCAAAAAATAATCCTAATGTTGGATTCCAAAAATCTGGAGGATCTACGTAATTTTTGATCTCCTTTTGCCAATTAAATGATTTTGGATTATTAGTAATCTTTGTTGTAATTTTATTGGTTAAGTTTGAAATCGTTTCTTGTATTCTTTGAATAATATAACTGATATTTTCAGATGATTGTATGGTTAAATCAAAAAAAAAATTTCTAAAGAGATGTTTAATTTAATTTTTATGTGTCAAATTAACCATCATAAGTTAAAAATATTTTTAAAATAATCTCCTTTCAATTATTATTTTAGATGAGCGGTCGTGGCGGAATTGGTAGACGCGCGAGTTTTAGGTACTCGTATCTTCGGGTGTGGGAGTTCAAGTCTCCCCGACCGCATTTAAGGAGATTCTGATATAAGAGTTTATATATTTATTTCAAGTTCTTATAATTGATATATGGATCAATGGACAAATAGTTTGATAGTTTATTTAGGATCTTTTTATTTTGTAATTGGGATTATATTTTTAATCGTACCTCTGGCTTATCTTGAGCTTGGCAAACCAAAAGACTTAATAAAAGCTTTTCTTAATTTAATAATTGGTTATGTATTAATAATCAAAAAAAATATCGATCAATCATTTTTCATAATTTTTAGCGTATTAACATTACTAGTTCTTTTATATGTAATAGAGATTTTTTTATCCAGATGGAATCAATTGACAGATAAAGAAAAGAAAAAATTAACTACCTTAACGGAATTCAAAAATAACCTGTCAAAAATGTTAGAGGCAATTAATCTTGCAGCTAGGAATCTTACAAAACCTTTAAATTTTTTTAATTTTGATAGAAATAATCAGAAAATAATCTCAAAAAAGTGGGTAAGAAATGATAAAAATGATAATATTAAAGCTTGAAACTAAAACTAAAGTTTTTTTAAAAAATGAAAAAAAACTAAAGGTCAATTAAAAAAGAATCTTATGAATTAGATTTCTTTACAAAATTCTTTTGGTTAACAATATTTCTTCTTATACCCTCGTATGAAATCTCAAAATAACAAAGAACAAAAATCAGAATTTTCTTATAAAGAAACTTTAAATTTACTTAAAACTGACTTCTCAATGCGTGCTAATTCAGTTGTAAGAGAACCTGAGATTCAGGATTTTTGGGCTAAATATAATATTGATTTCGAATTGGGTTCAAAAAGCTCAGGCAAAACGTTTACATTGCATGATGGCCCGCCTTATGCCAATGGAGCTCTGCATATGGGCCATGCACTTAATAAAGTTTTAAAAGACATCATAAATAAGTACAAAACATTGAAAGGCTTTAAGGTTCATTATGTCCCTGGATGGGACTGTCATGGCTTGCCTATTGAACTAAAAGTACTTCAGAATTTGAAATCTGATGAAAGAAAGAATCTAGATACTCTGAGCCTTAGAAAAAAAGCAACAGATTATGCATACATACAAATAAATAAGCAAATGGAGGGTTTTAAAAGGTGGGGAATTTGGGGGGATTGGGATAACCCTTATTTAACTCTTAAGAAAAGTTATGAATCTGCTCAGATTGGAGTATTCGGGAAAATGTTTTTGAATGGATATATATATAGAGGTCTAAAACCTGTGCATTGGAGTCCAAGTTCAAGGACTGCACTTGCAGAAGCAGAATTAGAATATCCCGAAGAACATTATTCAAAAAGTATTTACGTTGCTTTAAAAATCACCAAATTATCTGAAAAAATCCTGTCTAAATTTTGTCAAGAAAATCCCAATTTTAAAGAGGATCTTTTTGTAAGTAATTCTTTTATAGCTATTTGGACCACAACACCTTGGACAATACCTGCAAACGAAGCAGTTGCAGTAAATCCAAAAATTGAATATGTTTTTGGTATTGATGAAGAAGCTCGAATATACCTTTTTGCAAAAGAATTATCTTCTGAAATTAGTAACAAATTTAAAAAAAATTTCAAAACTCTTTTAGAGGTTAAAGGGGCTTGCTTGGAAAATATTGAGTATGAACATCCTACTAAGAAAAAAAATTGCAGAATTGTGATTGGCGGAGATTACATCACTACCGAATCAGGTACTGGAATTGTTCATACTGCACCAGGTCATGGGGTAGATGATTTTAATGTGGGGCAAAAATATGATTTGCCTACAACTTGTATTGTTGATGAAAAAGGGAACTTAAACGAATGTTCAGGTCAATTCAAGGGATCAAATGTCCTTAAAGATGCAAATGATTTAATTATTGAATATTTAAAGGGAAATAATTTGCTTTTACTTCAAGAAAATTATAAGCATAGATATCCTTATGATTGGAGAACAAAAAAACCAACTATTTTTAGAGCTACAGAACAATGGTTTGCATCTGTAAATGGCTTCAGATCATCTGCATTAAAGGCAATCGAAGATGTTGAATGGATGCCAGCCACAGGAAAGAAAAGAATTTTTTCTATGGTTGTTGGTAGGGGGGATTGGTGTATTTCAAGGCAAAGGTCGTGGGGGGTTCCAATTCCGGTTTTTTATAAAAAAAATGGTAGTGAAATTTTACTAAATAGCGAAATAATTAATCATATTCAAAAACTTTTTAGTGAACACGGAGCAGATATTTGGTGGGATTGGGATGTCAAGAATCTTTTGCCAGAAAATTATGTAAATGAATCTGATCTATGGAAAAAAGGAACAGATACAATGGATGTCTGGTTCGATTCAGGATCTAGTTGGGCTGCAGTTTGTGAACAAAGAAATGAATTAAAGTATCCAGCTGATCTTTATTTAGAGGGCTCAGATCAACATCGCGGTTGGTTTCAGTCTTCATTGCTCACATCTGTTGCCGTTAATAATAAACCTCCATATAAAAAAGTTTTAACTCATGGTTTTGCACTTGATGAAAATGGAAGAAAAATGAGCAAATCTTTAGGTAACGTTGTTGATCCAAATATAATTATAAACGGAGGCAATAATAAAAAAACTGAACCTGCTTATGGTGCTGATGTTTTAAGGTTATGGGTGAGCTCTGTAGATTATTCAGTAGATGTTCCAATTGGTTCGAATATACTCAAGCAGCTGTCAGATGTATACAGAAAAGTTCGTAATACTGCAAGATATCTTTTAGGTAATATTCATGATTATGACCCTAATATAAGTAGTTTTAAAATTGAAGAATTGCCGCTCTTAGATCAATGGATGTTAGGCAGATTAGTTGATGTTACAGATCAAATATCAGATGCTTATGAAAATTATGAATTTTCAAAATTTTTTCAAATCTTACAAAGTTTTTGCGTTGTAGATCTATCAAATTTCTATTTGGATATTGCAAAAGATAGGTTATATGTAAGTTCTAAATCACAATTTAGGAGAAGGTCATGTCAGTTTGTGATGTCTAAGATTGTGGAAAATTTAGCTGTTCTGATTTCTCCAGTACTTTGTCATATGGCTGAAGACATTTGGCAAAATATTCCATATTCAACAAAAGAAAAATCAGTATTTCAAAGAGGATGGCCAATATTTTCGAATTCATGGAAAAATGAAAATCTTAATAAGCAAATTGCAAATTTAAGAAATTTGAGAGTTGAAATTAATAAAGCCATAGAAGTATGTAGAAATAAACAAATAATTGGAGCGGCTTTAGAAACAGAAGTTAACTATTTACCAGAAAATAATGACTTAAAAGATTCTCTAAATTGGCTTAAAAAGTTTGGTAATGAAGATGTAGATTTATTTAAGGATTGGCTTATAATCTCAAATTTTCAAGAGGTAACAGAATTAGTAGATAAAGCTCTCATTACTGATAATAACGAACTTGGAAAAATTCAAATTCTTAAAGCTCCTGGTCAAAAATGTGATAGATGTTGGCATTATCAAAAAGAAACTTTTTGTGGAATAAAAAATACAAAATTATGTAAAAGATGTTCAAATATTATCAATAATGAAGTGACTTAAATCCAGTTTTTTTGATTCAAAAAGAAAACTAAATTCTGATTTTCTCTAATAAAATTATCTTCGGTATCTGTTAAGGGTGACTTGTATAGTTTAAAGTTGGTTATTTTACAACTAAATTCAATAACTTTCTTTTCTAAATCTATTTCAATTGGATGAGTGGTAGAGCTACTGAAACCCTTAAAAATAATGATTTCTAATTGTTCTTTTTTATTTTCTTTTAGAATAAAACCTTCTAATTTAAGGATCCTGTTCGTTATCTGCGAACTTATTTTTTCTAGATTTTCTATTAAATCAATTTCTGCCATTTGTGGAGAAGTAAGAGTTTCTTCCATTTTTAGGAAATTTAGTTATTGACCATTGAACTAAGCCTAAAGTATAAATTAAAAGTGAAGATAAACCTAAGAATTTTGCTATGGGCTGAGTAAAGTTAGCTCCGAAGAAAAAATTAAATAAATTTTTGATTAAAATATAGAATTTTGAAGAAGGTTGAAGCCATACTTCACATGCAACCGTATTAATAAAAGAAAAGCAGCTAATATTTTGTAAACTTTGAATCAAGAAATTGAGAGATATAAAAGTTAGCGCCCATCTCCATATTTTTGTAACTGTAGAGAGGCAGTAAGAAAAATCATATTCTCTTAATTCATCATTAATATCGTTCCAAAACCAAACTGAAATTGTCATTAATAATGTTGCAATATTTGTTATAACAAGTGCATATTTATACTTACCTATTAAAAGTAAAAGGCTTATAAAAAAAAGAAGGGATATTTTCCAATAAATTGATATTAGTTTATTTACAGCTTTGTTTCTTTTTTTTATTGACCAAAAGAATAAAGTAACAGGCATACCAATCAGAAAAATTATTGAAAGTTGAAAAGATAGCCAAATAGGAAGCTGATTGAAAACGTTCAAAACTTTTTATTTTTACTTACATAATAATTAAACATTAAATTATTACTTTCTGACTTACTATTGTCATAGTTATGTATATTAAGCATTTTTATATTATCGCCCAGAAATAAATTAATTATTTCATGAGACAACATGTAAATCCACTAAGTAAAAATTTTGATGAAATTAAGAAAATTCCATCTTTGATTGAAATGTTTAAAGATTCTAAATTGAATCTTCATTTGGATATAGGTTGTGCTGCAGGTGGTTTTTTATTCGATTTGGCTTTATTTAATCCTACCTGGAATTATTTAGGAATTGAAATCCGCGAGAGATTAGTTAAAACAGCACAAGTAAAAGTAAAAGAAAAAGAAATTAAAAATCTATATTTTTTATTTGGCAATGCTAATAATATTTTTAATGATGTACAAAATAAATTTATCATCAAAAATGTAAAAAGCATTTCTTTTAATTTTCCTGATCCATGGTTCAAGAAAAGACATTATAAAAGGCGTGTAATTCAACCAGAGTTTATTAATAGTCTCTCAAATTGTTTGCGAAAAGAATCGCTTATTTTTATTAAAACTGATGTAAGGGATTTATTCGATTATATGGATTACACAATATCAAGTAATTCTAATTTTAAAATAATAGATAAAAAGGATTTTAAGTATTGCGAAAGTTTTAATCCAGATAAGGTTCTTACAACTAGGGAAAAGTATGTGATTGAAAATAAATTAAATATTTTTGAAAGGATTTATCACAAAATCTGATTCGTTATTAATTGACTATTTTTTTCATTTCTAAAATAAGTTTGTTTGTTATTTCGTTTGATAGATAATTAACCTTCTTTTCACTTTCGGCCTCCACAAGAACTCGCATTAAAGGCTCTGTCCCGCTGGGCCTTATATAAATTCTAGAATTATCAGAGTCAATTGACTGAAAACTTTCAATAGTTTGATCAATTAAAATTCTATTTTTTGAATTTATTTTATTAATATCGAAATTTAATTTAATGTTGGTTAGTTTCTGTGGGAAAGGTTCGAAACTACTTTTAAGCCAATTATTTAAAGTAATATTTTTCTTTTTACAGTATTTGGAAATTTGAAGTGCAGTCAGTATCCCATCTCCAGAAAAATTATTAATATTTGAAAGAATATGACCTGACTGTTCACCACCTAATACAGCTCTTTCTTCCTTAATTGCATTAAGAACGAATTTATCTCCTACATCGGTTCTACATAATATCCCACCAATGTTGTTCCAGGCTTTTTCAAAACCTAAATTTGCCATATGGGTGGAAATTAATAGATTATTGGTGAGTGTTTTTTGTTTCATAAGTTCACTGCCCCAAAGAAAAAGGATATGATCACCATCCATCACGTTGCCCATAGAATCTACGCCAATTACTCTATCTGCATCTCCATCGAAACTAAATCCCATGTCTGCAGGAGTCTCTATTAATGCTTTTTTTAATGATTGAAGGTTAGTTGAGCCACAATTTAAATTAATTTTTAACCCATTTATAGAATCATTGATAACCCTTACATCAGCCCCAAGATTTTGAAAAATTTTTTTTGCACAAGTTGTAGCTGATCCATAGCATGTGTCTAATATTATTTTCATACCACTTAAATTTTCACCACCCATCGTTTGGATTAGGCTTTGGACATAAATTTCCATAAGCTTTTCATTGGTTTTTAAAGAGATCTCTTTTTCGGGTATTGATATATTTTGATTTAACTCTTCAACTAATTTTTGAATTTTATTTTCAAAATTTTTGGCAATTTTTTGACCATTATGATCAAAGATTTTTATGCCATTATATTCCGGTGGATTATGGCTTGCAGATATCATTATCCCACTACTGAACTTCTCTTTTTTGATTAAAAAAGGGATTGCAGGGGTTGGACAGATTCCAAGGTTTATAAATTTTTTGCCACTTGCACTTATACCCTGCGTTATTGCCTGAAGAAGAATTTCTCCACTAATCCTGGTATCTCTGCCAATTAATATAGGATTATTGTTCTTTAAATTCAAACCTAGAGCATATGCGACTTTATAGGCTAGAGAGTAAGTTATATCTTCATTAAATTTTCCTCTAATTCCATCAGTGCCAAAGATTAATTGCATAACTAGATTCGTGGAATTGGAGAAATTGTTATATTATTCAGTTCTTATATTATCAGTTGATTAAAAGTTAAAGCATTTAAATTCTCTTTATTTATTTAATTTATTTAAGATGATTAAGTTAGAAAGTATCCACAATGCAATCTGAAAATACTGAATCAATAATAAATAAAAATTTAAAAGCTACTCTTTTTTTGCTTATTGCTACAGTTATTATCTGTTTGGTTTTATTTAAAAACCTCTTTTTTCAATCAACTTACCTTCTTAAGAGTTTTGGAGAATTATCAGTTGATCCTGAAATAGCTTTTAAAAATAATAAGCCTACTTTTCTGGAATTTTATGCTGAATGGTGTGAAGTTTGTAAAGAAATGGCTCCAAAAGTATCTGCCTTAAAAGAGGAATACGAAAAAGATATTAATTTTGTTTTTTTAAATGTTGATAATCAAAAATGGGACAACTATATCCGCAAATTTAACGTTAATGGTATTCCTCAAGTAAATCTTTTTGACAAAAGAGGTAATTTAATATCTACTTTTATTGGAAAACAAGAAGAAATAATAATTAGAGATTCTATTGATAAACTTGATAGGGGAGGGGGATTTTCTGACGAAAATATTAATAGTGAATTTTCAAAAATTAAAGAAAACAAAAATAATAATATTACTCCCCGCAGTCATGGATGATTCTTACCAATCTAGAGATTTTGATACGATAGGAAAACATTCTTTGAAAATGGACTTGCAATTTTCTGCAATAGATTTGTGTTCTTTTTGGGTGCCATGAGCTGATCTTAAATGTATGTAATGGATCCAGGATCTGCATGAACCAGACATATATATTCTAGTTGGAGTTGCTAATGGTAAAACAAATCTTGCACATTCCTTAGCTACTCCTTCAGCGAGTAAATCTTCATATAATGCTGAAGCGGCTATGAAATGTGATCTAATTTTTGTATTGAATCTTTTTTTTAAGTCATCAGGAAGATCAGGAATAGAATTTTGCCTATTTTTAAAATCTTGCCTTCTTAACTCTGGTAAAGGGATATTCCCCAATTGGGAACTATCTGCATATCTTTGCGAAAATTCCTGAAAAGTAAATGATCTATGTCTTAAAATTTGAGCGGCAATTCCTCTGTTGGTTTCTATTTGTAAGGTCATAAATGACTGTTCAAATACACTCCAATGTTCATTTTTAATACAATAACTCAATAATTTAGAATAATCTTCGTTTTTCTGATTACTTGGGTTGCTAACTCTCGCGATGTAAGCCATTGTTTTTTCTGCATTAGGTGTCAGAGAAATTAGTTCAACTTTACTCATTTCAGATCTTTGCTAGAGTGACTCTTTCTGGCTGATTTTGGTATTTTCCCTTTCTATCTTCATATGTAGTAGAGCAAGGATCACCTTCAAAAAACAGTAATTGGCAGATCCCCTCGTTAGCATAAATTCTGCAGTCTGCGCCTGAACTATTACTAAATTCTAAAGTAAGGTGACCTTCCCAACCTGCCTCCGCGGGTGTTGTATTGACTATTATTCCTAATCTTGCGTAAGTGCTTTTACCTATACAAATAACAGTTATGTTCTCAGGTACTTTCATCTTTTCTAAAGCAACACCTAAGCCATAGGAGTGAGCAGGAAGAATAAAATAGTCTCCATCATCATCATGGTGAAGAACAGTTTTTTCTAAATTATCAGGATTAAACTTTTTGGGATTCATCACAGTTCCAGGTATGTGTCTGAAAATCAAAAATTCTTGTGATGAAAGTCTTAAATCATAGCCATAAGAGGAACATCCGTAACTTAAAACTGGTTTTTTTTGATTACCAGGCTCAAGATGCCTTACCAGATTTGATTGGAAAGGGTTTATCATCCCTTCAGACGCTTTTTGATTTATCCAGAGATCATTTTTGAGCATTGTTTTATGAGCGAAGTTCTGTAATTTGATTGGCCATTAATAATAAGTCTTTAGGAATATCTGTACCAGTAAGGATTACATCTCCTGATATAAAACGGTTTTCAAGTGTTGAAATCAAATCATCTTTCTTGATAATCTTCATCTCAATAGCAAGAAAGATTTCATCGAGTATAACTTGATCATTCTTACCAGAGAGTAATTCTTTTTTGCAAAAATCCCATAATTCATGAGTGGATTCATGGATAGATTGTTTTAATTTTTTATTATTTTCTATTTCTTCAGAATTATAAAGATCAAAAGAATTTGATGCTCTTACCCAAGTTAAATTTCCACAAAGCTTTACTGCATTAGCAATCCCTTGTTTAACACCACCTTTCATGAATTGAACTAAAAGTACTTTTCTTCCAAGAGCAGCATTTCTTAAACAATCTCTAATGATAGAAGAATAACTTCCTCTGTAAGAAGATTGATAGATTTGAATTTGCCCGTTTTGTGTAAATCTTTTTAAATTTAATTTATTAGTGGAATGTATTTTTATAACATCAGAATTACTTTTGGAATAATTATTAGATGAACTAATTACCATTATTTTAGATTCTTTTACTACATGGAGTATAATTAAAAAATTTATACACTGCATATAGTGTAATTTTACTTAAAAAAAGTTGAAAACCTTGAAAATAATTTAGAAAAGTTTATTTATAAGGATATAAGAATCGTAAATTGTTACTGTTGATACAAGATATTTTAAGGTGTCTTCTTAAATTTTTTAATAGTTAATATATTTATGATTCCTTCTTCTAGAGGATTTAGTCGACTAAGTTCGCAACAGTCCGGTAAAACAAAAATTAACTCTGTTGGAGAACGTTTCCCAATTAATAGAACTCTAATGGAAGTTATTAGAGGTTTAGAGGGCGCAAGTACAGAAATGGTTGAGAGAAATAAAACAATATTTTTTCCTGGGGATCCTGCAGAGAGAGTTTATCTGATTAGAAGAGGGGCCGTAAGATTGTCAAGAGTATATGAGTCTGGTGAAGAGATAACTGTTGCTCTTTTAAGAGAGAATAGTCTCTTTGGTGTTTTATCTCTTTTAACAGGACATAGATCTGATCGTTTTTATCACGCAATAGCTTTTACAAGAGTTGAAATGATAACAGCACCTGCTAATTCCGTTTTGCGAGCAATTGAGGAAGATGCATCAGTAGGACTGTTATTGTTGCAGGGTCTTTCAAGTAGGATCCTACAAACAGAAACAATGATTGAAACTCTCACTCATAGAGATATGTCTTCTCGCTTAGTAAGCTTTTTAATGGTTCTTTGTAGAGACTTTGGAGTTGCGAGTGAAAAGGGCATTACAATAGATCTAAGGCTTTCACATCAAGCTATTGCTGAAGCTATTGGTTCAACAAGAGTAACTATCACAAGATTATTGGGAGATTTAAAGGATTCAGGGCTACTCACTATTGAAAGAAAAAAAATTACAGTATTTGATCCAATAGCTCTTGCAAAAAGATTTAATTGATTCATTATTAAATATGATGTATAGGGTAAATAAAAAGCTTGGCTTGGATTCTAATAATTTTTTTAATATTACTTGGAGGATTAATTGCACCATTTGGAGATTTGCTTGGTACAAAGATTGGTAAAGCAAGATTTAGTATTTTAAAATTAAGACCAAAGAAAACAGCCACAATCGTAACGATAATTACTGGTGGTTTTATTAGTTCAATATCAATAGGGCTACTGATTTTAGTTAGTGAAGAATTTAGACAAAGACTTTTTGTTGACATTCCTTTTTTGCAAAGAACTTTAGATGAAAGTAAAAAGGCTTTAATACCTTTGCAGGAAGAACAAAAGAGACTCGAAGGTAAGATTATTTTGAAAGAAAAGGAATTAAATAAACTAAAAAATGATGTAAATGAATTTAGACGAGGAAATATAGTTATTAAAAGAGGACAAACTTTATTTATTGCTGAAATTAACTCTAGTTCAAATATAAAATTAGCATTGGGAAATATCTATAATGAAGCAGATAAATTTGTTAGGAAAATTGTTATCCCAAGTAAAAAAGATGCAAAAAATATTCTTTTGTGGAGACCTAGCGATATAAACAAGATTGAAAATTTAGCATCTAAAGGTGACAATTGGATTCTCATAATTAAATCGGCAACTAATGTGTTAAGAGGGGATAATTATGTTTTTGTATCACCTGATTTATTAGAGAATAAGTATATAGTCAGGAAAGGAGATGTTATTAAAAGTTCTATTTTGGGAAAAAGTGATTTAAATCTTAAATCTATAAATTCAAAAATTAAATCATTACTTATAGAAACGAGAGATGAAATTAAGTTAAAAGGATCACAAGCTAGTGAAATCAATACAAGAGGAAATTTTGTAAAAAAAATTAGAGACTTTTTGCAAAATAATCAAAATATCAAATTTAAGTTAGAAGTAGTATCTTTAAGAGATAGTAAAACTGCAGAACCCATAATTGTTGAAATTAATATTCTAAAAATCAAATCTTAAATGAATAGAGTAATAAGTATTGATCCTGGAAAAATTAAATGCGGCTTAGTATTGGCTGACATAGGTGAAAAAAAAGTTTATCAAGCTATTATTCTTAAAAGTGAATTACTAGAAGATTATTTTAGAGATTTAAATACGGTTGAAGGCATATCTAAAATTATTATTGGTAATGGTACAACCAATAAAGAGATTAAAGAGAAATTAACTTTTTTAAAAAAAGAAGTAATAACTTTTGACGAAAAAAATACTACTTATAGAGCTAAAGCAAGATATTTCGAACTTTTTCCAATTAATGGTTGGAAGTTTTTCATACCAAGGGAGTGTTTTCTTCTTAATAAGAATCTCGACGCAATATCGGCTTTAATAATTTTAGAAGATTATTGCAAAATGAAGTTTACTTTGAATCAAAATATAGATTTTAAAACTTGGCTGAAATAATAAACTTATATTCGTTTCCTGATTCTAATTGATAATCTTTTTTCAATAAAAATCTTAAGAGGGCATCCTCAATTAATGCTCTTCCCAAAGCAGGGTTAACTAATAATAAACCTTTATGAAAAGACCATGTAAAAGTCCATTGAAATTGACTAGCTTCTACAACTCCTTCAATTTGTTTTTTTGAGAAGGAATATTCTTTAATACTTACATATGCTGTTGTTTCTGCTTTTGACCGCATTTGTTAAATGTGTTTTTTATCAAAAGAATTTAATTCATTTATAATATATTCTTCTTTTTTCGTAATTAATTGTTCGAGGGACTCTATTACTTTTTTATATACTTTATCCAAAATCAATTTTTCTTTCTGAGAGATATTTCCTAATACATGAGAAATTGTATTAAAACTATCCGTTCCTTTAATTAATGGAGGCGACCCAATACCAATTCTTATTCTATTAAAATTTTGAGTTTGTAGTTTATCAATTATACTTTTAAGTCCATTATGCCCACCTGAACTTCCTTTTTTTCTGAATCTTATTTTACCAAGAGGAAGATCTTTATCATCGACAATTATAATAATCTGATCTAAATCTATTTTGTACCAATCTATAATTGCTCGTACAGCTTCACCGCAATTGTTCATAAACGTAGTCGGTAAAAATAATCTGTAAGTGTAATTATTAATTTGTATTTCTGAACAATAACTTTTAAGTTTACCTTTCAAAATAAAATTAGAATTATACTTCTTAGAAAGATTTTCAAGCAACAAAAAACCTATATTATGCCTACTATTAGAGTATTTTTTACCTGGATTCCCCAAACCAACCAGAAATATTTCATTCATAATTGGATCCTAAGACACTATCATTGAGAATTATGAATTAACAAACAAACTATAACTAAGTTATTTAAAACAGAAAGTATATCTATTAAAATTTAAATTAAATAGAAAACTTTTGAAAATTGAATATTTAATTGCCGTTCCAATCCACTGAAAAACCCTGCAGCAGAAGGGATTGATTATAAATTTGTAAAAGAATAACTAAAAAAACTAGTAGCAGTAAGCCAATGACTGTCATCACAGGAACTGCTCCCCAACCAGGTACAACTTTTCCTTGGCCTGAATTACCAATAGCTTTTAAAAGACTTCCTAATGCTGTTTTTTGACCCATGTTTAATTCACAAATTTGAATATTATTTCGCTATTCTATAAGAACTAATACATAAATTGTTTACAAACTTATCAAAATTGATGCAAACTTTATCATCTGCTCCCGATCCTGCAATTTCCATAGCAGTTACAATCCTGGCAATCCTACTTGCTTTAACTGGTTTTGGTCTTTGGACTGCATTTGGACCAAAAGCAGCAAAGCTTACAGATCCATGGGATGATCATGATGATTAATTTCTTTTAAAGTATTTCAAAATTTTCCAAAAATACAAAAAGTAAACCTTTTACCATAAATTAAATATATTCTTTATAAGATATAATTCAGTCAGCTCACGTAGTTCCATGCTTGCATTAAAAATTTCAGTTTACACAATCGTTTTTTTCTTTGTAGGAATATTTCTCTTTGGCTTCTTGGCAAGTGATCCTACAAGAACTCCTAATAGGAAAGATTTAGAAAGTCCTCAGGATTAATTTCTTCTATCTGGGAAATAATATTGAATACCATTAAAATAAGAAAATTTATATTTACAAATTTATTTTTAGTTAATTTAATAAACTTTTTTTACCCTGCTACACCTACATTTGCTTATAGAAAAACACAAGAAGTTTGGGACGTTAATAAACATTTTTTGGAGAAAATTTCAGTTCTAAAAGAATCTTCTAGCGTTAGAAAAACTAACAATATTTCAGAAGTTATTAAAAAAATTGCACTAGACTCAAATTTAAATCTAAAATCGCAGCTAAAAATACAATCAGACAAACAATATCAGCAGGAGTCAGTTTTATTCGCTGAGGGTAATGTAATTGCTTATTATAAAGGGAATATTTTAAAAGCTGATGTTCTTATTTATGATAAGTCCAAGGGTGTTGTTGAAGCAGAAGGTAATGTTTCCTTAATTCTTGGAGATCAACTCTTTAATGCAGAGAAAATCAATTTCGATTTTCAAAATAATCAAGGTTCTTTCATTAAAGTAAAAGGTTTAATTAAAACTAAAAATCTTTTAAAAAATTTAGATTTAACTTCATATGATTCAGATCAAATTCAATCAGTTGTACAAAAAATCAATAAAGTCAAGGTACTACATACCTCGAATGGAGTTCATAATTGGATTTTCTATACAGATGAATTAAAAGTTAAAAATGACCAATGGTTGGCTAATAAAGCAATTTTTACAAATGATTTGCTTGAATCAGATCAAATTAATTTTGTAATAAATGACCTAAAAATAACTCCAAAAAATGATAGGTTAGAAATAAGATCATCGATAAGTTATTTAGTTTTAGAAGATAAGTTTTCGATTCCTTTTTGGTTTGGAAATAGAACAATAAGAGATTCAGAACAGGGGTTTTTGTTTGGTCTAAAACCAAAATGGTACCTAGGCTTCGATAATTTAGACAAGGATGGTTATTTTATCGGAAGAAGATTAGATCCTATAAAGTTAACAGACAAATTAAAATTGAATCTAGAGCCTCAATTTTTGATCCAAAGATCAATGCAGGGTTATACAAATAGTTTTGTTGGAGATGGGGAATCAATAACCGCAGATAGAGTAAAAAGAGATACTGTTTTTTCTGATTATTTTGCCTTAAATTCAGATATTATTGGTAAATTGGACAAATGGGATCTAAAAATTTCAAAGAAGCTAAATTCTTTTGATTCTGGAAAGATTTTAGATGCTTCAAGATTAAAATTTGACTTAAGCAAAAAAATTGACTTTTTAGATTCAATTTGGGTTAAAAGTTTATATGGGGTTTATAGAGATAGGATTTGGAATGGTTCCATAGGCGAAGCGGAAGTCTATTTAGGTTATGGTTCAAAACTAGAAAATACAAATACTTGGAAAAAAAATGGAATTGCTAATACTCAGACAATAACCTTGGGTTTGGGAAACTTTAAAGGTGAAGAATTAAATAGTAAAAATTTAGTGAGTAGTTTTAAAGGTAGTATTTTTTATTCATTGGACCAAAAAATTTCTCTATCCACTAAAGAATCTAAAAATAAATTCGTTGATAATTCTTTTAAATATATTTTTGAGCCAGTCAATCAAGGAATCAATATTAATACAAAATTAGCAGCTTTTTATTCTTTTTATGATGGTGGTAATCATCAAGAATATATTGAATTTGGAGCTGGTCCTGAATTTGTTTTTGGAGAATATAAGAAAAAATATTTTGATTATACAAGAATTAGTTTATTCCCTTCTTATAAGCTAAAAAGCGGTGAGAGCATTTTTAAATTCGATCAAATTTCAGATAAATTTACATTAGATTTGGCTTTTGATCAACAATTATTTGGTCCTATCCTTTTAAAAACGGATGCTACTTTAAATTTGGATGGAAATTCACAAGATTATGGAGATTTTATAAGTTCAAAAATCTCCATAAATTTGAAAAAAAGATCATACGAATTAGGTATCTTTTTTCAACCACATAACCAATCTGGAGGAATAAGTTTTTCTTTATATGGTTTCGAATAATTCATTGGATTGATTAAATTTTGTGTAAGGTAAATCATTTAATTTTTGTTCAATTAGGTTTGCATTTTCAAGAAGTGTTGAGGTTGCATCCCACTTCCCAGACAAAAACATATTTTTTGATGAATTTTTTATTTGTAAATCTAAATTAAAAACTTTAGACTTTAAGATGGATTCTTTAATATCTATTTCATAAAAATGTTCATTTTTATTCTCTTGAATATTTTTAATTATTTTTTTTGGAAGTGTGTAACACGGAATCCCAATAGAGATACAATTACTATAGAAGATTTCTGCAAAGCTTTCTCCAATTATCGCTCTTATTCCCCACCTCAGAAGGGCTTGGGGTGCATGTTCTCTACTAGAGCCACATCCAAAATTACTATTAACAATAAGTATTGAAGATCCTTTATTAGATTCCAAATCAAAAGGATGTTTCCCTTTAAGATTTTTCCTATCATCTTCAAAAACGGATTTTCCTAAATTGTCGAAATTTACACATTTTAAAAAACGAGCTGGAATAATTCGATCGGTATCAATGTCATCACCGACCAATACTATCGTTTTACCTACTATTTTTAATATTGGCCCAAATGGGGCTTGAAACTGTTCGATCATTTTTACATAAAATCTCTTACATCAGTTACTTTTCCTGATATTGCAGCTGCAGCAACCATTGCAGGACTCATTAATAATGTCCTCCCACTTGGAGATCCTTGCCTTCCTTTGAAATTTCTATTGCTTGAACTGGCGCTAATTTGGTTCCCTATTAATTTATCTGAATTCATGGCTAGACACATAGAGCAACCTGGCTCTCTCCATTGAAAGCCTGCATCCAAGAAAATTTTATCAAGTCCCTCTATTTTTGCTTCTTTAGCTACTTTCTCAGAACCTGGTACTACAAATGCTTTGATATTCTGGGATACTTTTTTGTTTTTTAATACTTTGGCAGCAACTCTTAAGTCACTGATTCTTCCATTAGTACAACTGCCTATAAAACAAACATCTATTGGAGTATCTTTAATTAATTGACCTGGCTTGAAACCCATATATTCAAAAGCTTCTTCAGCAATAAATTGGTCATTTGGGGACAATTCTTTTAAAAGAGGTATCTTTTGATTGATTCCTACACTTTGACCAGGCGTAATTCCCCAGGTTATGGTTGGTTCTACTTTTGAAGCATCAAATTTAATTACATCATCATAAATAGAATTTGCATCGCTTTTTAATGATTTCCACCATGATAGTGCTTCGTCCCAATTCTCATTTTTGGGCGCACATAATTTATTTTTAATGTAATTAAAAGTCTTTTCATCAGGATTTATGTAGCCACATCTCGCGCCTCCCTCAATAGACATATTGCATATAGTCATCCTTTCTTCAATTGATAATGAATTGATTGCAGGGCCTGCGAATTCATACGCAAAACCTACTCCAGCCTTTACACCAAGTCTATTAATAATATGTAGCACTAGATCCTTAGCATAAACCCCGTGAGATAATTTATTTTCACACCAAATTTGTCTTACCTTCAATTTGTTCATAGCTATTGTTTGAGTAGCAAGAACATCTCTAACTTGGCTTGTACCTATACCAAAAGCAATTGAACCAAAAGCTCCATGAGTTGAAGTATGAGAATCTCCACAAGCGATTGTCATACCTGGCTGTGTTAGACCCAATTCTGGAGCTACTACATGTACTATTCCTTGATTACCACTACCAATATTAAAAAATCTTATTTTGTGTTGTAAGCAGTTCTTTTCAAGTGTTTCAATCATTTGCTCTGCAAGATTATCCTTGAAAGGTCTGCTTTGATTATCTGTCGGCACGATATGATCAACTGTAGCAACAGTTCTACCTGGGAATTTTACTTTTAAATTTTTGTCTTTTAGAGCGCCAAATGCTTGAGGACTTGTTACTTCATGGATGAGGTGAAGACCAATAAAGATTTGATCTGAGCCACCAGGAAGACTGGAAACCTTATGCAAATCCCAAACTTTATCGAATAAGGTATCTTTACTCAATTTGTTGAAACGTTATTTACTATTCGATAATAGGATTAATCTGAGGCTGTTCAAACACACATTTACACTTAGTGTTTGAATTTCTATTCTATTTCGGTTCGAGTTAAATATTTTTTTGATATTGGTAATATGATTATTTGGTCCTGCAATTGAAATATATACTAGTCCAACTGGTTTTTCTTGACTTCCTCCATTGGGACCAGCAATTCCACTGGTCGCTATTGCCCAGTCTGCTCCTAAACTATTTTTGACATTAATTGCCATAGCCTCACAAACTTCTTTAGAAACAGCTCCATACTTATGAAGAATAATTTCCGGAATACTTAATAGTGACTTTTTGAGATTATTACTATAGGAAACAATACTGCCTTGAAAAACTTTAGATGAGCCTGAAATTGATGTTAGTGATGAGGATAGAAGGCCTCCGGTGCAGGATTCAGCAAAAACAATAGTTTGGTTCCTCTCGGTTAATTCTTTTATTAAAACGCTAGGCAGAGTTTCATTATCCTCCCCAAAAATAAATTTCGAAAAATCTTTTTTTAATTTCTCTTTTACAGGTTTAATTATATTTTTTGCTTCTAGATGATTCTTTGCTCGCGCTGTGATTCTTAGTTTAACTTCTCCTAAGTTTGCATATGGAGCAACAGTAGGGTTTTTAAGATTCAATAGATCATTAATTTTTTCTGCAACACTAGATTCTCCAATACCTGCAAATTTAAGAGTATTTGAATAAAAGGAATAATTATCTGAGAATTTGGTTTTAATGAAATCACACGCTGTCTCTTCCCACATAGTTTTCATTTCACTTGGTACTCCAGGGAATGTAAGAATAGTAAATCCTTTTATTGGTTCCCATATCATTCCTGGGGCAGTACCCCTTGGGTTATTGATTATTTGAGCATTTTTTGGGAAGAGACATTGTTTCCTTAAGCTAGATGAATCGTCCTTGAGTTTTGAGTTTGGCAGTTTTTGTTTAATTTCATCCCATAAGTGGGGTCTTTCAAAAAGAGTTACATTAAAAGATTTGGCTATTGCTTCAGTAGTTAAGTCATCTGGGGTGGGTCCCAAGCCACCAGTTGTAATAAGAAGATTACTTCTTTTCGATATTTCTTGAATTACTTTTATAATTCGATCATAATTATCACCTACAGTTGATTGCCTAAAGTGATTTAAGCCTAATTGAGATAACTGTTCAGAAATCCATTGAGCATTTGTATTTATAATATTTCCTAAGAGTAGCTCTGTTCCAATTGAAAGAATTTCAACTCCCTTGGAGTTAGGACTCATTTTATTGATGCTTCAAGTTTGCCTTCATAAAGAGGAAAACGATTACATAAGGTTAATACTCTTTCTTTACATTGACTTTCAATTAGTGAATCGTCTGGGTTTAGTAATCTATCAGCAATAATTTCGCCAACTTCAGCAAAAGCATTCTCATTAAAGCCTCTAGTAGTTAAAGCGGCAGTTCCCAACCTTAGTCCGCTGGTTACAAAAGGTGATTCAGGGTCAAATGGAACGGTATTTTTATTTGCAGTAATATTCACTTCACTTACAAGTAAGTCAGCAATTTTACCAGTCATATTGATACTTCTTAAATCGAGTAAAACAATATGGTTATCAGTTCCTCCACTCACGATATTGATACCTCTATTTATTAAAGTTGAAGCTAGAACTTTTGAATTTTTTATTACTTGTTGGGAATAATTAACGAAATCTGGCTGCAAGGCTTCTCCAAATGCAACTGCTTTAGCGGCAATTATATGTTCGAGGGGCCCACCCTGAGTTCCAGGGAAAACAGATTTATCAAATTTCTTTCCAAATTCTGCATCTTTACATAAGATAAGACCCCCTCTAGGCCCTCTTAATGTTTTATGAGTAGTTGTAGTTACTACATCACAATAAGGGATTGGATTTGGGTGAAGTTTACTTGCTACAAGACCGGCAATATGTGCAATATCAGCCATTAAGAAAGCACCAACTTCATCTGCAATATTTCTAAATGATTCAAAATCGATTGTTCTTGGATAAGCAGAATATCCGCATATGATCAATTTTGGTTTTGTTTCAAGTGCTATCTCTCTTATTTCATCAAAATTTAATTCACTAGTTTCTTTATTTACACCATAGTGAACTGCATTGAACCACTTACCACTCATATTTACTGGAGAACCATGAGTTAGGTGTCCACCATGAGATAAATCCATCCCCATGATTGTGTCGCCAGGTTTAAGTAGACTTAGGAAAACAGCAGCATTTGCCTGTGCTCCACTATGGGGTTGAACATTAGCCCAGTTTGCATTAAATAATTTTTTTGCTCTCTGAATAGCTAATTCTTCGATTTCATCAACAAATTCACATCCCCCGTAGTATCTTTTCTGAGGTAATCCCTCGGCGTATTTATTTGTAAGGACGGAACCTTGAGCCTGCATAACGGCAATTGATGCGAAATTTTCGCTAGCGATTAACTCAAGATGAGTTTCCTGCCTATTTTTTTCAGAGTTGATAAAATTTGATATTACTGGATCACTTTCTTTAAGATTTTGAAGAATATTCATTGAATTTGATAAGTAATATACATAATATAGACGATATTTTTTAGAAAAATATAAAAAGAATATTTCAGAATTTTAAACGCGCCTGGAGAGATTCGAACTCCCGACACCCTGATCCGTAGTCAGGTGCTCTAATCCACTGAGCTACAGGCGCATAATTTGTAATATCTCTGTTTCAGGGTCTCTTAGTCAACTAGATTTCAGGTAAAATATCTATTATTAACAATCTAATTATTAATATGCCTATAAAGTGGTACGGAAATGGTGATTTAGAAGATCCCATATATAAACATTTTTCTCGAATAGTAAATTTTGTTATTCACTGCATGATATTTACTGCGATAGTAAGTGGCACCTGGCTTTTAAAAGAAATTAAATATGAAATCGCTTTTTTTAATAATTTTGCAATTTTCTGGTCAATTCTTTTAGCTTCCCATTTACTATTTGTAATTATGAAAAAACCTAAAGATACTTCAAAACAATCAACTTAATTAATTTTTAATTTATGGACTCTCAGGTACGAATAAGTGATCTAGAAAATATTATTTCAGAAAAGGTTTTTATAAAAATAGAAAAGTGGAATTTATATCTTGGAGATGCTGGCCTAGCCAGAAATCTTGCTATTGAATGTATCAGCAATAAAGATCAAGGGCCATTGGAGGCTGCGAAAATAAGTTTGAAATCAATAAATGTAAAAGTTGGGGATGGTGTTAACAGTATTCCACTAATCAATTTAATAACTAACTCACAAATTCTAGAATTAGAGGAGATTTTGGAAAGTTTTTTTGAAAACTAAATCTTTTTTTTATAAACTTTAAATTTATTTACTTTCAGGCATTTTGTAAGAAAAAAATAGATTACAAAAAAAGTTAGAGATCCAAATACTATTAATAAAAATTCTCCGAGAATTGAATTGAAGTTATTTGTAGTTTTAAGAATAGTAAAACAAAGGATGCTGTCTATAAATGCCGCTAATGCCATCAGTATAATTTTCCTTAATAAATCCAAGCTAGGTAAGAAGATATTTTCATTTCTCAGATTAAAAGAAAGCAAAACGCAAACTATAAAGTTGACTATTACTGAAGATAAAATTATTCCTATTACTCCAAAATTATATGGAGAAAGATTCCCAAAATTATTAATTGGGGCACCAATTAACAACCAATCAAAAAAAATATTTAATATTATCCCTGCAAATGATGACTTGAAAGGGAAGTTTGTTTTTTCTATTGAATAGTAAGTTCTTACTAATAAATCTCTATAAAGATAAAAAGGTATGCCAACTCCATAAGCAATTAATATGTTCTTTACTTTTAAAGCTGCTGAATAATCAAAAGATCCTCTTTGAAAAACTAACTGTACTATTTGATTATTAAATGTTATGAAAAATGCGGCTAAAAAAATAGTTGTCAAGAAACA